>CANJMQ010000007.1 GCA_947475225.1 Bradyrhizobiaceae bacterium
CGGCCCGGCGCCAGTCGGCGAGGTAGCTGTCGGTATCGGAGGCGCCGCCGCGCATGGCGGCCATGTCGATCGCTTCCTGGAAGCGGTCGGCGAGCATGCGCTTTTCCTCCTTGCGGCCGATCTTGACCGAAACCGCAGAAGGAATGTCGCGCCAGTAGGTGATGATGAGATTGGCCATGGTGGCAGTTGTATGCCCGGTCCGAAAACCCGCCGATAGCCTGAAAGCGACATGGAAAAAGGGCGGGACGAAGCCTCGTCCCGCCCGTGTCGGATTGGTTTCCGGTTCAGGCCTTGCGGTTCTTCGAAATCATGCCCCAGACCGCCAGCACGATGACGGCGCCGACAACGGCGCCGATCAGGCCTGCACCCTGGTCCGGGCCATACCAGCCCAGAGCCTGGCCGAGCCAGGTGGCCACGAAGGCACCGACGATGCCGAGAATGGCGGTCAGCACGAAGCCCTGCGGCTCGTTCGGTCCTGGCATCAGAAACTTGGCGATGATCCCCGCAACAAATCCGATGATGATTGTCCAAATGATTGACATCAACGTCCCCTATGGTTGAGTAGAAAAGGATTACCAGACGGCGAGGGGAACCTCCCGTTCCCTAAGCCCCCTTGCAATCCGGGTGACCGGGGCCACCTGAGAAGACCATAAACGTGGAGCGTTACATGTCAAACCGCATGCCTTCCCTCGCCGCCCTGCTGGGCCTTGTGGCCGTTGTCGGCTACCAAAACCGTGATAAGATTGGTGAATTCGTCAAGAACATGCAGGCTGCCCCGGGTGGCGCAGCGCTCCCGGGCGGCGCAGCCCTCCCGGGTGGCGCCACGCTGGGCCTGCCGGGGGGTGCTGCCACCGGCGGCCTCGGCGACCTGGTCGATCATTTCCGCAAATCCGGCCTCGGCAAGCAGGCTGACAGCTGGGTCTCCACCGGACAGAACGAACCCGTCGACGAGAACCAGATGGGCCAGGCCCTGGGCCCGGACCTTCTCGACACGCTGGCCCAGCAGACGGGGCTCTCCCGCGCCGAGTTGCTGAAGCGCCTCTCCCAGGTGTTGCCGCAGGCCGTGGACCACATGACGCCCGGCGGCAACCTGCCGCCCCGCTCGCGCGAGGGCGCTGCATAAGCGCCTCAGGCATATTCCTGAAGACAAGGTGCCCGGGCTCGTCCCGGGCATTTTTTTGTGACCGAAGAATTGCCAGGTCCAAGACAGGATAATTTTCCTTGACCTCAGGCGGCGCCCATGCTAGGTATGATTTCCTTGAAGTGCCTGCTGCTGATTGACATCGTGAATCTGATTTTCCGGCCCGCAATTGCCGTCATGCCTGCGGGAGGGGTGTATTCTCTCTCATGTTCATCATGCCCGGGCGAAAACCCGCACATCGTCCTCTCCCGATAAAAGGGGCGGGAGAAGACTTGCATCGCACTCAGCCGATCACGCCGTCCTTGCGCAGGCGTGCGATATCCTCAGGCCCCAGCCCCAGTTCCTCGCTCAGGACCTTCTCTGTGCCGTCGCCCAGGCGCGGCGGGGCCTTGTCGTACTGGATGGGGGTTTCGGAGAAGACGATGGGGTTCGCGACACCCGGCACCTGCACGCCGTCGTCACGCGTCAGGCCGATCTGCAGCCCGCGCGCCAGCACCTGCTCGTTGGCGAAGACCTCGTCGATGGTGTTGATGGGGCCGCAGGGGATGGCCGCACTCTCGAAGGCCGCGACCCACGCCGCCGTGGTGCGCGTCTTCATCGGTTCGACGAGCACGGGGATCAGCTCGGCGCGGTTCACCACCCGGCCGCGGTTGAGCTTGAAACGTTCGTCGTCGGCCAGATGCGCCAGCCCGATGATGGCGCAATACTCCTTGAACTGACGATCATTGGCCACCGCCATGATGATGTAGCCGTCGCTGGTGGCGAAGGTCTGGTAGGGCACGATGTTGGGATGCGCGTTGCCAAGCCTTGTGGGCGCCGTGCCGCCGACGAGATAGTTCAGCGCCTGGTTGGCCAGCACGCCAACTTGAGAATCGAGCAGCGCCACGTCGAGATGCTGGCCCTCGCCCGTGCGCTCACGGTGGTACAGGGCAGCCTGTATGCCGATGGTGCAGTAGAGCCCGGTGAAGATGTCGGCGAAGGCCACGCCGATCTTCATCGGCTCGGCACCCGGCATGCCGTCAGGCTGGCCCGTCACCGACATGATGCCGCCCATGCCCTGGATCATGAAGTCATAGCCGGCGCGCTGCGCGTAAGGGCCAGTCTGGCCGAAGCCGGTGAGCGAACAATAGATCAGGCGCGGGTTGACGGCCTTGAGGCTCTCATAGTCGAGGCCGTATTTCTTCAGGCCGCCGACCTTGAAGTTCTCCATGACGATGTCGGACTTCGCCGCCAGTTCACGGATCAGCTTCTGGCCTTCGGGCTTGGCCATATCGATCTCCACCGACCACTTGCCGCGGTTGGTGGAGAGGAAATAGGCGGCATCGCCCTTCGTGCCATCGGGGTTGGTGATGAAGGGAGGGCCCCAGCCGCGCGTGTCGTCACCCTCGCCGGGCTTCTCGACCTTGATCACCTGCGCGCCGAAATCGGCGAGGATCTGCGTGGCCCATGGGCCTGCCAGCACGCGGCTCAAGTCGAGGACGCGAAGACCGGCGAGTGGACCTGGCATGAAAGAACTCCTTACGTGAAAGGTCTGTTCTAGCTGTCGCGACGGGGCTTCGCCAAGGGCTCTTCCAACTCTGTTCCTCTCCCCCACTGCGTGGGAGCGCGGAACGGGGAAGTGCTAGATCTGCGCCCAGGCTTCGTCGTCGATCTCCAGGCCGTCGGCGGCGGCCAGCGCCAGCTTCTCGCCATAGGGGTTCTTGTGGCGCTCGCCGCCCACCGCGAAGGAGGGGTCCACCGGGCAGCCCAGCCCAATATTCGCGTGCACCGTGAAGGGCAGCAGGTAGAGGCCGTGGCGGACGTTGCGCAGGAAGACACGTCCATTGGCTGCAACGTCACGCATGATGGCGGGCGCGAGGAAGGCGCAGGAGACCTCCTGCATGTCGATGCCCAGTGAATCGCGGGTGAGCTCCAGCGTGCGGCGCTCGTCCTTCAGCGCCTCGCCCAGAAGCTTGACGCCGGAATAGCCGCAGGCTTCGAGCCAGACCGTGGCCCAGGCGATGTCGCCCGCTTCGGGAATGGTGCCCAGCCGTGCCGTGAGGATTGTTTCTGCCGTCTTCATGTCGAGGTGCATGGTGGCCAGTGTAGGACAGAAGGATGGTGGGTGGCTAGGGTGGGCTGCGTGATCATTCGCGTGAATCGTCCTCTCCTGCACAGCGGAAGAGGAAGGGGACCCAACGCAGGTGGGGAAGGTGCGGGGACGCGGGCTCCGAGGCACATTTGCAGCGCGCTGCCCCTCATCTGCCCGTTGCTGCCGCAACGGGTCCTTTCTTCTCCCGCAGCAGAAGCGGGAGAAGACATGACGCCAGGCTACACCCCGCGCGCGGCCATGGAGCCGAAGCGCTGCTTGATGCGGCGGACGAGCTGGTCGCGCACCTCGCGGTAGCTGTCGAGGATCTGCTCGCGGCTGCCCGCGGTGATCGAGGGGTCCATGGTGGGCCAGTATTCTGTGTCGATGGCCATGGTGCGGGTGAGTTCGAGCGCCCGGTGATGGGCCTCGGGCGACAGCGAGATGACGAGGTCGAAGCTCGAGTCCTCCAGGTCCTCGAAGCTCTGCGGCCGGTGACGCCCAAGGTCGATGCCCATCTCGTCCATGACCGTCGCCACGAAGGGATCGGGCGTTCCCGGCCGCACCCCGCAGGAGGCGACATAGACGCGTTGGCCGTAGAAATGCTTCATGATGGCCCCCGCCATCACCGAACGGATGACGTTCTGCGTGCAGGCGAAGAGGACGGCGCTGGGAAGGTCTCCCGCCACGGCTTGAGCTTAGCCCCGCCAGTGCAGGACGCAGACGAGAGTGAACAGGCGGCGCGCCGTGTCGAAGTCCACCTCCACCTTGCCGTTCAGCCGCTCGCGCAGCAGTTCGCTGCCCTCGTTGTGGAGGCCGCGCCGTGCCATGTCGATGGTTTCGATCTGGCTCGGCGTGGCGGTGCGGATCGCCTGGTAATAGCTTTCGCAGATCATGAAATAGTCCTTCACGATGCGGCGGAAGGGCGACATGGACAGCCCTATCAGCGTGAGGCGCTCCTCCGTCTCGTTCAGCACGTCGAAGATCAGCCGGCCATCGGCGGTGGAAAGCCGCAGCAGATAGGGGCCCTGCGGGTTGGTGAGCAGCGTGAAGCTGTTCTCCTCCACCAGGTCATAGATGGCGACGCGCCGCTCATGCTCGGCTTCCGGCGAGGGGCCGGGGCCGATGGTGGCGTCGAGCTCGATCGCAGCGAGGCGCGTTTTCGGTTTGTCCGTCATGGCGGGAGAATAGCCGGTTGCGGGGTGTACAAGCTAGGGCGCGGACGAATGTTTACGAGGCATTGCCCTCCCCCACTGACGCGGGGTGAGAGGACTAGAATTTGAGATCACGCCTCGTCGTCTTCAGCGATGTCGTGATGCGGCACGGCGACGGCCGCCCAGGCGGGGCCGAGGTCGGCCATCTGGGCCTCGAGGCACTCGACGGAAAGGCGGATGGTGGCGCCTTCCGAGAAGGTGAGCAGCACCTCGCCCGAGGGCGCGTCGAGCTCGGCGAAAGTGACGGAGAGCAGCGACAGCACCTCGTCCTTCTCGAGGTGGCTCATGTTCAGCGTCTTCACCGACAGGACGCGGTCAAAGTGCAGCCCTGTACGGCGGCGCTGCGGGCTGTCCGGTGCGTCCCAGGCGAAGCGGTTGGCGAGAAGAACGAACTGCTTGCGCTTCGGGTCAAAGCTCAGGTCGCCCGCCAGCAGCACGGCGTCCTGCATCTGGGCCGAGATGATGGCGAGGTCTTCGGTGTCGAGCGCTGTGAGGCGGAGCATCAGCATCAACCCGAAATGCGCGAAACGTCGGCGCCGCAGGCCTGCAGCTTGTCTTCCAGGGTCTCGAAGCCGCGGTCGAGGTGGTAGACGCGGTTGATCATCGTCTCGCCCTCTGCCGCAAGCCCCGCGATGACCAGCGAAACCGAGGCGCGGAGATCGGTGGCCATGACAGGAGCACCCGTCAGCTTCTTCACGCCGCGCACTTCCGCGGTGTCACCGTGGAGGTGGATGTCGGAGCCCAGGCGCGCCAGTTCCTGCACATGCATGAAGCGGTTCTCGAAGATCGTCTCGCGGATGATGGAGGTGCCGCTGGCCATGGTCATCATCGCCATCAGCTGCGCCTGGCAATCGGTGGGGAAGCCGGGAAAGGGCTCGGTGTCGACGCGCACCGGTTCCAGTGCCGCGCCATTGCGATGGATGCGAATCCCGTCGTTCTTGATCTCAACGCTGACGCCGGCGCGCTGCATCACGTCGATGACGGCGCCGAGGTGACTGGCATTGGCGTCCTTCAGCAGCACGTCGCCACCGGTCATGCCGACGCACATGGCATAGGTGCCGGTCTCGATGCGGTCGGGGATCACGCTGTGCTCGCAGCCCCTGAGGCTGGTGACACCCTTCACCTTCAGCGTGGCGGTGTGGATGCCCTCGATCTTCGCGCCCATCTTGACGAGGCACTCCGCCACGTCGCCGATCTCGGGCTCGGAGGCGGCGTTCTCGATGATGGTGTCGCCGTCTGCCAGCACGGCGGCCATGAGGGCCGCGTGGGTGGCCCCGACCGAGACCTTGTCGAATACGATGTGGGCGCCCTTGAGGCCTTTTTTCGCCGAGGCCAGCACATAGCCGTTCTCGATGGCGATGTCGGCGCCGAGCTTCTCCATGGCCATGAGGTGCATGTCCACGGGCCGCGTGCCGATGGCGCAGCCGCCGGGCAGCGACACCTTGGCCTCGCCGCAGCGGGCGAGAAGCGGGCCCAGCACCCAGAAGCTGGCGCGCATCTTGGAGACGAGGTCATAGGGTGCGGTGGTGTCGACGATGTCTTTCGCCGAGAGGTGCATGACGTCGCCCATCATGGGGTGCTGGCCGACGCGCTTGCCGGCCACCGTGATGTCGATGCCGTGGTTCTGCAGGATGCGCTGCAGGAGCCTCACGTCGGCGAGGCGCGGAACGTTGGACAGCGTCAGCGTGCCTGGCGTCAGCAGCGACACGATCATCAGCGGCAGGGCCGCGTTCTTGGCCCCCGAAATCGGAATGGTGCCGGTCAGGCGGTTGCCGCCGCGAATGCGGATACGATCCATCTCTAGTTCCCCTGCTCGGCAGGCGGCCCGGGAATCACCCCGTCAGGCCCGCAACCTGCCCCGATTTGGGCGCTAACAAGCACAGATGGCTCAATTGGGGCAACCATCCTCGTCAGGGGGCGTCTCGGGGGGCATTTCGGCCGCCGGGCGGCCCTTCGCCAGCGCCCGGGCCTGTGCCTTGCGCTTGGCGATATTGGCCTTCAGCGCCTTGGCAAGGCGGGCCTTGCGCGCGTCGGACGAGGATTTTTCTCCAGCCATGGCAGGGTTTTCGGCCCGGACGGGCCAGCCGTCAAGCCGACGGGGTTGCGCAAGCCCGCCCACTGTGGCATGTGTCCGCCCGCTTCAATGGCACGCTGCCGTAGCTCAGTGGTAGAGCACTCCCTTGGTAAGGGAGAGGTCGTGGGTTCGATTCCCCCTGGCAGCACCATTTGTCCACAAGCAGGTGGCCACACTGGCGGGCAGAACAGCCCCACAGAGGCGGCCTTGGCGCTCACCCCGATACTGGCGAATGCGTTTCGCCCGCCCTGCCAGCTGCCTCTGATGCAGTCAAGAACCTATCTACCGTTGACCTGTTTGCCTTTGGCCTGTTTGCCGTTGGCCTGTTCGTGAACGCTGTGGCTGAGCAGGTCGCTGCGCAGTGTCCTGTTCTGATTCTCCAGCATTGCCAGAATCCGATCGTTTTCGCGGCCGGCCTCATCGAGGTCCGCGATATGCTCGTCCCTGTCGTGAATGACGGTCCTGAGCCCTTCTATTTCCTTCGTCGTTCGCCTGGAGGCGAGCTCCCCGACGACCAGCGAGCCAAGGCTGACAATGCCAATCGCTGCAGATGCTGCCTCTATCACCCGGTTATTCGTCACGAACGCAAGATAGGCTGCCGGCAGAACAAGGAAGAGCCCCAGCAGGGGGATGATCCTTATGAAGCCTTCCTCGTCTTGCAAGATGCTGACCGTTTTCAATGGCGCAGCGGCAAACCGGCGAAGCTCAGAGTGTAGGGGCATCATTTCATTCCTCCGTCCCCATGTAACCCATGCGGACTTCCCGCCGACCTGCGGATGATCAACATCCGAATGCCCAAGGCGTGAAACGTAGGTCGCCGGCCAGACGCTACCATGATGAAGGGTTTTCCGATGGTCTGTTTTGCACAATTTTCCCGAAGGCATGGCCTGTCTCCTTGTAATGCCATTGTAATCCGCGGGCGCCTCTCCGGAGGAAGAATTGATTCAAATAAGTTTGTTAGATTTGTATTTAAATAAAAAGCTGATGCGTGGCGTCAACTTGATCAAAATCAATTTCATGCCGCCTGCATTCCGTAAAAGCGAATGTGTCGCACACGCAGCGGAATGCCGCTGCATCGAGATGGAGGCCGGCAATGTCTTATAGACTGCATCACCTGCTCGCTGTCATGCTTGCCATTGCAACTCTCTGTCCGGGGGATGCCTCGGCCGCACAGGTGACAGGCCAGCAACTGCTTTCGCTCTGCACGGCCAATGCCGCCGGCGGGGGGAATGAAATTGAAGCGGCTGAATGCCTGGGTTTCATCGTTGGCGTGGCGGATACGTTTGACTGCATCGAGCCTGATCACGGGTTCAACTGGAACAGCAAGGTTGACGTTACGCAACCAAGGCTGGTCGGCGTTGTCATCCAGTGGCTCCAGGATCATCCCGCCGCAAAGCAGTATGAAGGCCACCGCGTGGTCGGCGCAGCGCTGTCAGCGGCATTTCCCTGCGGCGCCAAGACCGCGGGCAATTGACGCCGCTGGCCTGCCTTTGGTCCGTGCAGTCATTATCCTTGACGTAGCGTGCGGCGAGCATGGCCACTCCGTCGGCCCCCGTCAGTCGTCCGCGCCCTGCTGCATCAGGCCGTGGCGGTTGGCGTTGCGAAAGGCTTCCGGGGTCTGGAAGCGGCCCTGCCAGATGCCGCGCTTCGCGGCGCGGGCCTCTTCCTGTGCGGCGGCGTGGTCCTGCCCGTGGCGCGTATAGGCGATGGCCCAGCCGGCGCGCACCATGGCCTCGTTGAGGTTCACGCTGCCGGCACGGCATTCGGAGACGGAGCGGCCATAGCGGTCGGTGTCGAGAACCTGGCAGGTGACGGTGGCATTGCCGATCAGGCGGCGCAGTTCGTCGCGCGCCGCGCGCCCGCAATTATACTCGCTGTCATCCGCCTTCCAGCAGGTCTGGAACAGTTCCGGCGCGTCGATGGCATGGAGGCGATAGTCCTTGCCGTCCTTGCGCAGCGAGTCGCCATCGACGGCGACGAAGGATCCCGTCTCGTCCGGCAGCCAACCCGCCTGGCGTGCAAAGAATGTGATGGCGGCGAGCAGCAGCAGCATCACCGCACCCTCGGCAAGGCTGCGCCACCACGGGCGCGGGGCGCGGCGCAAGGTGGGTCGCCAGCGCCTCACTTCGTCCAGCGCTTGGCCGCGTCGTCGTCGCTGTCCTTGGCGGCGACCCAGCTGGCGCCCGCATCGTTCTCCTCGAGCTTCCAGAAGGGGGCCTTGGTCTTCAGCCAGTCGATGAGGAAGTGGCAGGCCTCGAAGGCGGCCTCGCGATGCGCCGAGGCGGCGATGACCAGCACGATGTCCTCGCCCGGTTCAAGGCGGCCATGGCGGTGGATGACGAGGCTTGCATCCAGCGGCCAGCGGCGGTGGGCCTCCGCCTCGATCTCCTCGAGCGCCCTTTCGGTCATGCCGGGATAGTGTTCCAGCGTCATGGCCTTGACGTCTGTCCCGTCCGAGAGGTCACGCACCGTGCCGAGGAACATGACGGTGCCGCCGATGCCGGGGTGGCCCTGCTTCAGCTGGCTGAGTTCGTGGCCCGGGTCGAAGGGCTGTTGCTGGACGCGGATCATCTTGCCTTCATGCCCCGGCTGGCGCCGGGGTTCAATTGCCTTGCAGCGGCGCCCCATCCTGGAGGCGGGAGAAGCCCCCTTCGGGATTGTTGAGGATGTCCGGAACGTCGGGATAGATCTTGGGATGTGCCCACAGGCCCTTGGCGATCACCGGCACGGACAGCAGGGGCTGGCCGTTGGCGGAGACGCTGGCCGAAATGGCGAGGCCCTGTCGCAGCACGTCGAGAATGCCCTCGACCGAAACACTGAGACCGGGGCTCTGCATCGTCAGCTCACGGAAGGTGACGATGCCGTCCGCGATGGCGGCGTCGCCATTGAGGTTGTCGAAGGCCGTGCCGGCAGCTGGCGCCGGCCAGCCATCGAGGATCTTCTGCCTGGCGGCCAGCACCAGGCCCGCAAGGTCGAGGCCGGAGATGTTGCCCGCCGCGAGGCCGACGCTTGCCGTGCCCTTGAGCGTGCCCGCCAGTTCCTCCTGGGTGGTGCCCGATGCCGTGAGGTCGGCGGCGAAGTCGCCCTTTCCGGTGATCCCGCGCGCGCCGGTCAGGGCGCCCAGCAACGGCTGCGCCTCGGCATCCTGCGCAGCGATGGAGACGGCCACGCTGGGCGGCACGGCGCCGGCATCGGCCTTGGCGGTAAAGCTCACCTCGCCGTCATTCGCCAGTTGCGAGGCAATGGCGACGTCGAGCTTGCCGCCGCTCAGCGTGGCGCCGACATTCGAGGCTCCGGCGGTCACATCGGCATAGGCAAGGCTGCGCGCCACGATGCTCACCTCGGCATCAAAGCTCTTGAGCAGGGAGAAGGGCAGGGCTGTGCGTCCCCAGTCGCCATTCTTTGCGCCGGAGACCGGCACGAAGCCATCGAGCCGCAGGCTGTCCGCCGTGAGATTGGCCTGCAGCTTGGGCTGGTCGTTGCGCAGGTCCGCCGCAAGTTCGCCTACCGCGCGGAAGGCGCCCAGCGCCAGCGTTGCGTTGCGGATTGCATAGGCGCGGCCGGCACTGTCGAGCGCACCATCGACGGTGATGGGGCCGGTGACGGTTGTGCCCTGCGGGAGGGGCAGGCCCAGCAGCCGCAGCGCCGGGCCGGGCGTGTCGCTTGCAAGGCTCACCGGGCCTGCAAGGCTCAGCACCTTGGCGGTGGCAAGGCGGCCGCTGAAGTTCGCCGTGCCCTCGTTGGCCGACAGCGCGAGCTCGATCGGCGAGCCATCGGCATTGATGCGGGCCAGCGACTTCAGGTCGGCATCGATGCGTATCAGGCGGTCGTTGATCACGGCCGTGCCGGAAAAGGCCGCGCCGCCGTCCGGGCGAAGGTCCAGCACGCCATCGACATGGTCGAGTTCCATGCTCTGGCTGTTGCGGACATCGAAATAGCGGAGATGCGCCTGTTCCAGCGTGAGGCGCATGGCACGTGGCGTGAGACCCGCGAAGTCCCAGTTCGCCTCGCCACGCTCATTGATGAGCAGTGCGATCTCGGGCGCCGTCAGGGTCATGGTGGAGACGTCCGGCGCGCCGCCGAAGAGCTGGCCCAGCGTCACCGGGATCACCACGGAGCTGGCGATGGCGAGGCTGTCGTCATCGGCTGCTGGCCCGGAAAGGGCGGCATCGTCGAGGCGCACCGACAGGGGCGAGAAATCGAGGTGCGTGCCCCCCCGCACGCTCACGCTGCGGCCCAGCTGCTGCTGGGCGAGGTTGTTGAGAGAGCTCGCCACCCAGCGCGGCGCGATGAAGACGAAGGCGATGGCCGCCGCCACCCCCAGGGCAATCGCCGCGCCCCCTGCAACCAGCCGTCGATCGTACATCGGAAACTCCTGAAATCGCGCTGCTTTTGGGCAGCACTTGCGGCCCTTCTGTGACATGTCTAGACCGCAGGCCGAACCGCCACTCCGGAGTGCCTTACATGACCGAACGCCCTTTGTGGACCCCCGGCCCCGACAGGATGGCCGCCTCCAACCTCGCCCGCTTCATGGCGCCGCTGGGCTTCACGAATTTCGAGGAGGTGCTGCGCTATTCGGTCGACGAGCCGGAAGCCTTCTGGTCCAGGCTGTGGGATTTCTGCGATGTGAAGGCCAAGACGCGCGGCAGCCGCGTGCTGGTGGACGGCGCGAAGATGCCGGGTGCGAAGTTCTTCCCCGATGCCCGGCTGAACTATGCCGAGAACATGCTGCGTCGGAACGATGATGCGGACGCGCTGGTGTTTCGCGGCGAGGACAAGGTGAGGCGGCGGATGAGCTGGGCGGAGCTCAACCGGGCAGTGGCGAAGCTCAGCCGCGCCTTCGCCACCGCAGGCGTGACGGCGGGTGACCGCATCTGCGCCATCGTGCCCAACATGCCGGAATCGATCATCGCCTTCCTCGCGGCCTCATCGCTGGGCGCCGTCTGGTCCTCCTGCTCGCCGGACTTCGGCGAGCGCGGCATCCTCGACCGCTTCGGACAGATCGAGCCCAAGATCCTCATCACCTGCGACGGCTACTATTATGCCGGCAAGACCATTCGCATGGCCGAGAAGGTCGGCAACGTGCTGAAGGAGCTGAAGAGCGTCGAGCGCGCGCTGGTCATCGACTATATCGGCGAGGCGGACGCGGTTGCCAAGGCGCTGCCGAAGGGTGAGACGCTCTCAGGCTTCGTGACGGATGAGAGCGATGCGCCGATCGCCTTCGCGCAGCTGCCGCCCGATCATCCACTTTACGTCCTCTATTCCTCTGGCACCACCGGCATTCCAAAATGCATCGTGCACGGGGCGGGCGGCATTCTGCTGAAGCACCTTTCCGAGCATGTGCTCAACACTGACACGAAGCCCTCCGACAGGCTGTTCTACTTCTCCACCTGCGGCTGGATGATGTGGAACTGGCTGGTCTCGGGGCTGGCCGCAGGGGCGACACTGCTACTCTATGATGGTTCGCCCTTCCACCCCTCGGAGCGCGTGCTCTTCGACTATGCCGACGAGGAAGGCATGACGATCTTCGGCACCTCTGCCAAATACATCGACGCGGTGAAGAAGAGCGGCCTCACACCGAAGCAGACGCACCGGCTTTCAGGCCTGCGCGCCATGCTCTCGACCGGGTCACCCTTGAGTGCCGAGAGCTTCGACTTCGTCTATTCTGGCATCAAGTCCGACATCCAGCTTGCATCGATCTCCGGCGGCACCGACATCTGCGGTTGTTTCGTGGGCGGCAATCCGCTGTCGCCTGTGTGGCGCGGCGAGATCCAGGGCGCCATGCTGGGCGTGGCCGTCGATGTCTATGACGAGCAGGCCAAGCCGGTACGGGCCCAGAAGGGCGAGCTCGTCTGCGTCAAGCCTTTCCCGTCGATGCCGGTGATGTTCTGGAACGATCCGGATGGTGCGAAGTATCACAACGCCTATTTCGCGCGCTTTCCCGGCATCTGGTGCCATGGCGACTTCGCCGAGATCACGCCGCACAATGGCATGATCATCCATGGCCGTTCGGATGCCACGCTGAACCCCGGTGGTGTGCGCATCGGCACGGCGGAAATCTATGCCCAGGTGGAGCAGGTGCCGGAGGTGATCGAGGCGCTGGCCATCGGCCAGGATTGGGACGGTGACGTGCGCGTGGTGCTGTTCCTGCGGCTGCGCGCCGGTGCCACGCTGGACGACGAACTGGTGGCGCGCATCAGGAAGAAGATCCGCGACGGCGCCTCGCCGCGCCACGTGCCGGCGAAGGTCGTGGCCATCGCCGATATCCCGCGCACCAAGTCGGGCAAGATCACCGAGCTCGCGGTGCGCGACGTGGTGCATGGCCGCGTGGTGAAGAACAAGGAGGCGCTGGCCAACCCGGAGGCGCTGGACCTTTACAAGGACCTGCCCGAACTCAGTTCGTGATGTGCGGCTCGTGCAGCGTGCGCGACAGCAGGATCACCGGCAGCAGACCCACCGCGACGATGGTGAGGGCGGGCAGTGCGCTCTCCTCCAGCTGGTCGAGCGAGGCCAGCATGAAGACCGAGGTGGCGAGCGTCTCGAAGTCGAAGGGCCTGAGGATCAGCGTCGCCGGAAGCTCCTTCATGCAGTCGACGAAGACGAGGAGTGCGGCGGAGGCCAGTGCAGGCCGCAGCAGCGGCAGGTGCACCTCCATGAAGGCGGCGATGGGCCCGCGGCCCAGCATGCGCGCCGCCGCGGCAACGTTGGGTGTCACCTTCTGCAGCCCCGCCTCGATGGCGCCAAAGGAGACGGCGAGGAAGCGCACGACATAGGCGAAGACGAGCGCCGTGATGGTGCCTGACAGCAGCAGGCCAGATGAGATGCCGATGTGCTCGCGCAGGAAGCCGTCGAGTGCATTGTCGAAGCCTGCGAGCGGGATCAGCACACCGATGCCCAGCACCGTGCCGGGAATGGCATAGCCCGTTGCAGCAAGCCGGATCACCCGCCTGATCAGCCCGTTGTGCAGGGCGCGGTTGGCATAGCCCAGCACGAGGCCGAGCAGCACTGCCACGACGGCGGCGACCAGGGCCAGCAGAAGCGAGTGGTAGACGGCGCTGAGATAGGCTGCCGAGAGCGCATCCGAGAGCCGCGACGCGGCGAACTTCATCAGCACAAGGGCTGGCACCACGAAGCCGATGAGAATGGGCAGGCCGCAGGCGATCACCGCCATCGCGCGCTGCCAGCCATTGAGCCGGATGCGGTCGGGCTGGCGCGGGCGCTGGGCGGGCAGCACGAAGGACTGCCGGCGCCGTGCCTGCCGCTCGATCCACAACAGCACGAAGATGAACAGCAGCATGACCGCGGAGATTTGCGCCGCACCCCCGAGGTTCCCCTGTGAGAGCCACGTGGTGTAGACGCCGAGCGTGAGCGTCCTCACGCCGAAGAAGCCAGCCGCGCCGATGTCGTTGAGGCATTCCATGAGGGCGAGCGACACGCCCACCGCGATGCCGGGCCGCGCCAGCGGCAGCGCCACGGCGCGGAAGGCGCCCCACGGCGTGCGGCCGAGGGCGCGCGCCACTTCGAGCTGGCTTGCCGGCTGGCGGATGAAGCTCGCCCGCGCGGTGAGGAAGACATAAGGATAGAGCACCATCGAGAGCACGCAGATGGCGCCGCCCAATGAGCGGATCTCGGGGAACCAGTAGTCCGCCTTGGTCTTCCAGCCCATCACCTCGCGCAAACCCGTCTGCACCGGGCCGGCGTAGCTGAGGAGGTCGACATAGGCATAGGCGACGATGTAGCCCGGCATGGCCATGGGCAGCAGCGAGGCCCACACGAACAGCGGCCGCAGGGGAAAGCGGCACATGGTGACGAGCCACGCCGTGCCGGTGCCCACCACGAAGGTGATGAGGCCCACGCCAACCATCAGCGCGATGGTGCGCATCACATAGCCCGGCAGCACGGTGGAGAGGAGATGCGGCCAGACATTCTCGGTGGGCGCCAGCGCCAGCACGATGATGGTGACGACCGGCAGCACCAGCGCCAGGCCGATGACGAGGGCGGCCGCCGCGAGCAGCCTTTCGCTCACCGGGCGGGGCGGGCCCTTGGGCATCGCGGCAGCCGTCATGCCGGAGCTATTCCGCCAGGACGCGGGTGGTGGGGAATGCGACTTCGGCCAGCGTGCCCTTGCGCGGTTCGCTGGTGAGCAGGAGGCGGGCGCGGTTGGCCTCCACCAGCGCCTTGGTGAGCGGCAGTCCGAGGCCCGTGCCCTGCACATCGCGGCCCTCGGTGATGACCCGGCCGAAGGGCTCCAGCGCGCCCCTGAGCTGGTCCTCGTCCATGCCGATGCCGGTGTCCTTGACGCGCAGCTTCAGCTCACCGTTGGGCATCAGCTGCGCGGAGACCACCACCTGGCCGCCCGCATCGGTGAACTTGATGGCGTTGGACACGAGGTTCAGCAGCGCCTGCCGCATGGAGCGGAGATCCGCCACCACGTTCGGCAGATCGGCGGGCATCGATTTCCTGAGCACCACCCGCGCCGCGGTGGCCTGCTCCTGCGTGAGCTTCAGCACGTAATCCGCAACATCGCTGAGCGACACGGCGGTGAAGTTGAGTTCGAGCTTCCCGGCCTCGACCTTGGAGAGATCGAGGAGATCGTTGATCAGTGACAGCAGATGCGCGCCGCTGGCGTGGATGTCCTGCACGTAGCCGCGGTATTTCTCGTTGTCGATCTCGCCGAAGCGGCCGAGCCGCATCACTTCCGAGAAGCCCATGATGGCGTTGAGCGGAGTGCGCAGTTCGTGGCTGACGCTGGCAAGGAATTCCGACTTCTGGCGGCTCGTCGCCTCCGCCCTGTCCTTTGCCTCGCGCAGCTCGGCTTCGGTCTTCTTCCACTGCGTGATGTCGCGCACCACGGCGCAGAAGGCAGCCTGCGAGCGCGTGGCCTGCAGGCGGCCGATGGTGAGGAAGAGCGGAACCGTGCCGCCCTGGCTCACCAGTGCGGTGACTTCACGTCCATCATTGAACACGGAGGCGAGGCCGGGGCCCTGCAGGGCCGCCAGATAGTCACGCACCACCTTGCGGCTCTCGGGTGCCAGCAGGTCGAACAGCGGCTTTCCGGCCACCTCGGCGATGCGGTAGCCGAAAATCGCCTCGGCCCCGGCGCTGAAGGTGTGGATCTTCGCGTCCGGGTCCAGCGTGATGATGCCGTCGGCGGCCGTGTCGAGAATGGCGCGCAGCTCCTGGTCGGCGTCGGCGCCGGTGTTGCGCAGGGGCAGCTGGATGACCTCGGCGGTGGCGCGTGGGGCTTCCGGCTGCAGCACAATGGTGTCCGGGGCGGCGGGCACTGCTTCCGCCGTGGCCATGGCGGGTGTGGGCGGCGGGGCAAGGCGGATGTCCGGGCGTTCGGGCTTGTGCGCCGCGGCGGGAAGCAGCAGGAACTGGCGAGCCGGGCCGCCCAGCCACGGGATCACCACCATCTGCACGCTGGCCTCGATCGCGCTGCCACTGTCGGTGATGATTTCGGTACGCGGCAGGGCCTGGCCGAGCTGGCCGAAACGGGTGGACAGAGCCTGATCGTTGATCACGTCCTCGCCGGTCTCGTAGCCGAACAGCCGCGCGGCGGCGGGGTTGGCGAAGAGCAGGTGGCCGTCCTTGGCCACCAGCACCGCTTCGGACCGGTTCTCCAGCGGCAGGCGCACCTGGTCGGGGATGCGCTGCAGCTTGCGGCGCGTGGGTGCGGTGGGTGAAGCGTCGGGCGTTGCGGCGTCGGCGGCGCGCGGCGGTGGCTGCTTCACCTGCCGGATGCCCTCCTCCACCGCCTTGGCGATCTTTTCGAATGCGGCGGCATCAGATTCGGAGAGTGGCGCAGACGCCTTGGCCGCCGGTGCGGCCTCAGCGGGTGCGGGCGGGGCAGCTGGCGCGGGTGTGCGTGCCGGAACGGCGTCGGCGCCCGAAAGCTTCAGTTCCAGCGCGCGGCGCTCCGTTACGTCGTCGAGGAGCAGCATGGCGAAGGCCGCGTCCTCGGCCTCGCGGTTCAGCCGGCGCGCCGTGAGGCGGATGTCGCGGATGCCAATGCGCACGGAAACGGCGCGGTGCTGCACCACGGTGCCGGCCGCGCCGACGCGCACCAGCAGCGCATCGGCGGAGGCCTGGTCACCCATCATTTCGGCAAGGCTGCCGCGCTGGTTGGCGCCAAGCAGCAGTTGGGCGGCCGCGTTGAGGTGGCGGAAGCCACCATCGCGGCCTACCAGCACGGCGGCGGAGGGAAGCAGGTCGAAGGCGGCCGCCATGTCGGCATCTGCCCGCCCGGCATCCTGTTCGCCGGAGGACCGGGCAACGGCCAGCACGCCGGGGCGGCCATCGGCCAGTGCGTGAACCATGCAGCGGCAGGGGATGGGGCCTTCCGCAGCGGCAGACGGGAAGCTCAGCTCCACCGTTTCCACCTGGCCCCGATGCAGGCTGCGGGAGAGGTTCATCATCGCCTCAACGCCCGGTTCCTGCTCGCCGAAGGGGCGGTCGATCAGGTCGAACAGCGAGGCACCGCCAAAGAAGGCGATGCCGGCCGGGTTGGCCCAGACGATGCGCGCCCGCCCGGCGTCCCACAGCCAGGCGGCTTCCGGCACGTCCCTCAGGTCTTCCAGCGTCGGTGTGGCGACGTCGGCCAATGGTTTACCCCTACAAGCAGCCCAAACTCAGCTCATTCTGTTTACGATGCCTTAACCGAAAAAATAAAGAAATTCGGCAACATCCGGTTAATTTTCGCATCGGCAGCGGGCGGTGAACAGGCCGCAATGCAATATTAATGTTGCACTGCACCATTTTTGAGCCTATATCTTGGTCATCAGGCAGGCACCGCCAACGCCTGGCCAACAGGAGAAACACCCATGTCGACCAAGAAGGCCAAGCCCGAAATGAACACCGAAACCATGACCAAGGCCACCGAGCAGGTTGCCGACCAGGTTGCCAGCTTCGCCCAGAAGACCCTCGACCAGGCGCAGGGCGCCTTCGAGAAGGTCTCGGAAGTGACCCACGGCAACGTGCAGCTGATGGACGCCGCCGCCAACGCCTACAAGAACCGCGTGACCGACATCCAGTTGAAGTCGATGGAATTCGTTCAGCTGAACATCAATTCCAGCTTCGCCTTCGCGCGCAAGTTCTTCGCCGTTCGCGACCCGTCGGACGTCGTGAACCTTCAGCAGAGCTTCCTCAAGGAGCAGGCCGAGACGCTGCAGCGCCAGGCTTCCGAGCTTTCCGAGCTTTCCGTGGCGCTCGCCAAGGAATCACTGAAGCCGGTGCAGGACTCCATGTCCAAGTCCTTCGCCAGCCTCTCCAAGGTTGCCTGAACCGAAAACCCGATGCCCGGCCGGCTTTCCCGGCCGGTGCATCAGTCTTCCAAGGCCCGCCCGGCTTCGAGGCGGGCCTTTTTGTTGGCTTGAAATTGCAAGCAACTGCGGCTAGGAACGCCCCATGCGAAAGGCTTCTGGCCTTCCCGCCCAGTGATGCCGCCTTAGCTCAGTTGGTTAGAGCACTAGATTGTGGATCTAGGGGTCGCCCGTTCGAACCGGGCAGGCGGTACCATTCTCTCAGCGCTTCAACATCGCCTCGGCCTGCTTCAACTCGTCGGTGATCGCATCGATCGTGGACATGATGGAGCGGATGTCGCGCTCGTCTCCCATTCCTGACATGGCAAGGCGCACCACGCGGGCCTGCGCTTTCACGCGCGCCAGAGTATCATGCAGTTCTTGGAGCGTGGGGTCATTCTCGGCGGGCGCAGTGTTCATGTTCACGTCGAACTTCCATGCAGCGCAGATTTGCAATTGCGGACTTCAGGATAGAACGGCGCCGTCCGGCTGTGCAAGCAAGGAAAAGCCTTGCCCGGTTCGTAATTCTACTTATTTGATAAAGTAATCTGATCGATCTCGGTCGTGGCCAGCGCTTGTGGCTTCGGCCCACCGTAGGCCCAGTCGAGCAGTTCCACCGTGTGGAGGATGGGAATCTGCGTGCCAAGCCCGATCTGCGTGATGCAGCCGATGTTGCCGGTGGCGACGGCCTGCGGCGCAAGCGACTCGATGTTCGCCACCTTGCGGTCGCGCAGCCTGGTGGCGATCTCCGGTTGCAGAATGTTGTAGGTGCCAGCCGATCCGCAGCACAGGTGGCCCTCCGGCACCTCCATTACCGTGAAGCCGGCATGACGCAGCAGTTTCTGTGGTTCGGTCCTTATCTTCTGGCCGTGCTGCATGGAGCAGGCGGAGTGATAGGCGAGACGCAAGCCGCCCTGCGCTTGCGGCAAATGCTGCGTGCTGAGGAATTCGGTGATGTCGCGGGCCTTCTCGCTGATGGACTTGGCCTTCTCCGCATAGGCGGGGTCGAGGCGCAGCATGTGGCCGTAGTCCTTGATGGTGGTGCCGCAGCCCGATGCCGTGACGATCACCGCATTGACGTCGGCCTCGGTCCACTGGTCCACCGAGCGCCGGGCGCGGGCCAGCGCATCCTGTTCCTTGCCCATGTGGTGGGTGAGAGAGCCGCAGCACCCCTCCTCGCCTGAGACCACCACCTCGAAGCCGAGGCGCGTGAGCAGGCGAATGGTGGCGGCGTTGATGCCGGGGTCGAGCACGCTCTGCACGCAGCCCATCAGCAATGCCACGCGGCCCTTCTTCTCGGCGGTTGCCGGATAGGTGCCGGGCTGCCCGAAGCGCTCCGGCCTCGGCATGCGTCTGGGCACGAGGCCCAGCAGCGCTGCGAAGCGCGTGGCGCCGAAGGACTTCGCCACGGGTGCAAGCGGCGAGGCGAGCTTGGCGCCGATCAGCGACAGGCGGAACAGCTTTGGCCTGGGCATGGTGTAGGCCAGCACGTTGCGCAGCAGGCGCTCGAAAAGCGGCCGGTTGTAGGTCTCTTCCACATGGGCGCGCGCCTCGTCAACGAGGTGCATGTAGTTGACGCCCGATGGGCAGGTGGTCATGCAGGACAGGCACGAGAGGCAGCGGTCGAGGTGCTTCACCGTCTTCGCATCGGCGGGCTCGCCCGATTCCAGCATGTTCTTGATGAGGTAGATGCGGCCGCGCGGTGAGTCGAGTTCGTCGCCCAGCAGCACATAGGTGGGGCAGGTGGCTGTGCAGAAGCCGCAGTGCACGCATTTGCGCAGGATGTTGTTGGCCGCGTCGATGCGCGGGGTGGCCAGTTGTTCAGCGGTGAAATTGGTCTGCATCAGATGCCCCGATACATGCGGCCGGGATTGAGGATGTGGCGCGGGTCAAAGGCCTTCTTCACCCGGCCAGACAATGCGGCCAGCGCCGCCGCCTGCGGCTGGAACACGTCGATCGCCGCGCGGGTCGATTCCGGTGCACGGATCAGCGTCGCGTGACCCGCCGCGAAACTGGAGCGCACCAGCGCTTGCGCAGCATCGTCCGACGGCGGCACTTCGAGCCACACGAGGCCGCCCGCCCAGTCAAAGAGATAGCGGATGTCGAATCTGTCCTTCAGTACACGGATCATACCTGGCGCAATGGAGGGCGCCACTGAAATGCGCCAAAGCGGGTGGCGAGGATTGTCGATAAAGATCGCGCCATCGCGGATCGCGCGCCATTTCGCGGTGGAGCTCTTCGTCGCCATCACCTCGATCCCGCGCTTCAGCACCTTGCCCAGCTGGTCCCGGCGGTAGGAGACGGAGGGTGCTATGCCTTCGAGGCGCAGATAGACGCCCTCGCCCGGAACGTAAGCGGCGGACGAGATTTCGCAGGCTGACTGCATGGCAAGGCTCATCGCCTCCACCGCCTGGTCGTCGTCGAGGCCCGTCAGCACTACTGTTTCTTCCGATTCGGGTGCCGGCAGCACCTTGAGGATGAGCGAGGTGAGTGCCGCCAGCGTGCCGTAGGAACCGGTGAGCAGCTTCGGCATGTCGTAGCCCGTCACGTTCTTCACCACGCGGGCACCCGCCTTGAAGACATTGCCCGCCCCGGTGACGCCGTGAATGCCGAGGATGTGGTCGCGCGCCGCACCGGCCTTGAGGCGACGCGGGCCGGACAGGTTGCAGGCGACGAGTCCGCCCACCGTGCCGCTGCCCTGGGCACCCAGCAGTGCCGACCAGTCCGGCGGCTCGAAGGCCAACTGCTGGCCGCGCTCGGCGAGCATGCGCTCGATCTCGGCAAGCGGCGTTGCCGCGCCGACATCAAGGATCAGCTCTTCCGGCTCATAGGCGATGATGCCGGAGAAGGCAGACATGTCGAGCGTGGCCCCGGCCAGCACCGGGCGGCCCAAGTGCCGCTTGGTGCCGTGGCCGACGATCTCCAGCGGCGCCGGCGCGGCCGTGATCATCTCCGACAGTTCGGTTTCGGTTTCGGGCTTCAGCACGGCGCTCATCAGAATCTCGGAATCTCCGGGAAGGGCAGTGCGCCGCCCTTTACATGCATGCGGCCCAGTTCCGCGCAGCGGTGCAGCGTGGGGAACACCTTGCCGGGGTTCAGCAACCCCTGGTCGTCGAAGGCGCATTTCACCCGCATCTGCTGCGCGAGGTCGCCTTCCGAGAACATCTCCGGCATCAGGTCGCGCTTCTCGATGCCCACGCCATGTTCGCCGGTCAGCACGCCGCCCACCTTGACGCAGAGGCGGAGGATGTCGGCGCCGAATGTCTCAGCGCGGTCGAGCTGGTCCGCGTCATTGGCATCATAGAGGATCAGCGGATGCAGGTTGCCGTCACCGGCATGAAACACATTGGCGACGCGCAGCCGGTGCAGGCGGGAGAGCTCCGCCATGCCCTGCAGCACCTCCGGCAGCCGCTTCCGGGGGATGGTGCCATCCATGCAGAGATAGTCGGGCGAGATGCGCCCCACGGCCGGGAAGGCTGCCTTGCGCCCGGCCCAGAACAGCATGCGCTCCTCCTCCGAGGTCGAGATGCGCAGCGTCGCCGAGTTGTTGGCGCGCGCTATCTCGGAGACGCGCTCGATCAGATGGTCGACCTCGACCTGTGGCCCGTCGAGCTCGACGATCAGCAGCGCCTCGACGTCGAGCGGATAGTCGGCGTGGACGAAGTCCTCAGCCGCATGAATGGCAGGACGGTCCATCATCTCCATGCCGCCGGGAATGATGCCCGCCGAAATGACGTCGGCCACGCATTGCCCCGCATCCTCGCTCGAGGGGAAGCCCACCAGCACGGCGCGCGCCGTCTCCGGCTTCTGCAGGATGCGCACGGTGACCTCGGTGACGACGCCGAGCAGGCCCTCGGAGCCCGTCATCACGCCCAGCAGGTCATAGCCTTCCGAGTCGAGGTGCTTGCCGCCGAGCCTGATCACCTCGCCGGTCACCAGCACCATCTCGATTCCCAGCACATTGTTGGCGGTGAGGCCATATTTCAGGCAGTGCACGCCGCCCGAATTCTCCGCCACATTGCCGCCGATGGTGCAGGCGATCTGGGATGAGGGGTCCGGCGCGTAATAGAAGCCCTTGTGCTCCACGGCCTTGGTGATGGCGAGGTTGGTCACCCCCGGCTGCACCACGGCGCAGCGGTTGGCATAGTCGATCTCCAACACACGGTTGAACTTCGCCAGCCCCAAGAGGATGCCATCGGCCAGCGGCAGCGCTCCGCCGGAGAGGGACGTTCCGGCCCCCCTCGGCACCACCTTGATGGCGTTGTCATGGGCATATTTCAGCACGGCCGAAACCTGCGCGGTGGTCTCCGGCAGCACCACCACCAGCGGCATCTGGCGGTAGGCGGTCAGCCCGTCCGTCTCGAAGGCGCGCATCTCGATGGGTGCCTCGACCACGCCCTCGCCCGGCACGATGTGGCGAAGTGCGGCCGCGATGGCGGCACGCCGGGCGATGACCTCCTGGTCGGGAATGGGCATGGTAAGCATGGTTGGAATTATGCAGCCTCCCGCCATCATTGCAATCAAAGATCGTCGAGGAATGCATCCCGCACCATTGCTCTCCCCCGCCTCGGTGGGGAGGAGCGGCAAGAGAGAGCCTTGCGGGAGCGCAAGATGGCTGGCAAAACCCCTGTCCCACGTTTGCCCCGAGGTTCCATGCCTGAGTTGTCCCCACGCGTCGGCCTGTTCGTCACCTGCCTCGTCGACATGTTCCGGCCCTCCGTCGGCTTCGCCGCGGTGAAGCTGCTGGAGGATGCCGGCTGCACCGTCGAGGTGCCCGAGGCCCAGACCTGTTGCGGCCAGCCCGCCTATAACTCCGGTGACACGGCCAATGCCCGGGCACTTGCCCTCAACGTCATCGCCGCCTTCAAGGGCTTTGCCCATGTGGTGGTGCCGTCCGGCTCCTGCGGCGGCATGATGGTGAAGCACTATCCGGAGCTCTTCGAGCCCGGCACCACCGACCATGAGGAGGCGCTGGACTTGAGCCGCCGCACCCATGAGCTCACGTCATTCCTGACCCGCGTCATGAAGGTGGAGAAGGTCGAGGCTGAGTTCCCGGCGCGCGCCACGTATCACGACTCCTGCTCAGGGCTTCGCGAGCTCGGCATCCGCAACGAGCCGCGGAAGCTGCTGGCCTCCGTCGAGGGTGTGTCGCTCCGCGAGATGACGGACTCGGAAGTGTGCTGCGGTTTCGGCGGCACCTTCTGCGTGAAGTATCCCGGCATCTCCGACAAGATGCTGGAGAAGAAGCTCCGCCACATCGAGGCGACGGGGGCGGATACGCTCATCGCCGGTGACTTGGGCTGCCTTATGAACATGGCGGGCAAGCTGAAGCGCGTCGGCTCTGCGATCAAGGTGCGCCACGTGGCGGAAGTGCTGGCGGGCGATTATGGAACACCCCCCATTGCGGAGGCCGAGTGATGGATCTGGGAGCCGCCAACTTCAAGGACAATGTCGGCAAGGCACTGGCCGACGACAAGCTTCAGCATGCGATGACCGAGACGGGCCCGCGCTTCGTCTACAAGCGCACCAAGGCCCGCGAGGCGTTGCCGGAATTCGATCGCTTGCGCGACCAGGCGCGCGACATCAAGGACCACGTGCTCGACCACCTCGACATCTATCTCGAAAAATACGAGGCCAAGGTGAAGGAGACGGGCGGCCATGTGCACTGGGCGGAGACGCCTGATGACGCCCGCGCCGCCGTGCTCGAAATCTGCCGCAAGGCCAATGCCCGGATGGTCACCAAGGGCAAGTCGATGATCTCGGAAGAGATCGACCTGAACCAGTACCTCGAAGCCAATGGCATCACCCCGGTCGAGACCGACCTCGGCGAATACATCATCCAGCTCAGGAACGAGCGGCCTTCGCACATCATTGCGCCCGCCGTGCACCTGACACGCGACCAGGTGGAGGCGGATTTCCGCCGCGTCCACACGCATCTTGATCCCAAGCGCGACCTCACGGAGATTCCATCGCTCGTCGAGGAAGCCCGCGGCGTGCTGCGCCAGAAATATCTCACAGCCGACATCGGCATCACCGGCGCCAACTTCCTTATTGCAGAGACCGGCACCTCGATCATCGTCACCAACGAGGGCAACGGCGACCTCACGCAGACGCTGCCGAAGGTCCACATCGTGCTCGCCTCGATCGAGAAGCTGGTGCCGACGCTTGAAGACGCGACCACCATCCTGCGCGTGCTGGCGCGCTCCGCCACGGGGCAGGACTTCTCGAACTACACGACATTCTCCACCGGCGGCCGCCGCCCGGGCGATCTGGACGGTCCAATCGAATATCACGTCATCCTGCTCGACAATGGCCGCGCCAACGTGCTTGGCACCGAGTTTCAGGACATGCTGCGCTGCATCCGCTGCGGCGCCTGCCTCAACCACTGCCCGGTCTACAATGCGGTGGGCGGCCATGCCTATGGCTGGGTCTATCCCGGTCCCATTGGCTCGGTCATCACGCCCGCCCTGATCGGCATCGAGAATGCGAAGCACCTTCCCAATGCGTCCACCTTCTGCGGCCGCTGCGAGGAAGTCTGCCCGATGCGCATCCCCATTCCCAAGATGCTGCGGCACTGGCGCGAGAAGGAGTTCGAACGGCATCTGCAGCCCACCTCGATGCGCTGGGGCCTCGGGTTCTGGGCGTGGATGGCCAAGCGCCCGAAACTCTATCGCAAGGCGACCGCCCTCGCTGCCCGCGTGCTGGCCAACCAGGCCCATGGCAAGGGCCGCCTGAAGAAAGTGCCGCTCGCCTCGGGCTGGACGGAGTTCCGCGATTTGCCAGCCCCGCAGGGCAAGACCTTCCACCAGCTCTGGAAGGAGCGCCGCCCATGAGTGCGCGGGAAACGATCCTGGCCCGCGTGCGCGCCAAGCTGCCCAAGGGGCCGGAAGGCTCACGCCGCGAGGCGGTGGAGCTGCACATGGCCCAGCACCCGCGCAACCTCATTCCCGAAAGGGGCCAGGGCGACGAGGCGCATCGCATCCGCGTCTTCACCGAGATGATGGTCGCCGTTGGCGGCACGGTGGAGATCATCGATGATGTGAACGAGGTGCCGCATGCGGTGTCGGTCTATCTGCGTGACGGCAACCTGCCCGCCGTGGTGCGCCGCGGGTCTGATCCGCTGCTGGCCAGGCTGCCCTGGCACCGCGGCGGCGCGCTGGAGGTGACGGAAGGCCCGGCGGTGGACGCTGACCGTGCCTCGATTTCCCACGCCTTCGCCGGGGTCGCCGAGTCCGGTACCATTGTGCAGGTTTCAGGCCCGGAAAACCCCACGACGCTCAACTTCCTGCCGGAAGCCCATATCGTGGTGCTCGAATCCGCCGCCCTTTTCGCCAGCTATGAAGAGGCGTGGACGAAGTTGCGCAAAACCATGGGCGAGGGCAACATGCCGCGCACGGTGAACATGATCTCAGGCCCCTCCCGCACCGCCGACATCGAGCAAACCATCGTGAGGCCCGCCCATGGCCCGAAGAACATGCACGTCATCATCGTCCGCTAGCCTGCTCTTCATTCTGCTCTCGTCGGGCGCAGCACTCGCCTGCGCCGGTGACGAGGCAACGCTGTTCTCCTGCCTCGCCAGCGACCAGTCCCACACCATCGAACTCTGCGCCGTCAGGGACGATGCGGCAGGGGGCTTCCAGTCGCTGCAATATCGCTACGGCACGGCGGAGAAGACCGAGCTGGTCTTCCCCGAGAGTCGCGATGAGGGCAGGGCGGCCATGTCCTTCGCCCATGCCTTCGATGGCAGCACCTATGTCTGGTCGCTGCGCTTCGGCAACAAGGGCTACACCTACCGGCTGTTCGGCATGGGGGATGAAGCCGGCGTCGAGGTGTGGCGCAAGAAGAAGCGGCTGGCGCAGGTGATGTGCGGCGAGCCCCCCTATGCCAGCCCGTCGGACATCCGGACGGCGGCGGGCTGCGACCTCAACAATCCCTTCGGCGAGGCCGGCTGCGGCGAGGTTCCCCCGCAGCGCAAGTGAGCTTTTGACTTGGAGACCATTCAACGGCATTTTGCGTCCATCGTCATACAAATGGGATGGGATGTCAGATGAAGCTGGTGCGTTATGGTGCGAAGGGCAAGGAGAAGCCGGGCCTTCTGGACAAGGAGGGTCGCCTCCGCGATCTCTCCTCCGTCATCCCGGACATCTCGGGCGAGACGATCTCACCGAAGAGCCTCTCCCGCCTCAAGAAGATCAAGCCGGAATCGCTGCCTCTGGTGCGCGGCAAGCCGCGGATCGGCGCCTGCATCGCCAACCCGCAGAAATTCATCGCCATCGGTCTGAATTATTCGGATCACGCCGCCGAGTCGGGCTTGGCCGTGCCGAAGGAGCCGGTGGTCTTTACAAAGCAGGTGAGCTGCCTGTCGGGTCCCTTCGACGACGTGACCATTCCGCCCAAGTCCAAGAAGTCGGACTGGGAGGTGGAACTGGGCGTCATCATCGGGACGAAGGCCAAGAACATCAAGAAGGCCGACGCGCTGAAATATGTCGCGGGCTATTGCACCATCAACGACCTCTCGGAGCGTGAATTCCAGGCGGAACGCTCCGGCCAGTGGACCAAGGGCAAGTCCTACGACACCTTCGGGCCGGTGGGCCCGTGGCTGGTGACCGCTGACGAGGTCAAGGATCCGCAGAAGCTGCACATGTGGCTCGACCTCAACGGCAAGCGCGTGCAGGACGGCTCCACCTCCACCATGGTGTTCGGGGTGGCTCACATCGTGGCCTATCTCTCGCAGTTCTTCACCCTGATGCCGGGTGACATCATCACCACCGGCACGCCGCCGGGCGTCGGCATGGGCATGAAGCCCCAGCGCTTCCTGAAGCCTGGTGACACCATGCGCTTGGGCATCGAGGGCCTGGGCGAACAGGGCCAGAAGGTCGTCCGCGACAAGTGACGGCTCCAAAGGAGCCGTCAACCACAACCATTTTCCGTCATCCCGGCGAAAGCCGGGACCCAGCTTCCTCTTGGCTAGCAGAGCTGGGCCCCGGCTTTCGCCGGGGTGACGGGTTTTGCGAGGTTGCCCCCTGCCCCCCGTTCCTCTAGATAACCCGCCAATCAAGCCGGGTTGCCCAGATGAACAAAGAACTCCGCCCCAAGGCGCGCGTCGCCAAGGGATTCCGTGACATTTCAGCCGACGAGATCCGTGGCACCCGCCAGATGCTGGCGACCATCCAGCAAGTCTACGAGGCCTATGGCTTCGAGCCGGTGGAGCAGCCCTTCATCGAATACACCGACGCGCTGGGCAAGTTCCTGCCCGACCAGGACCGCCCCAATGCCGGCGTCTTCTCCTTCCAGGACGACGACGAGCAGTGGCTGAGCCTGCGCTACGACCTCACCGCGCCGCTCGCCCGCTACGTGGCCGAGAACAGCCAGAAGATCCCCACGCCTTACCGCAGCTACCGCCAGGGCTGGGTGTTCAGGAACGAAAAGCCGGGTCCCGGCCGCTTCCGCCAGTTCATGCAGTTCGACGCCGACACGGTGGGCTCCGCCTCGCCGGTCGCCGATGCCGAGGTCTGCATGATGGCGGCGGACACGATGGAGGCGCTGGGGCTGGAGCGTGGCCAGTATGTGATGAAGTTCAACAGCCGCAAGCTGCTTGACGGCTTCACCGAAACCTTCGCCATCGGCGAGGATGTAAAGCTGGCCTGGCTCCGCGCGCTCGACAAACTGGATCGGCTGGGCAGGGCGGGTGTTGTCCTGCTGCTCGGTGCGGGCCGCAAGGATGAATCGGGCGACTTCACCAAGGGCGCTGGCCTGACGCCAACGCAGATCGAGGCGAGCCTGAACTTCGCCACCGCGACCACGCTCGATCATTCCTTCGTCAGCGGCAGCAAGAGTGGCGAGGAGGGGCTTCGCGATCTCGAAGCCATGCAGTCGCTGTTCACCGCCGCTGGCTATGGCGCGGACCGTATCCGCTATGATTCATCCATCGTCCGTGGCCTCGAATACTACACCGGCCCCGTCTTCGAATGCGAACTCCTGATGGAGACGAAGGACGAGGACGGCCGCGCCGTGCGCTTCGGCTCGGTGGGCGGTGGTGGCCGCTATGATGACCTCGTGGCGCGCTTCACCGGCCAGCAGGTGCCCGCCACGGGCTTCTCGATCGGCGTGTCGCGCCTCTATTCGGCCTTGAAGCTGGCAGGCCTCGCACAGGAATCCTCGACACTCGCCCCCGTCGTGGTGCTGGTCATGGACAAGGACCGGCAGGGCGATTACTGGCGCATGGTGCAGCAGCTGCGCTCAGGCGGCGTGCGCGCCGAGATGTATGCCGGAACCGCAGGCATGAAGGCGCAGATGAAATATGCCGACAAGCGCGGCGCCCCCTTGGTTGTCATCCAGGGCGGTGATGAGAAGCTGAAGGGCGAGGTCCAGATCAAGGACCTCCGCCTCGGGACCGAACTCGCCAGCAACATCGCAAGCCATGAGGAATATGCCTCGCAGCGTCTCGCACAGTTCTCGGTGCCGGAAGCCGATCTCGTCGCCGCCGTGAAGAAGGCGCTCTCTGAGTGATGGGCGATGGCCGGTAAGTCGAGCTCCGAACGGTCTTCGCTGGAGCACCAGAACACCGCTCTCATGGCGGTGTTCGAGCGCGCCGGCTTCGACCACGTGGCGCCCGACATCATCCAGCCCGCTGACATTTTCCTTGAACGCTCCGGCGAGGACATCCGTGCACGGACCTTCGTGTTCACCGATCCCTCGGGTGCCGAGATGTGCCTCAGGCCCGACCTCACCGTGCCTGCCTGCCGCTATCATCTGAGCCACGCGGAAAACCCCGCCGCCGAGCGCCGCTACTGCTACCTGGGGCCAGCCTTCCGCTTCCCCGACGAGCTCCTGAGCCCGCAGGAATTCACGCAGGCAGGCCTTGAATGGTTCGGTGCACCGCAAGCAATCGCTGCGGAAGCGCGCGTCCTCAAGCTCACCATCTCGTCGCTCGAGGCCGCAGGCCTGTCGCGCTACCGCGTCAGCTTCGGTGACCTGGGGCTGTTCTCAGCGCTCCTCGAAGATACCGAGATGCCGGAGCGCTGGCGGCAGCGCCTGCGTCATCACTTCTGGCGCCCGCACGCCTTCCGCGAGTTGCTCGACTCCTTCTGTGCGGGACGCGGCGCGCGCCGCACCTCGATTTCACCACTGGTTGACCGCGCGGCGTCGGGTGATGCCTTGGCCGTCGTCGAAGCGGAGATCGAAACTCGCAAGCTGCCCCTCGTCGGTGGCCGTGAGTTGCCGGAAATCGCCGCGCGTCTCGCCAACAAGCTGGCAGACCGGCAGGAGACGCCGCTTGCACGTTCCAAGGCCGATGCGCTGAATGAATATCTCGCCATCGCGTGCGAGGCCTCTGCCATCGATGCGCAGTTCGCCAGCATTTCTGGTGGCGCCCGCTTCAAGGGTGCGCGCGAGTACTATGCCAAGCGCCTCTACGAGATGGAGGAACTGGGCCTCAACCCGCGCCGGTTCCACTTCGCGGCGGGCTTCGGCCGCGAGCTTGAATACTACACGGGCTTCACCTTCCAGATCGAGGTGGATACACCGCATGGACCCGTCGCGGTGGCGGGCGGCGGCCGCTATGACAACCTGCTCTCCGACATGGGTTCGCCCGTCAACGTGCCCGCCGTGGGCTGCGCCATTCACACCGATCGCTTGAAGGCGGTGCTGGCATGAGCGTCATCACCCTCGCCATTCCCTCCAAGGGCCGCCTGATGGAGGCGACCGCCGGGCTCCTCGCCAAGGCCGGCTTCACCATCGACCGGCTGGGCGCTGACCGTGGCTATCGTGGGCTTCTGCGCGGGCTTGATGGCGTGGAGATCGCCTTCCTCTCGGCCTCCGAGATCGCCCAGAACCTGCGCGATGGGAAGGTGGACCTCGGCGTCACCGGCCATGACCTGCTCACCGAGAAGATCCCGCCGGATGACAGCCAAGTCTCACTCCTCGTGCGGCTGGGCTTCGGCCCGGCGGATGTGGTGGTCGCGGTGCCGGAATGCTGGCTCGACGTTGCCACCATGGCCGACCTGGACGAGATCGCCGAGAGCTTCTACGAGCGCCACGGGCGCCGCCTGCGGGTGGCCACCAAGTACCATAACCTCACCCGCCGCTTCTTCGCCGGGAAAGGTGTGACCGGCTACCGCATCGTCGAAAGCCTTGGCGCCACCGAGGGCGCGCCTGCCGCAGGCATTGCCGAGATCATCGTCGACATCACCACCACGGGCTCGACGCTCGCCGCCAATGCCCTGAAAATCCTCGATGATGGCGTAATCCTCAAGTCCTGCGCGGTGCTCGCCGGGCGGACCGGCAGCCTGGCGGAACCGCGCGTGCAGCGGCTGGTCGCGGCCCTGTCCGCCATCTCCTGAGGCCTGCCCCCTGGTTTTGGCCTCACCGGCCTTGAATTTGACCAAGAGGCGACTTAGCGCCAAAGGTCAGGACCACGGCAGACGAATCGGGAGACAGGAATGCGGAACTTCAAACTGGCGGCAGCGGCCCTTGCGGCCCTCTTGGCGGCGAGCGGCATGGCCCATGCGGGCGCTGCCTGCGGTGACTCGGCGGCGGGCTTCGATGGCTTCATCAAGCAGTTCAAGAAGGAAGCGGCAGCCGCCGGCGTCGACGCCAAGGGTCTCTCGGCGCTGAACGGCGTGCAGTACCAGCCGGGCATCATCAAGAAGGACCGAGCGCAGGGCGTGTTCTCGCTGTCCTTCATGGATTTCTCGAAGCGCATGGTCTCGAACTATCGCATCAAGGAAGGCGCCAATATCCTCGCCCAGAACAAGCAGATGTTCGATGCCATCCAGCAGCGCTGGGGCGTGCCGGGTGAGGTGCTTATCGCCTTCTGGGCCTTCGAGACCGACTTCGGCAAGAACATGGGCGACTTCGACACCATCTCCTCGCTCGCCACCCTCTCCTGGGATTGCCGCCGGCCTGACAAGTTCCGCGAGCAGCTGATCGGCGCACTGAAGCTCTATCAGAACGGTGACCTCGAGCGTGCCGACATGAAGGGCGCCTGGGCCGGCGAGATCGGCCACACCCAGTTCCTGCCCAAGGAATATTTCGAGACCGCGGTGGACTTCGACGGCGACGGCCACCGCAACTTGCGCAAGTCGATCCCCGATGCGATGGCCTCGGGTGCGGCCCTTCTGGTGAAGCATGGCTGGAAGGCCAACCAGCCGTGGCTCGACGAGGTGAAGCTCACCAAGGACCTGCCGTGGGACCAGGCCGACATCGCCATCCAGCTGCCGCGCAGCCAGTGGGTGAAGTGGGGCGTGGTCGGTGTCGACGGCAAGCTCAAGGCCGACAAGTTCCCGGCCTCGCTGCTGCTGCCCATGGGCAAGGACGGCCCCGCCTTCCTCGCCTACGACAACTTCACCACGGCTTATCTCAAGTGGAACGAGTCCCTCGTCTATTCGCTGACGGCTGGCTATCTCGCCAACCGCATCACTGGCGACGGCCCGTTCAACCCCGGCCGCGCGCCGGTGCAGTCGCTGTCCTATGACCAGATCAAGCAACTGCAGCAGGTCCTGGAGTCCAAGGGCTATGATGTGGGTACAGTTGACGGCAAGCTCGGCAAGTCGACGCGCGATGCAGTGAAGCAGGAACAGATCAAGATGGGCTGGCCGGCGGATTCCTATCCCACCGTGCCCTTCCTCGACAAGCTGCAGAACGGCTGATCGTCGGAGGCCCTCACCCGGCCTTCGGCCACCTTCTCCCAGTCTCCGGACAGGACACGGGAATATGACCACAAATCCCTTCTCCCGTTGCGTCGCAATGGGAGAAGGTGCCCGACAGGGCGAACGAGGGCACTTTGCTACTCCCTCCGCAGCGCCTCGATCGGGTCGAGCCTTGCGGCGCGTCGCGCCGGAAAGTAACCGAAGATCACGCCGATCAGGGCAGAGACGGCGAAGGCCAGTGCGATGACGCGCAGGTCGGCGTTGAAGGGCACGTCCATCGCCATGGATCCTGCCGCCGCAAGTCCCAGCCCGATGGCGATGCCCAGCACGCCACCAAACAGGGCGAGCACCACGGCTTCCACCAGGAACTGCGTCAGCACCTGCCGCTCCAGCGCGCCGATGGCGAGCCGGATGCCGATCTCGCGCGTGCGCTCCGTCACCGAGACGAGCATGATGTTCATGATGCCGATGCCGCCGACCAGCAGCGACACGGCGGCGACAGCACCCAACAGCCCGGTGAGGATCGCCGTGGTCGATGCCATGGTGGCGAGGATCTGCGTCAGGTCGCGGATGGTGAAGTCGTCCTCCTCGCCCGGCGCGATGCGGCGGCGCTCGCGCAGCACGTCCTCGGCATCGCGCTGCACGCGCGGAATGTCGGCGGCTTCCGTCACCGAGATCGCGATGGTGCCGATGCGCGTGTTGCCCGCGATGCGGCGGTGATAGGTGCGCAAGGGCAGCACCACGATCGCGTCCTGGTCGGTGCCGAAGGCGGACTGGCCCTTGGCCGCCATCTTCCCGATCACCTCGCAGGAGAAATTGCCGATCCTCAGCCGTTCGCCGATCGGGTCCTGGCCTGCGAAGAGCTCGCGCGTGATGGTGGCGCCGATGACGCAGACGGAAGCGCCGGCGCGCAGCTCGCTTTCGGAGAACACGCGGCCATCTTCCATCGTCCAGTCCTGCACGGTGAACCAGTCGGCGTTGGTGCCATTCACCGTTGCGTCATAGTTCAGGGCGCCCGAGACCACCTTCATCTGCTTCTGGGCGGTGGGGGCGACGCCGCGAATGCCGGAAAGATCATTTTTCAGCGCCGTCACGTCGCGCTCGTCGAAGCTGCGCGCGTCGGTGGTGCCGCCGGGGCCGAAGGTGGTCTGGCCTGGCCTGACGATCAGCATGTTGGAGCCAAGCTTGGCGAGATTGTCCTGCACCTTGCTCGAGGCGCCATTGCCCAGCGTCACCATGGCGATGACCGCACCCACGCCGATGACGATGCCGAGCAATGTCAGCACCGAGCGCAGCACGTTGCGCCGGATCGACGACATGGCGAGCTTGACCGTCTCCCACAGCATCAGGCGGCCACCTTCTGCTGGTCGCTGGCGATGTGCCCGTCGACGAAGCGGATGATGCGGTGCGCGAAGGCTGCCATGTCGGGTTCGTGGGTGACCATCACCACGGTGATGCCGCGCTCCTCGTTGAGCCTGGCGATCAGCTCCATGATCTCCTGGCTCCTCTGCGTGTCGAGGTTGCCGGTGGGCTCGTCGGCGAGCAGCAGGAGGGGATCGGTGACGATGGCGCGGGCAATCGCCACGCGCTGCTGCTGGCCGCCGGACAACTCGCCCGGCGTATGGTGCTCGCGGCCCTCCAGGCCAACAAGATGCAGCGCTTCCCTCGCGCGCTCGCGCCGCTCGTGGCGTGGCATGCCGCGATAGATCAGCGGCAGCTCGACGTTCTCGATTGCCGTGGTGCGGTTCAGCAGGTTGAAGCCCTGGAACACGAAGCCGATGAAGTTGCGCCTGAGCAGTGCGCGCTGGTCCTGGCCAAGATGATTCACTTCGACGCCGAGGAACCGGAAGCTGCCGCTGGTCGGCCGGTCAAGGCAGCCGATGATGTTCATGGCCGTAGACTTGCCGGAGCCCGACGGCCCCATGATGGCGATGAACTCACCCCTGTCGATGGTCAGGTCGACGCCGGCGAGCGCCCGCACCAGCCCGCCGCCTTCGCCATAATAGCGCGTGACGCCGGTGAAGGAGACGAGCGCTGCGCCCGCGCTCACGAGCCTGAGGCCTTTGACGAGATGATCACCTGCTCGCCGGCCTTTATGTCACCCGAGACGATCTCGGTATCCTTGCCGTCGGACACGCCGACGTGGACGGTGATCGCCTTTGGCACGCCATTCTCGAGCACATGGAGCGTGCGGGTGCCATCGGCCCCCGGGGCAGAGTTCTTGCTGGCGGGCGGCAGGCGCGGGATGAACAGGTTCATCACGCTGAAGCCCTGGGCCTTCTGCTCCTTGGGCGGCGTGTAGCGCAGCGCGGCATTGGGAACGGCCAGCGCATCGGGCACCTCCTGCACCACGATCTGGGCAGTCGCCGTCATGCCGGGGCGCAGCAGCAGGTCGCTGTTGTCCACCGTCAGCACCGCCTTGTAGGTCACGACGTTGTCGGTCACCTTCGGCGAATATTCGATGGTGTCGATCACCGCGGGGAAGCTCTTGCCCGGATAGGCATCCACCCGGAAGCTGGCTTTCTGGCCCTCCTTCACCGCGCCGATGTCGGCCTCGTCGACATCGGCTTCGAGCTGCATGTGGGTCAGGTCCTCGGCGAGCGTGAACAGCACTGGCGCCTGGAACGATGAGGCCACCGTCTGCCCCGGCTCCGCGTCTCGTTTCAGCACGATGCCATCGACGGGCGAGAGGATGCGTGCCTTGGTGATGTCCGTCTGGGTCATCGCCATGTCGGCCTTGGCGACCTCGATGTCGGCCTGCGACGCCACCACGCCGGCCTCGGCGCGCGACTGCGCGGCGCGCGCGGTGTCGAGGTCCTGCGTGGAGGAGACGCCGCGGGCGCTCAGCTTCTCGGACCGCTGGTAGAGCAGCTGCTTCTCGAGCAGCGTCGCCTTGGCATCGGCAAGCCGCGCCTCAGCCGCGGCAACGGCCGCCTTGCCGCGGGCGAGCTCGGCCTGCAGCCGCTCGGTGTCGAGCTCCGCCAGAACATCGCCCTTCTTCACCACGCTGTTGGCCTTGACGTTCACTGTGCGGATGACGCCCGAGCGCTCGCTCGACACCTCGACCTCGGTGGTGGGCTGGATGTTGCCGGTGGCCTGCACCCGGACGACAATCGTCTTGGTTTCCACCGGAGCCGTCTCATAGGTCATGGCCTTGCCGCCGGACTGGCCGTGCAGCACCCACCAGGCGATGCCGCCAAGCGCCAGCGCCAGAAGGGCGAGCCACAACAGGCGCCGGGTCCACGTCTTGGCTCGGCTCTTGGCGTCGAGACCCAGCATGGCCTCGATCTCGGAGGGGCCGGGGGTTGTCTGAATGTTCATCTGGTCCAATGCTTTGTCCGGATCCGAGGGCTATACGCGAATGACGGCACAATTCCGGCGCCCGGATTTGCAAGCCCTGCACCGCCTGATATGACCCTGCCATGACCGATATCAAGTTCGAAAACGCCCCTGACGGCACCTCAATCGCCTTCCGCGAGGATGGCAAGGACGATCTGGGCCGCTGCGGCTTCGTCTGGCTGGGCGGCTACAGGTCGGACATGGAGGGCTCCAAGGCCGAGGCCCTGGCAGCCCTGGCGCGTGAAACCCGCCGCCCGTCCCTGCGCTTCGACTATTCGGGCCACGGCGCCTCGGGCGGGCTGTTCGTCGACGGCACGATCTCGAAATGGCTCGAGCAGTCGGTCCACATGCTGCTCACCCATGGCAAGGGCCCGCGCATCCTGGTGGGCTCATCGATGGGCGGCTGGCTCACCCTGCTGCTCTACCGCCACCTGCAGCGCGCCAGTCCGCAGGCCGCCCAGCGCATCAAGGGCCTGGTGCTGCTGGCCCCCGCCGCCGACATGACGTCGGACCTGATGTGGAATGAATTCCCTGACATGGTGCGCGAGGAGCTGAGGGAAAAGGGCGTGTGGATGCGTCCCTCGGCCTATGGCGAGCCCTATGCGATCACCATGCGGCTGATCGAGGACGGCCGTCATCATCTGATGCTGGGCACGGAGCTGGACGTCCAGTGTCCCGTCCGCATCCTGCAGGGCGACGAAGACCCTGACGTGCCACCCGCCCACGCCGTGAAGGTGTTTGGCGCCCTGCGCGGCGCGGATGTGACGCTTACCCTCGTCAAGGGCGGCGACCATCGCTTGTCGACGCCCGGCAACCTTGCGCTCCTGCGCGAAACGGTGCTGCGTCTGGCCGAACGCTCGGAAGGCGTCAGCGTCTGAGTTCACGTGGGTCTGCCACACGGCTCTCTTTTTGCTGTCATCCCGGCGAAGGCCAGGATCCAGCTTTTTTGCCGCTTGATCGAAGCCCGAAGCTGGACCCCGGCCTTTCGCCGGGGTGACGGACAGAGCCGGAGTGGTGAGGGGGAACGCAAAGTCGATCGAAGATTCATGTCCCCATCTCCCGCGCGATCGCCGCCAGTCCCTCGCGGTACGTGGGGTAGCTGAGCCTGACGCCCAGCTCCTTCACGATGCGGTCATTCGAGACACGTTTTGAATCCGCATAGAAGCTCTTCGCCATCGGTGACAGCTGGGCCGCTTCGAAGGGCACGTCAGGCGGCACGGCAAGTCCCAGCAGCTCCGCGCCGAATTCAACCACGTCCTGCGGCGGGCAGGCCTCGTCGTCGCAGACATTGTAGGCGCGCCCCGGGTGCGGATGCGCGATCGAGGCTTGCAGCGTGTTGGCGATGTCCGCGACATGGATGCGGCTGAAGATCTGGCCCTGCTTGATCACCCGCTTGGCCGTGCCGTCGATGAGCGAGAGCAGCTGGTTGCGCCCCGGTCCATAGATTCCCGCCAGCCGGAAGATCATCACCGGCAATCCGTCCGTGCGCCACAACTCCAGCCACTGCGTCTCGGCCAGCAGGCGCTTGTGCCCGCGCTCGGTGTTGGGGGTGAGTGGCGTGTCTTCGGTGACGAGCCCTCCGCCGTGGTCGCCGTAGACCCCGGTGGTGGAGAGATAGGCCACCCACTGGAACTGCTGCGCCCGCGCCGCGAAATCTGCCGCATGTTGGCGCAGCACCGGGTCGCCGTCATCGCCCGGCGGTGCGGAGTTGACCACATGGGTGACGCCGTCCAGGGCTTCTGGCGGCAGCGGCTTTGAACCGTCGAACACCAAGCCGCGATAACCCATGGCGCGGATTGCGGCAGCACCTGTTTCGCTGCGGCTGGTGGCGCTCACTGTCCAACCCTGCCTGGCCAGCCGCTCCGCCAGCGCCTTCGCCGAAAAGCCCAGCCCGAAAAAGAGAATGTGGTTCATGCCGTCTCCCACTCGCGGCGCACGTCAGCATCCGCTTCGCTGTTCATGCGCTCACTACGCAAGGCGGCGAACTCCGGTTTGCCCATCAGCCGAGACAGCGCCCACACCGCCATGGCCCTGACGATCGATGCCGGGTCTTCCAGCAGTGCCATTACGTCCGGCACCAGCCCGGCATCGCCGCTGTTTCCCGCCGCGATCAGCACATTGCGGATGAAGCGGTCGCGTCCGATGCGCTTGATGGCCGAGACGGTGAAAAGCGCGCGGAAGGCTGGTTCGTCGAGTGTCATGAGGTAGGCAAGGCGCGGCGCCTTCAGGTCGTCGCGCGCCACAAGCTTCGCCTCGTGCGAGGCCTGCGCGAACTTGTTCCACGGGCAGGCCGCAAGGCAGTCGTCACAGCCATAGATGCGGTTGCCCATCCCGGCGCGGAATTCAGTGTCGATGTGCCCCTCGTGCTCGATGGTGAGATAGGAGATGCAGCGCCGTGCATCGAGTTGGTAGGGCGCGGGAAAGGCCTTGGTGGGGCAGATGTCGAGGCAGGCGCGGCAGGTGCCGCAGTGGTCTTCCTCGGCCGCATCGGCATCAATCTCGGCCTCGGTGAAGATCGTGCCGATGAAGAACCACGAGCCGATGTCGCGCGACACGAGGTTGGTGTGCTTGCCCTGCCAGCCCAGGCCCGCCTTCTGCGCCAGCGGCTTTTCCATCAGCGGTGCGGTGTCGATGAACACCTTCACCTCCTTCTTGGTGCGGTGCTTCAGCCATGATGCGATGCGCTTCAGCTTGCCCTTGACCATGCCGTGATAGTCGCGGTTCAGCGCATAGACGGAAATCACGCCGGATTGGCGGTCATCGAGCCGCGCCATCGGGTCGAGGTCCTGGGCATAGCTCTGTGCCAGCACGATCGCCGTCCGCGCCTCCGGCCACAGCACCAGCGGGTCGGCGCGGCGGTGTTCGGTCTCCTCCATCCACGCCATGCTGCCGTGGCGGCCCTCGGCGATGAAGCGGTGCAGGCGCTCCGCCTGCTGCGGGTCATGCCCCAGCCTCGTGATGCGCACCGCGCTGAAGCCTTCGCCTGCGGCGCGCGTGGCAATCTCCTGGCGGAGCGTGCCCACGTCAGAAATCGAGGTCGGCGTAATGCGCGCCGGGCGCCATGCCGCGGATCGTGTCGGCGAGCAGCGGCCGGAAGGAGGGGCGCGACTTCACGCGTTGGTACCAGCCCTTCGCGACCGGATAATCCGCCCACGGAATATCGCCGAAATAGTCGACCGCGGATATATGCCCCGCCGCCGCGAGGTCGGCGATGGAAAGGTCCTCTCCCGCCAGCCAGACGCGACGGTCGACAAGATGCGAGACATAGTCGAGGTGGTCGCGAAGCCGCGCCATGGCCTGGCGCACGCGGCCCGTGTCAGGCCCGCCGCCGCCTTGGTCGCGCTTGAGGAAGCGGCGGATCACCTTTTCGGTCAGCAGCGGCTTGGAGACCTCGGCATAGAACTTGCCGTCGAACCAGCCGGTCAGCCTGCGCACCTCGGCGCGTTCGAAGGCATCGCCCGGGATGAGCGACAGGCGGGTGGCCTTGGTCTCTTCCAGATATTCGGTGATTGCCTCGATGCCGGAGAGCGGCGTCGCGGCATCCTCGAGATAGACCGGCAGCGTGCCGGCCGGGTTGAGTTCGAAGATGTCGGGGCTCGGCTCCCAGGGTTCCTCGTCGATCAGTTCCACCGGCACGCCATATTCCGCCAGGGCAAGCCGCAACCTTCGGCTGAATGGATCGAGCGTGAAATGAACAAGCGACGGCATGTTAGGACAAATTTAACCCTGTCATTGGCAACTCAGGGGGCACAGCGAAACAAAAGCCGCATTTGCCCGGAATGTTGCGCGCGTATAAAACGCGCGCGGCCCCCGCGGCAAGAAAATCCGATCCAATCCGTCCCAAGCCCAGAGTCGCCATAAATGCTCATCATCCAGATCATCGTGCTGGCGCTCATCCAGGGCATCACCGAATTCCTGCCCATCTCGTCCTCGGGCCACCTGCTGCTGGTGCCGGTCATCACCGGCTGGCCGGACCAGGGCGTGCTGACCGACGTCATGGTCCACATGGGCTCCTTCCTGGCAGTCATCGTCTATTTCTGGAAGGACTGCGTCAACCTGCTTCTCGGCCTGGTGGACATGGCGCGTGGCCGCAAGAACGCATGGGGGCGCCTTGCCCTGCTGCTGATCCTCGGCACCATTCCCGCCGTGGCGCTGGGCGTCGTCCTCGACAAGATCGGCTTCATGGACCTCGTCCGGCAGATGCCGATCGTGGTTGCCTGGAACGCCATCATCTTCGGCATCCTGCTTTATGTGTGCGACCGCTTCGGCATGATCGAGCGGCGCATGTCGGACATGACCTGGGTTCCCGCCCTCATCATCGGCATGGCGCAGGCCGTGGCGCTGATCCCCGGCGTCAGCCGCTCCGGCATCTCGATGACGGCGGCCCGCGCGCTTGGTTTTGAGCGCCCTGATTCGGCGCGCTTCGCCTTCCTGCTCGGCATTCCGGCGATTGCCGGCGCGGGCGTGCTGAAGCTGGGCGAGGCGCTGCACTCTGGCGCCACCATCAGCGTTCCGATGATCCTGACGGCGGTCCTCACCTTCTTCGTGGCGCTCGGCACCATCACGGTGCTGATGAAACTCGTCCGCCACATGAGCTTCCTGCCCTTCGCCATCTATCGCGTGGCGCTGGGCGTGATCCTGCTCGCCCTGATTTATTCAGGAATGCCCCTGGGCGCGGTGAACTGACCGGCCTTGCGGTAGCGGTAGAGATAGCCCGGAACGATTCCCTCGATCCCTTGCGGCGTCACGCCGAGGCCCTCGAGCGTGCGCTGCTCGCGCCTCGCCTCCTCGCTCACCACATTGTCGTGGCGCAGCATCTCCACCTGGTCGAGCGTCAGGATCGGGTTGGGCATCAGACCCATGATCGCCGCCTGCACCTTGGCAATGCCCCACGGCAGCGGCAGCAGCGCGCGGCTGCGGCCGATGGTGTTGAGGGTGAACTGCATCAGTTCCTTGAAGCTGAAGGTTTCGGGACCTCCCAGTTCATAGGTCTTGCCGTCGGCCTCGCCGGCATCGACGAGGCGGGCCACGGCCTCGCCCACGTCGCCCGCGAAGACCGGCTGGAACTGCGTCTGCCCGCCGCCGATCAGCGGCAGGAAGGGCGAGAAGCGGGCGAGTTCCGCGAAGCGGTTGAAGAAGGAATCCTCCGGCCCGAAGATGATCGACGGGCGCAGCACGATGGTGCCGGGGAAACTGGCGCGGGCGCGCGCCTCGCCCTCGGCCTTGCTGCGGGCATAGGCAGCGCTGGAACCGGCATCCGCCCCGATCGCCGACATCTGGATGAAGACCCGCGCGCGGGCCGCCTTGGCGGCCTTGGCGGAGGCCTCCGCGCCGAACACATGCACCGCATCGAAGCTCTGGGCGCCGGCGGAGTGCAGGACACCCGTCAGGTTGATCACCGCATAGGCGCCCTCGCAGGCAGCGGCAAGCGAGGCGGGGTAGCGGACGTTGGCCTGCACCGCCATGATCTGGCCGGTGTTGCCCAGCGGCTGCAGGTAGCCGGCAAGGTCGGGCCTGCGACACGCCACCCGGATGCGATAGCCGCGCTGGGCCAGCGCCCTGACGATGTGCCTCCCCGCGAAGCCCGAACCGCCGATGATGGTGATGAGTCTGTCGGATGGCTGAACGAGCACGGAGGTCACCCCTGATTTTCGGTTGTGCGGGGGCTTTTAACGCCGTGACAGCGAGGATGCAAAGGCCAAGAACATTGCTTCGCAGGACTGCGGTTGACAGCCGCCCTGGGCCTCTCTAAGAGACGCCTCGCCTGCCCAGATGGCGGAATTGGTAGACGCACTAGTTTCAGGTACTAGCGCTGAGAGGCGTGCAGGTTCGAGTCCTGTTCTGGGCACCATTTTTATCGTTTTGTTGCGGCGGGACCCCCGATGGCCATCAAGCTTTACAAGGGCGACCTGCCCCCGGGCCTCGACTTCGGAACATCGGTCGCCGTCGATACCGAGACGCTCGGTCTGGTACCCCGCCGCGACAAGCTCTGCCTCGTGCAGCTCTCCGCGGGCGACGGCAATGCCCATCTGGTGCAGCTTGACCGCGCCAGCTATGACGCGCCGAACCTCAAGGCGCTGTTCACCAACCCGGGCGTCACCAAGATCTTCCACTATGCCCGCTTCGACGTGGCGGTGATCAAGCATTACCTGGGCGTCGACACCAGCCCGCTCTATTGCACCAAGATCGCCTCCAAGCTCACCCGCACCTACACCGACCGCCACGGCCTCAAGGACCTAGTGAAGGAGCTCCTCGGCATCGAACTCAACAAGCAGCAGCAGAGTTCGGACTGGGGTGCGCACATGCTCTCCGATCCCCAGAAGCAATATGCCGCGCAGGATGTTCTTTACCTGCACGAGCTCAAGTCACGGCTTGACCAGATGCTTTCCCGCGAGGGACGCGAGGCGGTGGCACGGGCCTGCTTCGACTTCATCCCCACGCGCGCCGCCCTCGATCTCTCGGGCTGGACCGAGGAAGATGTCTTCGCCCACTAGCCAGGCGCGCAAGGCGGTCCGCTCCGCCACCCTCTCCCGCCTGCTGAGCTGGGTGGCAGCGGCGATCGGCATTGGCTTCGTCATCGCCTTCCTGGCCCAGGCCGGCCTTTTCCAGTCGCTCCTTCCCAGTCAGCCGCAACCGCCGCAGCCCGTCGTGGAGCCTGACCGCATCACCGCTGGCGCCTCCACCGTCAACGGCATCGACGACGAGAAGCAGCCCTACCAGGTCACCGCCCGGCGCGGCTGGCAGGACGACAAGACCCCCAATCTCGTCCACCTCGATGAGCCGGTCGGCCTGTTCCGCCGGGCCAGCGGCACGAAATACACCATCACCGGAACCACCGGCCTCTACGACACCCACACCAAGATGCTGGATCTCGAGGGCCAGGTGGTGCTGGAGCAGCAGGGACGCTTCACCGCCAGGATGGACAAGGCGAACATCGCGGTGAAGGAGAAGAAGCTCACCTCCGGCTCGCCCGTGACGGCCACTTTCGGTTCCGGAACCGTCGATGCCAATGGCATGCAAATAACCGATGACGGTGCGCGAATTCTGTTCTTGAATGGTGTGAAGGCGCACTTCAGTGCGCCGGAAGGCAAGGGAGACGTGAATCCATGACTTTGAGGCTCGCCGCCAGCGCTGCGGCACTGTTCCTGTTGGCCGCCGTGCCGGCCCTCGCCCAGACGGCGGATGCACCCGACCCGGCCGCCAAGACGGATTCGAAGGCCGCCACCAAGGACACGGCCAAACCGACGCCGGTGGACATCGTGTCGAACGAGATGGAAATTCTCGACAAGGAGAAGAAGGCGATCTTCCGCGGCGCGGTGGATGCCACCAGGGGCACCACCAACCTGAAGTCCGACACGCTGACCGTCACCTATGCCGACGTGAAGCAGCCGGACGGCACCACCAAGACCGACGCCACCGACCTCGACGCCAAGGGCAACGTGACCATCACCACGCCCAAGGAAACCATCACCGGCGACTGGGCGAAATACGATCCGCAGACCGAGAAGCTCACGGTGGGCGGCAACGTCAAGCTCGTGCAGGGCACCACGGTGCTGACCGGCAATGAACTCCACTCCGACCTCAAGACCAACCGCACCCAGATGACGGGCGGACGCGTCAAGGGCAGTTTCCTGCCGAAGGACAGCGCCACCAAGAAGTGAGACGCCTTATCTAAAATTAACCTATTGGGTGGACACTCATTTGGCGCGTGATGAAGACGTAGTGACAGACAGGCAGGCAAAGGCAATGGCGCCCCGGCGGGCACAGATTCCGCAAAAGGACGCAGGCGCCTTCATCGCCCCCGATCGTTCGGGCCTCGTGGTTGAAGGGCTGAGGAAGTCCTACAAGCGGCGGCCGGTGGTGCGGGACGTCTCGCTCTCCGTCAGGCGCGGTGAAGCTGTGGGACTTCTTGGACCCAATGGCGCCGGCAAGACCACGGTGTTCTACATGATCACCGGGCTCATTGCCGCCGACAGCGGCCAGATCAGCCTCGACGGCGCGGATATCACCCACCTCCCCATGTACCGCCGGGCGCGGCTGGGGATCGGGTATCTCGCGCAGGAAAGCTCGATCTTCCGCGGCCTCACGGTTGAGGAAAACATTCTCGCCGTGCTCGAGCTGACCGAGGGCTCGAAGCAGAAGCGTGAAGCCAAGTTGCGTGAGTTGCTCGATGAGTTCTCCATCACCCACATTCGGAATTCGCCGGCTGTTGCGCTCTCTGGCGGCGAGCGTCGCCGCGTGGAAATCGCCCGCGCCCTTGCCGCCGACCCCGAGTTCATGCTCCTCGACGAACCCTTCGCCGGAATTGATCCGATTGCGATCGGTGATATTCGCCGCCTGGTGCGACAGCTCACCTCTCGGGGAATCGGGGTGCTTGTTACGGATCACAACGTCCGCGAAACCCTCGAGCTCATCGATACCGCGCTCATCATCCATGAGGGCCAGGTCCTGACCCAGGGCACACCACAGGAAATCGTCTCCCATCCGGACGTCCGGCGCTATTACCTTGGCGCCGATTTCACCCTCTAAGGGGGAGCTCGCGCCATGGCGCTGAACCAGCGGCTCGACCTCCGCCAGGGCCAGTCCCTGGTGATGACGCCGCAGCTGCAGCAGGCCATCAAGCTGCTGCAGATGTCCAACATGGAACTGCAGGCCTTCGTCGACCAGGAGCTGGAACGCAATCCGCTGCTCGAGCGTGACGAGCGCCCGGAAGTCCAGAAGCAGGCGCCCGATGCCCCCGAGGGGCAGACGGACATGGTCTCGGCACTTGCCGCCAACACCGGTGCCGAAGAACGCCTGCGCACGCTCGATACCGAACTCGAGAATGTCTACACGCATGAGTCCCGCGCCGATGCGGCGAACCGCGAATCGATGGCGCCGCCCCCTGATTCCGGCTGGTCGTCGCTCCGGCCCCAGGGCGCGCTGTCGCTTGATGCCGATGGCCTCGACTTCGATGCGACCCTCACCCGCCAGCCCACCCTTGCCGAGCACCTGACTGCCCAGATGCACCTCGTCCTCGGCGCGCCTGCGGAACAGCTGATCGGCCAGCACCTCATCGGCAGTCTCAACGAGGCGGGCTACCTCACCTCGGATACGGCCTCGATGGCCGAGACGCTCGGTACCTCCACCGCCCATGTGGAGGCCGTTCTCGCCAGGCTTCAGGCCTGCGACCCGCCCGGCGTCTTCGCCCGCGACCTCAAGGAATGCCTCGCCCTCCAGCTGATGGAGCGTAACCGCTTCGACCCCGCCATGGCCACCCTCGTCGCCCACCTCGACCTTGTGGCGCGGCGCGACTACGTGGCGCTGAAGAGCCTGTGCCGCGTTGACGTCGAGGATCTGAAGGACATGCTGGCCGAGCTCCGTGCACTCGACCCCAAGCCCGGCCACGCCTTCGGAGCGGAGCCCGTGCAGCCGGTGATCCCTGACGTCATCGTGCGCCCCTCGCCGGAGGGCGCCTGGATCGTCGAGCTCAACACCGAGACGCTGCCGCGCGTGCTCATCAACAACCAGTACCTGGCCCGCGTCTCTGCCACCGCCCAGCGCAGCGAGGACAAGCTCTACCTCTCCGAGGCCCAGGCCAACGCCACCTGGCTGGTCAAGAGCCTCGACCAGCGCGCCAAAACAATCCTCAAGGTGGCGCGCGAAATCGTCCGCCAGCAGGATGCCTTCCTGATGCTCGGCGTCCAGCACCTCCGCCCCCTCAACCTGCGCACCGTGGCGGATGCCATCGAGATGCACGAGTCGACGGTGAGCCGCGTCACCTCCAACAAGTACATGGCAACCCCGCGCGGTATCTTCGAGTTGAAGTATTTCTTCACCACCGCCATCGCCTCCTCCGACTCAGGGGGCGATGCCCACTCCGCCGAGGCGGTTCGCTACCGCATCCGGGAGTTGATTGCCGCGGAGGGCCAGAGCGTGCTTTCGGACGACACGATCGTCGACAGGTTGAAGGCGTCGGGCATCGACATTGCCCGCCGAACAGTCGCCAAGTATAGGGAAAGTTTGGGAATTCCATCATCCGTCCAGCGCCGCCGCGAAGCTCGCGTGCAGGCTGCCCAATAGGGTTTGACGGGGCCCCCGGGCTCGACTAGGTTCCGCCCGCTTCGCGTGGCCGGCCCTGAACCGTGGGCACCTGCCCAGGGAAGACAGCGAAGCAGTGCATCCGCGATTATCGGGCCGGCGGGACAGGCCAGTTGACGAGTCAGGCAAACGCGCCCATGTGTAGAGGCAGGGCGAAGCAGGGGTATTTGCGACGACCATGCAGATCAAAGTCACTGGTAAGAACCTCGATGTCGGCGGCGCGTTGCGTGAGCACATCCAGGCCCGCCTGAGCCTCCTCCAGCAGAAGTATTTCGACGCCACCGTGCACGCCCAGGTGACGGTCGAGAAGCAGCGCGGATTCTTCCTCACCGACTGTGCCTTGCATCTGGCCACCGGCCTCGTGCTGCAGGCCGAGGGCAAGGGCACGGAAGCTCACCCCAGCTTCGACGAGGCCGCCGCCCACCTCGAGAAGCAGCTCCGCCGCTACAAGCAGCGCCTCAAGGACCACCACCGCGACCGCCGCGAACCGGTGCGCCATTTCGAGGCCCAGAGCTACGTCATCGAGCCGCAGTCCGACGAGCAGGATGGGCAGGGCGACAACCCGGTTGTCATTGCCGAAAGCGGGCTCAAGCTGCCGGAACTCTCGGTCGGCGAAGCGGTCATGCAGCTCGACATTTCCACCCAGCCCTTCCTGCTGTTCCGCAATGGTGGCCACGGCGGGCTCAATCTCGTCTACCGGCGTCCCGACGGCAACATCGGCTGGGTCGATCCCAAGCCGACCGCCTGACGCGCGACCTCAACGGGGACCTGATCTCGACATGACCCTCGATTCCCTGATCGACAAGCAGTCCGTTCTGGCCAACCTCAAGGCGCCGAACAAGAAGCAGCTGCTGCAGGAACTCTCGCAGACTCTCGCCGCGCAGGTGGCGATCGACCACCGGGTAATCTTCGAAACGCTGTTGAAGCGCGAGAAGCTGGGCTCAACCGGCATCGGCCAGGGCATCGCCATCCCGCATGGCAAGCTGCCCTCCATCTCCCGCGTCTACGGCCTGTTCGCCAGGCTTTCCCAGCCCGTCGATTTCGACTCGGTCGACGGTCAGCCGGTCGACCTGGTCTTCGTGCTGCTGGCGCCTGAGGACGCCGGCGCCGACCACCTCAAGGCACTCGCCAAGATATCCCGCCTGCTGCGCGACCCCGCCGTGGTCGCCAAACTGCGCGGCACGGATGACGCCCAGGGCCTTTACGCCATCCTCACCGAACCCGCCGCCAACCCGAAGTCCGCCTCGGCGGCATAGGGGGATTGGCACTCCCCTCTAGGCCCGTCATCCCGGCGAAAGCCGGGACCCAGCTTTTTTCTGTCCTCACGCACCAATCTCCATGAACCTGTCTACCCTGTGAACCCGCCTGGTTTTGGCACGACCAAGCGGGGGCCCGGCTTTCACCGGGGTGACGGTTGCAGGTAGTCCTACTCCCCCCTCCTCGCCGGAAGGGGGTCTCCCCGCACGCACTCCGGCCATGGCCGGTGGGAGGGAGCATCCGGGATGGGCTTTGGCGCGCCGGCCCGGGAAAATCTTTCACGATGTCAATCAGCAGCAAGTACCGGCTGACATCTAGTCTATTTTAGGATTAAAGTCAAGAAATAAGAATACCGTCACCCCGAATTCTGCGGGGTGACGGTGGCACTCAGTGCACGCTCATCGCCATCAGCTCATGCTCGAAGGCGCTGCCCAGGGCTGCTTCCTTCGAACCCGAGATCGACACCGGGGTGCCGTCGGCGTGGTAGAGGCAGAACAGCGTGGACTCGGCCGAAACGCTTGCCCCGGTGCCCAGCAGCCGCTGTGCCTCGTTGATCTCGATCTCGCGGATATATCCCAAAGCGCCTTCGCCCAGCAGTGCCAGGTCCTGCGGCGTGAGATCGGCGGATTTCTTTTCGTTCATCATCATGATCAGCCTCCAATCTGAATGCGGCGGACCACCCGCCGGGGTTCGGGCCGCTCGAGGTGAAGCTCCAGCAGGCCATTGTCCAGTCGGGCGCCGGTCACTTCCATGCCGTCCGCCAGCACGAAGGCCCGCTGGAACTGGCGGGCCGCGATGCCGCGGTGCAGGTAGGCTTTCCCGTCTTCCTCCTTCTGGCGGCCGCGGATCACCAGCTGGTTTTCCTCGACCGTCACGTCGATCTCGTCGCGGGAAAAGCCGGCGACGGCCAGCGTGATGCGAAGCCGCTCGGCCTCGCCCTCCGCCTTCGTCAGGCGCTCGATGTTGTAGGGTGGATAGCCGTCGCCCGCGGTCTTGGAGGCTCGGTCGAGCATCCGCTCCATCTCGTCGAAGCCGAGCAGGAGGGGCGATGAGAAAACAGACAGACGTGTCATTCGGTTTTGCCCTCGTAAAGCAGCAGTGAGCCGGGATCCGGACATGGCATCCTCAGCCTCAACCTTCATATGTGAAGCCTGTTCCCGGCTTTCAAGGCACCGGCTTGACCAAGGGGCAGGGGAGGTGATTTCCTCTCCCGACAGAGATTGGAATCGCCACCCCGGCGGGGTTGTGATTAGATCGTGAAAAGACAACAACAGGGAGACGAAGATGCTCAGACGTACACTTCTGGCCGCCGCGGCGGCCCTTGCCTTTACGGCCGGTGCCGCGCTGGCCGATGACTCGAAGCCCGCCATCGTCTTCGACATTGGCGGCAAGTTCGACAAGTCGTTCAACGAAAGCATGTTCAACGGCGCCGAGAAGTTCAAGGCCGAGACCGGGGTCGCCTATGGCGAGTTCGAGATCGCCAACGAGGCCCAGCGCGAGCAGGCCATCCGCAACTTCGCCGACCAGGGTTACTCGCCCATCATCGCCGCGGGCTTCGCCCAGGCGGCGGCGGTCGAGAAGGTGGCCAAGGAATATCCGGACCTCAAGTTCGCCATCGTCGACATGGTGGTAGACCTGCCCAACGTCCAGTCCATCGTGTTCAAGGAAAACGAGGGCTCCTACCTCGTCGGTCTGCTGGCCGGCATGGCGTCGAAGTCCGGCAAGGTCGGCTTCGTGGGCGGCATGGACATTCCGCTGATCCGCAAGTTCGGCTGCGGCTATGCCCAGGGCGTGAAGGCGGCGAAGCCCGACGCGACGATCTTCCAGAACATGACCGGTGACACCGGTGCCGCATGGAACGACCCCGTCAAGGGCGGCGAAATCACCAAGGGCCAGATGGCCCAGGGTGCGGACGTCGTCTACGCCGCTGCCGGCGCCACTGGCCTCGGCGTGCTGCAGGCTGCCGCTGATGGCGGTGCGCTGTCGATCGGCGTCGACGCCAACCAGAACTACCTCCACCCCGGCAAGGTCCTCACCTCCATGCTGAAGCGTGTGGACGTGGCGGTCTACAACGTGATGAAGGGTGGCAATGCCAACTTCAAGCCGGGCATCCAGGCCCTGGGCCTCGCCGAGGACGGCGTAGGCTATGCCATGGATGACAACAACAAGCCGCTGATCACGCCCGAGATGCTGGCCGCCGTCGAGAAGGCCAAGGCCGACATCATCGCCGGCACCATCAAGGTCCACGACTACACCGAAGACAACGCCTGCCCCGTGCAGTAAGTCTCGCGTGAGCCGCTTCCCCGCAGGGGAGGCGGCTCTTTTTCTGTCTGCAGAAACGGGAACGGCATGACTCCCGCCATCGAACTGATCGGCATCGACAAGCGCTTCGGCTCCGTCCACGCCAACAAGGACGTGTCGCTGGCCATCGCGACCGGTTCCATCCACGGCATCATCGGCGAGAACGGCGCGGGGAAATCGACCCTCATGTCGATCCTCTTCGGATTCTACCAGGCTGACGCGGGCGAGATCCGCGTCAAGGGCAAGCCCGTCAAGATCAGGTCTTCGTCCGATGCCATCGCGCTCGGCATCGGCATGGTCCACCAGCACTTCATGCTGGTCGAGCCCTTCACCGTGCTCGAGAACGTGGTGCTCGGTGCAGAAGGCGGCCGCCTCATCGGCCCCGCACTCGTCAAGGCCCGCGCTGAACTGGTCCGGCTGGCCAAGGACTATGAACTCGAGGTCGACCCGGACGCCATCGTCGGCGAGCTCCCCGTCGGCCTGCAGCAGCGCGTCGAAATCCTGAAAGCGCTGTTCCGCGGCGCCGAGACGCTGATCCTCGACGAGCCCACCGGTGTCCTGACGCCGGACGAGGCCGACCACCTGTTCCGTATCCTCCGTACACTGACGGACCAGGGCAAGACCGTCATCCTCATCACCCACAAGCTGCGCGAGATCATCGCCATCACCGATCACGTCTCGGTCATGCGCCGCGGCGAAGTCGTGGCAACCCGCAAGACCATGGAAACGGATGTCATGGAACTGGCCGAACTCATGGTCGGCCGCCGCGTGCTGATGCACGTCGAGAAGGGCCCCGCCACGCCGGGCGAGACCGTGCTCGAAGTGAAGAACCTCACCTGGAAGGACCGCAAGGGCATTGCGCGCGTCGACAATGTCTCATTTTCGGTGCGCAAGGGCGAGATCGTCGGCATTGCCGGCGTCTCAGGCAATGGCCAGTCGGAACTTTTGGACGTGATCGCCGGCATCACGAGGCCTGCCTCGGGCCAGGTGATCTTCGAGGGCAAGGACATCGGCATATTGGGCGACCCGCGCCACATGCGCGCCGAGGGCCTCGCTCACGTGCCGGAGGATCGCCAGCACCGCGGCCTCATCGGCAGCTTCGATGCCGCCGAGAGCGCCATCCTCGGCTGGCATCATCTCGACTCGCTGGGCAAAGGCTACCGGCTCGACCGCGACAAGGTCATCGCGCGGGCGAAATCCGAGATGGAGGAGTTCGACGTCCGCCCGCCGGATCCCCTGCTCAAGTCCTCCAAATTCTCCGGCGGCAACCAGCAGAAGCTCATCATCGCCCGCGAGATCAAGTCCGACCCGGACCTTCTCATCGTCGGCCAGCCGACCAGAGGGGTCGACATCGGGGCCATCGAATATATCCACAAGCGCATCATCCAGCTGCGCGATGAAGGGAAAGCCGTGCTTCTCGTTTCCGTCGAGCTCGATGAAATCCGCTCCATGTCGGACCGCATCCTCGTGATGTTCGCAGGTCGCGTCATGGGCGAACGCGGGCCCGACGCGACGGAGCGCGAGCTTGGCCTGCTCATGGCCGGCGTCGCGCAGGATGCCGCGTGATGATGCAGACGAGGGGAGAGCTTCCGAACTGGGTGGACGTGGGCCTCATCCCGCTCATCAACTTGTGCGTGGCGCTCATCGCCTCCGGCCTCGTCGTGCTCATCATCGGCGAGAACCCCTTCGAGGCGATGTGGATCATGGTCCAGGGCTCGCTCGGCTCTCTCAAGGGCTGGGGCTACATGCTCTACTACGCCACCAACTTCGTGTTCACCGGCCTCGCCGTGGCCGTGGCCTTCCACGCCGGGCTGTTCAATATCGGTGGCGAGGGCCAGGCCTACATGGCGGGCGTGGGTGCCGCCACCGTGGGTCTCGGGCTCGACTGGCTGCCATGGCCGATCCTGCTGCCGCTCGCCATACTCGCCTCCATGGCCATGGGCGCCTTCTGGGCCTGGATACCGGGCGTCCTTCAGGCCAAGCGCGGCAGCCACATCGTGATCACCACGATCATGTTCAACTTCATCGCGGCGAGCCTCGTCGGCTACATCATCAATTATGGGTTCCGCCCGGTGGGCAAGATGGCGGTGGAGAGCCGCGAGATCACCGGTGCCTACATCCTCAGCGCGCGTGAAGTGGCGCGCGAATACTTCGGCGTGAAGATCGCCTCATCGCCGCTGAATTTCTCGGTCTTCCTGGCACTCATCGCGGCCTGGGCCGTGTGGTATCTGCTCTGGCGCACCAAGCTCGGATACGAGATCCGGGCACTCGGCGCCAATCCCGCCGCAGCCGTTTACGCTGGCATCAGGGCCGACCGCATCATCATCATCGCCATGACGATCTCCGGCGCGCTCGCCGGACTGATGGCGGTGAACGAGATCCTTGGCGTGCAGCACCGGCTGCTGCTGGGTTACGTGGGCGGTGCGGGCTTCGTCGGCATCGCGGTGGCGCTCATGGGCCGCTCGCACCCCATCGGCATCCTGCTCGCCGCCATGCTCTTCGGCCTCTTGTACCAGGGCGGCTCCGAGCTTTCCTTCGCCAAGCCGGAAATCAACCGTGACATGGTCGTGGTGATCCAGGGCCTCGTCATCCTGTTCATGGGTGCCTTCGAATATGCCTTCCGACCCGCACTCTCGGCGCTGTTCTTCCCCTTGGGCGGTGAGGACAACCAATGAACCTCTATATCGAGCTCCTCGCCTCGACGATCCGCATGAGCGTGCCGCTGATCCTCGCCTGCATCGCAGGCCTGTGGTCGGAGCGTTCGGGCATCGTCGACATCGGGCTCGAGGGCAAGATGCTGATTGCCGCCTTCGTCGCCGCCTCGGCCTCCGCCGTCTTCGGCTCGGCGTGGATCGGGCTCTTCTGCGCCGTCCTCGCCTCGGTCGCCTTCGCGCTGGTGCATGGCTATGCCTCGATCAACCAGCGCGGCAACCAGGTGGTCTCGGGCGTCGCCATCAACATGCTGGCCGCGGGATTGGCTGTGGTGCTCGGCAACGAGTGGTTCAAGGAGGGTGGCCGCACGCCCGCGCTGCCGCCGGAGGGTCGCTTCCTGCCCTTCGAGTTCCCGATGCTCTACGATATCCCCGTCGTTGGCACGTTCGCCAAGATCTTCCTCACCCATTCGATCCTCGCCTATTTCGCCTTCGCCATCGTGCCGCTCAGCGCCTGGGCGCTGGCCCGCACCCGCTTCGGCCTGCGCCTGCGCGCCGTGGGCGAGAACCCGCAGGCGGTGGACACGGCGGGCATCTCGGTGGCGGCACTGCGCTACCGCGCGGTGATCATCGCCGGTGTATTGTGTGGCGTGGCAGGTGCCTTCATCTCCACCTCCCTGTCCTCGAGCTTCGTGAGGGACATGACGGCGGGCTCGGGCTTCATGGCGCTCGCGGCATTGATCTTCGCCAACTGGCGCGCCTATCCGGCCTTGGGCGCCTGCCTGCTCTTCGGCTTCCTGCAGGCCATCGGAAATTTCGCACAAGGCGCGTCCGTCGACGGGTTCCAGATTCCGGTGCAGTTCATCAACATGCTGCCCTATGTGCTCACCGTGGTGCTGCTGGCCGGTTTCATCGGCAAGTCGGTGCCACCGCGCGCGTCTGGCATCCCCTACGTGAAGGACCGCTGACATGCGTGATTTGATCGACGAGGCGAAAGCCGCCCGCCTCCGGGCGCATGCGCCCTATTCCAAGTTTCTCGTCGGTGCGGCGATGCGCGATGAATATGGCCGGGTGCATGGCGGCTGCAACATCGAGAACGCCGCCTACCCGCAAGGCTGGTGCGCGGAACCTTCCGCCATCTCCGCTCTCATCATGGCGGGCGGGCGGAAGATCACCGAGATCGCGGTGATGGGCAATGGCCACACGCTGTGCACCCCCTGCGGCGGCTGCCGCCAGAAGATCCGCGAATTCGCGAACCCCGAGGTGAAGATCCACTGCTGCACCGAGACGGGCGAACTGATTCAGACCTTCACGCTGGCCGAACTCCTACCCTTCTCCTTCGGCCCGGAGAACCTGGCGTGAACGCGCTCGCTGAAAAGCTGCAGGGCCGCGCCCCCAAGACCGCCATCATCCTCGGCTCCAGCCTCGGCGCACTGGCCGAGGCGGTGGAGGATGCACTGGTCATTCCCTATGCCGAGCTTCCAGGCTTCCCCGTCCCGAAGATTTCCGGCCACGCGGGCAAGCTGTTCGTTGGCCAACTTAGTGGCAAGGAGATTGCGGTGCTCGCGGGCCGCGCCCACCCTTATGAGTCCGGCAACGCCGCCGTCATGCGCCCCGCGATCGAGACGCTGAAGGGTGCGGGCATCGAAACGCTGATCCTCACCAATGCCGCCGGAAGCCTGAAGCCCGAGATGCGCCCCGGCTCCATCATGCTCATCGCCGATCACATCAACTATTCCGGCATGAACCCGCTCATCGGCCAGCATGGCGATGAGAACTTCGTGCCGATGACCGATGCCTATGACCCCGCACTGCGCGAGCGCTTCCATGCGGCCGCGAGAGCAGATGGCATCGTGCTGCATGAGGGCGTCTATTGCTGGTACTCCGGTCCCTCTTTCGAGACACCCGCTGAGATCCGCATGTTCCAGATCATTGGTGGCTCGGCAGTGGGCATGTCGACGGCACCCGAGACCATTCTTGCCCGCCGCTTTGGCCTCAAGGTCGCGGGCCTCTCCGTCATCACCAACCTCGCGGCGGGCATCGAGGGCGCCTCGCCCAGCCACGAGGAGACGAAACGCGAAGGCGCGAAGGCGGCCGAGAACATGAAGGTGCTTGTCACCCGCTTTCTGAAGGACGGCTGACATGCTGCCGCAGGAGCTGATCCGCCGGAAGCGCGATGGAGCATCCCTCAAGCGCGAGGATGTGAAGGAGTTCATTGCAGGTCTGACCTCCGGCAGCGTGTCGGAAGGCCAGGTCGCGGCCTTCGCCATGGCGGTGTTCTTCCGCGGCATGAGCCGCGAGGAGGCGGTGGGCCTCACGCTTGCCATGCGCGACTCCGGCACCGTGCTGCAGTGGGACTTGCCGGGCCCCGTGGTGGACAAGCATTCCTCCGGTGGCATCGGTGACAATCTCTCGCTCATGCTTGCCCCCATGCTCGCCGCCTGCGGTTGCTACGTTCCGATGATATCGGGCAGGGGCCTCGGCCACACCGGCGGCACGCTGGACAAGCTTGATTCCATCCCGGGCTATGCCACCCAGCCAGGTCTCGAGCTGTTCCGCAGGGCCACGCGTGAGGCGGGCTGCGCCATTATCGGCCAGACGGTGGACCTGGCACCTGCCGACAAGCGCCTCTACGGCATCCGCGACGTGACGGCGACGGTCGAGTCGGTGCCGCTCATCACCGCCTCCATCCTGTCGAAGAAACTCGCCGCCGGGCTGGGCCACCTCGTGCTCGACGTGAAGATGGGCTCCGGCGCCTTCATGACGCGCATGGCCGATGCCGAGGAACTGGCCGAAAGCCTCGTCGACGTCGCCAATGGCGCTGGTCTTCCGACAACGGCACTCATCACCGACATGAGCGAGCCGCTCGCCCCCTGTGCTGGCAACGCGCTGGAGGTGGCGCATGCCTGCGAATTCCTGCTGGGTCGCCGCGGCGACCCGCGTGTCATGGACATCACGCTGGCGCTGGGCGCCGAGCTTCTGCTGAGCGCCGGAATCGACAGCGACACAACAGCCGGCCGCGCCCGGCTGGCTGCCACGCTTTCAAGCGGCAAGGCCGCCGAGCATTTCGAGCGCATGGTGCAGGTGCTGGGGGGGCCGAAGGGCTTCCTGTCGAATCATCAGACGCTGCTTGCACCCGCACCCATCATCCGTCCCGTCCATGGCGATGAGGAAGGCTTCGTCTCCTCCATCCGCACGCGCGAACTGGGGCTCGCCGTCATCGAACTCGGTGGCGGCAGGCGCGTGGCCTCGGACGTGATCGACCATCGCGTCGGACTCTCTGGCCTTCTCGGCAAGGGTGTACATGTGGATCGCACGCAGCCGCTGTGTCTCATCCATGCCGCGGACGAGGCCAGCTTCAACAAGGCTGCGGACATCGTAAAATCCGCTTATGTTATCGGTGAGCGTACCGGGGAATCGGCCACGATCCTGGCGCGCATCACCGGCTGAAGCGGAGTTCGTGATGGCGCGTGCCTTCCTCCTGATTCTCGACTCCTTCGGCATCGGCGGCGCGCCGGATGCCGCGAGCTTCGGCGACGAGGGGGCCAACACGCTGGGCCACATCTGCCAACACATGAAGCTCCGCGTGCCGCATATGGCGTCGCTGGGGCTGGGCCTTGCTGCGGAACTCTCCAGCGGCCGCAACCCGCTCGGGAACATTGCGCTTATCGGCCAGTATGGCGTCGCCCGCGAAGTCTCGCGCGGCAAGGACACGATCACCGGTCACTGGGAAATGGCCGGCGTTCCACTGGCCTTCGACTGGGGCTACTTCCCGCACACCGTCCCGGCCTTTCCGCCCGACCTGATCGATGGCATCGTCACCCGTTGCAAACTGCCGGGTCTGCTCGCCCTGTGCCATGCCTCGGGCACCGAAGTGATCGAGGATTTCGGCGAAGAGCATATCCGTTCGGGAAGACCTATCGCCTATACCAGTGCTGACAGCGTGCTGCAGATCGCGGCGCATGAGGAGCATTTCGGGCTGGAGCGTCTCTACGAGGTCTGCCGTGTGGCGCGCGAGCTCACCTACCCCATGAACATCGGCCGCATCATCGCGCGCCCCTTCCTCGGCGAGCGGCGCGGCGACTTCAAGCGCACGGCACACCGCAAGGACTTCGCTGTGACACCGCCCGCGCCGACGCTGCTCAAGGTGCTGAGCGATGCGGGCCGCGATGTCGTCTCCGTCGGCAAGATCGGCGACATCTATGCTCATGTCGGCACGGGGCGTGAGATCAAGGTGGCAGGCAACCCGGCGTTTCTCGAAACCACGCTCGCCAACATGGACGGTTTGGGCGCGGGCGGCTTGCTGATGACCAACTTCGTCGACTTTGACACGGAGTTCGGTCACCGCCGTGAACCTGTTGGCTATGGTAAGCTGCTTGAGGCCTTCGATGCGGAACTTCCTCGCATCATGCGCAAGCTCAAGCCGGCAGACCTGCTGGTTCTCACCGCCGACCACGGCAATGATCCCACCTGGACCGGCACCGACCACACGCGCGAGCAGATTCCGGTGATGAGCTACATGCCCGGCATGGTTCCCGGCAGTTTCGGCCTGCGAACGAGTTTTTCCGACATCGGCCAGACCATCGCGCGGCACTTGAGGGTCGGCCCGCTCGCCGCCGGCACCGCGTGGGACGTGACTAGTCCTGCCGCTTGAGCACGGCCTGCAGCACGTGCCGCACACCGATCGAGCCGAGGAACCTGTCGTTTTCGTCGAAGATCGCCACGGGCGCCACGTCGGTGTTGTGAATCGCCAGCATCACCACCTTCAGTGACGTGCCGGGCCTGGCCCAGAACACCGGGCGATGGCCAGGATCGACGGGTGTTTCAACATGGTCGCAGGACACCCATGTGGCGGGATGTCCGTCGCGCTCGGCGGCCACGACCTTGCCATTCGCGTCCAGCTTGAACCGCGTCGTCCTATTCTTGTCGAGCCACACCCAGCCATCCTCGCTCCGTTCGAGTTCGGGCAGGGCGCGCATCACGTTCCAGGCGGTGAGCACCGAGAGCGGATTCACATTGGCGATGAAGTCCCGCACATAGTCGTTGGCGGGCTTCAGCACGATGTCTTCGGGCGTTCCCGACTGTACGATGCGGCCGCCCTCCATGATGGTGATGCGGTTGCCGATCTTGAGGGCTTCCTCGAGGTCGTGGCTGACGAAGAGGATGGTTTTCTTGATCTGCTTCTGCAACTGCAGGAGTTCGTCCTGCAGCTTGGTGCGGATGAGCGGATCGAGCGCCGAGAAGGGCTCGTCCATGAGGAGGATCGGCGCTTCCGTTGCAAAGGCGCGCGCAAGGCCGACGCGCTGCTGCATGCCGCCCGAGAGTTCATGCACGTATTTGTTGGCCCATTGCTTGAGCCCGACGAGCTCGAGTTGCCTGTCGACCTTGGCGTTGCGCTCGGCCTCCGGAATGCCGGCGAGTTCGAGGCCGAAGCCGGCGTTCTCGCGCACCGTGCGCCACGGCAGCAGTGCGAACTGCTGGAACACCATGGCCACTTGGCGCTGGCGGATGTGGCGCAGCGTTGCGGCGTTGCAGGAGGCGACATCGACCATGCGGTCGCCATCCTTCACCAGCACCTCGCCGCCCGTCACCTTGTTGAGGCCGTTGACGGCGCGCAGCAGCGTGGACTTGCCGGAGCCCGAGAGGCCCATCAGCACGCTGATCTCGCCTTCGTTCACGGTGAGGCTGGCTTGCGTGGCGCCCAGAACGGCACCGGTGCGCTTGAGGATTTCGGAGCGGTCGACGCCTTCATGGGCAAGCTTCAGCGCCTCGTCGGTCTTGTCGCCGAAGATGATGTCGACGTTCCTGAACTCGATGGAGGCGGTCATTTCTTGCCTCCTGTCTTCACCGCCAGCATGCGGTCGAGGATGATGGCCAGCACCACGATGGCGAGGCCCGCCTCGATGCCCAGCGGAATGTTGCGGTTGGACAGCGCCTTGAACACCGGATTGCCGAGGCTGGGTGCGCCGATCAGCGTGGCGAAGACCACCATGGAAAGCGACAGCATGATGCATTGCGTGAGGCCCGCCATGATCGAGGGCATGGCGGCCGGCAGTTCCACCTTCCACAGCAGTTGGCGCTTGGTGGCGCCGAAGGCCTCGCCCGCTTCGATCATTGGCGTGGGAATGGAGGTGATGCCGAGATAGGTCATGCGGACGGGCGCCGGCATGGCGAAGATGAAGGTGACGATGAGCGCAGGTGCCGCACCAAGGCCGAACAGGATGAGGATGGGAATCAGGTAGACGAAGGTCGGCATGGTCTGCATCAGGTCGAGGATCGGTTGGGTGACGCGCCAGACCTGCCTCTTGTGCGCGGCCCAGATGCCGAGCGGTACGCCGATCGACATTGACAGCGCGGTGGCACCAACGACGAGCACGAGGGTCTGTACCGTTTCCTTCCACAGGCCCTGGTTGATGATGAACAGCAGGCCGATCAACACGCCGAGCGCCAGTTTCCAGGATTTCTGCAGCCAATAGGCAAAGGCAGCGATCAGGATGGCGAGCAGCACCGGCGATATGGCGAGCAGCCCCCAGGTGGTGTTCTCGACGATGAAGTTGAGTGAAATCTTGAGCGCATCGAACAGCCACTGGAAATAGGTGACGATGAAGTCGATGAGGCTCTTGCCCCAGGGGCCGACTGGCAATTTCCACGACCGGATGAAACTGGTAACCGGATCCATATGCCCCTCCCCCGAGAGTGACGCAGTTGGCTTATGCAGCCCGCGGTCAGTCTGGCATGTATCGGACACAGAAGGAAAGACGCCCGGGAGGTGTCTCCCGGGCGTCTTGTACTTGCTCAGCCCTTCAGTGCGGCCTCGACTGCCGCTGCGGCGTCACCGCCGTCGAGCGTGGTCACGCCCTGCAGCCAGGGCTTCACCACATCGGGGTTGGCCTTGAGCCAGGCCTTGGCGGTTTCCTTCGGATCAGCACTGTTCTTCAGCACCGGGTCCATCATGGCGCCTTCCATGGCGAGGTCGAACTTGAGGTTCTTCAAGAGCGCGCCCACGTTCGGGCACTCGGTGGTGTAGCCTGCGCGGGCGATGGTGTAGACGGTGGCGGCGCCGAAGCCGCTATCACCCATGCCGTCGAGATAGGCGATCTTCATCTCGCCCATGACGGGGTGCGGCGTCCAGCCGAGGAAGATGATCCACTGGTTGTCCTTCATGGCCTTCTCGGCCTCGGTCAGCATGCCCGCTTCGGAGCTTTCGACCAGCTGGAAGCCCTTCATGTTGTTCTTGGGATCGTCGATCATCGTCTGGATGATGCGGTTGCCGTCGTTGCCGGCTTCGATGCCATAGATCTTGCTGCCGAACTTGTCGGCATTGGCGCCGAGGTCGGCGAGCGACTTGACGCCGGCGTCCGCCACGTATTGCGGAACGACGAGGCCGTAGCCCGCGCCATCGAGGTTGGCGGCAAGCTGCTCCACCGACTTGTCATCGAGATAGGCCTTGATGTCGGCGGTCATCGACGGCATCCAGTTGCCGAGGAACACGTCGATGTCCTTGTTCTTGAGCGACGCCATGGTGACCGGCACGGAGAGTGTGGACACCGCGGGCTCATAACCCAGCGCTTCGAGGATGACGGAGGTGGCGCCGGTGGTCACCTGGATGTCGGTCCAGCCCACATCGGCGAAGCGTACGGCCTTGCAGCTGGCCGGATCGGCAGCGAAGGCCGAGGAGGCCATGGCAGCGCCCATGACGGCAGCCGCCGCCACACTCTTGATGAAAGACTTCATGATCTGCTCCCTGTTCGCCCGGGGCCTGCTTGGCGGCACCGCGGCTTGGTTTGAGAATAATTCAGGTTTCACGCGCCGGGCAAGTTTTCATTGGACAGCTGACCAACAAAAAACGACACTTTCCCCTCTGGAGGGTGGAATGCCGAAGCTCGGAATGGCGCCGATCAGGCGAAAGCAGCTGGTGGAGGCGGCGATTGCCGCCATACACCAGCACGGCTTCGCCAGTGCCACCGTGGCGCGCATCGCTGCCCAGGCGGGCATTTCCGCCGGCATGGTGCACCACTACTTCAAGGACAAGGACGAGTTGCTCCTCGCCACCATGCGCCACCTGCTGGCAGAACTCCGGGCCGATGCCGTTGACCGGCTGTCCCGCACCGTCGAGCCCACCGAGCGCATCCGCGCCATCATCGATGCCTGCTTCGGCGACGCGCAGTTCGACGAGCAGGTGTTCAGCGCCTGGCTGGCGCTATATGGCAATGCCCGCCAGTCGCCACGGCTGATGAACATCCTCTCTCTCTATCACCGCCGCCTCCGCAGCAGCCTGCTCTACGACCTGCGCCGCATCGTGAACCAGGCGGAGGCTTTGCGGCTGGCCGAAGGCATCGCCGCGATGATCGACGGGCTGTGGCTGCGCTATGCGCTGACCGGCAAGCCCGCCAACCCCGAGACGCCGCGCGCGCTGACGCGTGATTATCTGGCCGCAGCGCTCTTGCGCACTTCCAACATCGACCGCGCCGGACTAATGATGCTCGCCTGAACAGGGAAGGGCGAACACATGAAGCCAGTGAAGTGGGGCATTATCTCGACGGCGAACATCGGCGTGGCCAAGGTCATTCCGGGCATGCTGAAGTCGAAGGACATCGAGATCGTCGCGATCTCCTCGCGCACCAAGAAGACCGCACAGGAATGGGCCGGAAAACTCGGCATTCCAAAGGCCTATGGCTCCTATGAGGAGATGCTGGCCGATCCCGAGATCGAGGCCGTCTACAACCCGCTGCCGAACCACCTCCACGTCCCCCTCACGCTTGCCGCCGCGAAGGCGGGAAAGCACGTGCTGTGCGAGAAGCCCATCGCCATCACCGCGAAGGAGGCGATGCAGCTCAAGAAGATCAAGAACGTGCTTGTGGCCGAGGCCTTCATGGTCCGCCATGCCGCGCAGTGGCTGGCGGCGCGCGATCTGGTGAAGAAGAAGAAGATCGGCGACGTGCGCGCCATCCAGGTGCTGTTCACCTATTTCAACCGCGACCCCAGGAACGTGCGCAACAAGGCCGACATCGGCGGTGGAGGCCTGCTCGACATCGGCTGCTATCCGATCACCGTGTCGCGCTTCATCTTTGACGGCGAACCTACCCGTGTCACCGGCACCTTCGACCGCGACCCGAAGTTCGGCACCGACCGCCTGGCGGGCGGGCTTGCCGATTTCGGCGAGGGCCGGCACCTGTCCTTCACCGTCTCCACCCAGCTCGCACCCTATCAGCGGGCCAACATCATGGGTACCAAGGGGCGGATCGAGATCGAGATCCCCTTCAATGCGCCCCCCGACCAGCCCAACCGCTATTTCGTGCAGGGCATGGAGATGAACGAGGGGGAATGGACCTCGCTTCCCGTCTCCGACCAGTACCAGCTGCAGGCGGAAGCCTTCGGGCGGGTCATCCGCAAGAAGCAGAAGCCGTTCTGGGGGGTGGAGGACGCCATCCAGAACATGAAGATCCTCGATGCCTTCTTCCGCTCCGAAAAGACCAGGAAATGGGAAAAACCATGAGGTTTCAGAGTCGATGAGAGGCCATTGACGAGCCCGCCCGCCGTCTCTATAAGCCCGCCATCCCGATGAGCCGGGAAGGCGGGCCGTCTGCCACAGGGCAGAGCGGTCTTTCGACTTGGAAGGCTCATCAAACGTATTTCAGAAGCAGGACTAAAGCCAAATGGCCAATACGAAATCGGCGAAGAAGGCCACCCGCGTCTCCGCCCGCCGCACCGAGATCAACAAGAACCGCGTCAGCCGCATGCGCACCTTCGTGCGCAAGGTCGAGGAGGCAATCGCCTCCGGCAACCAGGCAGAAGCGGCCGCTGCCCTGCAGGCTGCCCAGCCTGAACTGATGCGTGGCGCCCAGAAGGGCGTGCTGCACAAGAACACCGCCTCGCGCAAGGTTTCGCGCCTGGCCGCCCGGGTGAAGTCCATCAAGGCCTGAACCTGGCATTCCTGCCCTGCAGGAGCCCCCGATTTGCTGGACGCCGGACAGTCTCTGTCTGGCGTTTTTCGTTTTGGGTCCGGCATTTTAGCGTTTTCCACAGCGGCCGGATTTGTCCGGGGACGGAACGTCTCGCGCAGGATTATTGATTAGATATCATAGGTTTATCGAACGCCCTCAGAAGTGGCCCGGCAAACCTCATGCGATCCGCACGGCGGGTGGTAATCTTTGCCTCAGAGTGGGCGCCGATGCCCGTGCCCCCCGCGTGCCCTGAGCAAGCTCAAAAACAGAAGAGTCTCAGGGTCTTAGGATTGACTCCCCGGAACCCATTGCAGGCCAAAATGCGTCAAGCCATTTCCGTGTACGGAGCGTTTCCTGAATCAGGTTGCTTGGGTGGTGAACGCTTTTGTAAGTTCACGTTCGTGGGCAGGCCAGACGGCAATGTGCCCACGACACAAGAGCAGAACCAGGGACTGTCGCGCCCATCGGTTCTGATAGCAGTCAGTGGTGGCGTTTGCTGGGCGTCTTTCGTCCAAGTGGAGGCTTGTTGCGTGTGAGTGAGGCATGGGGCACATGACAAATCAGAACAGGCACGCTGGCGCGAATGAATGCTACGGCAGGGGCATGTTATGATCACTTGGAAAATTTCGACCTTCGTTCCGTCGGGTGCTGACGCCTAGTCAGCGCCGATGATCGGGATTGATAGACGGTTGGGTCATTGGCCCAGTCGCAATGATGAGGCGCGCCGCAGAATGCGCGCGAAGGGATGCGGAAGAATATGACTGTTTTGACGGACGTGAAGACAAGGTGGGATCGTGTTGCGCAGCGGCTTCGAGCTGAACTTGGTGAAGACCTCTACACCTCATGGTTCGCGCGCATGGAACTCGAGGAGTTCGAGCAGGGCCGCCTGATCATTTCCGTTCCCACCCGTTTCCTGAAGTCCTGGATCGAGACGCACTACGTTTCGAAGCTGCATAAGATCAGCGAGGGCGAACTCGGCCATTTTGACACCATTCACGTGCGCGTGCGCATGCGCGGTGGCGTACCGCAGCGTGCCGCTGTCGATGACCATGCAAATCATGCGACGCAGCCCGCGGCAGCGGCGCAACCGGCGCCCTCCGTCATTGCCGCAGCCCAGGCTGCCGCTGCCGAGCGCGGGCCGCCACTTGATCCCAATCAGTCGTTCGAGACCTTCGTTGTTGGTTCTTCAAACCAGCTTGCCCATGCCGCCATGTGCCGCGTCGCCGATGCCGCACCCGGTGCGGCGGTCAGCTTCAACCCGCTGTTCATTCATGCGGGTTCAGGGCTGGGCAAAACGCACCTGCTCTCCGCCGTCGCGCATCGCGTCAAGCAGAAGCGGCCGGACCGCCGGGTGATGTTCCTCACCGCCGAGCGCTTCATGATCAATTTCGTGATGGCGCTGCGCCAGCGCGACACGCTGGCCTTCAAGGACCAGTTCGCGGCGGTCGACGTGCTGCTGATCGACGACTTCCAGTTCTTGCAGGGCAAGACCATGCAGCAGGAATTCTGCAATGCCTTCAACGGCCTCGTCGACAGCCGCCGGCAGGTCATCGTGGCCGCCGACGTGCCGCCCTCGCAGCTCGACGCGATCGACCAGCGCATGCGCTCGCGCCTGATGGGCGGACTGGTGGTCGATATCGAGATGCCGGACCTCGAAACCCGCCGCCGCATCCTGCAGAGCCGCTACGAGACGATGCAGAAGCGCGACCCGTCGGTGCTGATCCCCGACGAGGTGCTGGAATTCATCGCCAACCGGGTGACGGGCACGGGCCGGGAGCTCGAAGGGGCCTTGAACCGCATCACCGCCTACCAGCAGTTCAACAATGCCGCCGTGACGCTTGACCTTGCGTCGCTGGTACTGCGCGACATGCAGTCGAGCCCCGACGGCTCACGCATCAAGATCGACGACATCCTGAAGATCATCGGTCGCCACTTCAATGTCGGCCGCACCGACCTCCTGTCGCCGCGGCGTGCCCGCAGCGTGGTGGTTCCCCGCCAGATCGGCATGTATCTCGCCAAGAAGATGACTGCCCGTTCGCTCCCCGAGATCGGCCGCCGCTTCGGTGGGCGTGACCATTCGACGGTGCTGCACGCCGTGCGCAAGATCGAGGACCAGATCAAGACCGACGACAAGCTCGCCCGCGAGGTGGCGCTGCTGATCAGGCTCGTCGAACAGGGCTGAAAAACCCCCGATATCCCTTGAATTGGCGTGGTTTCCGCGCCAAAGTTTCCGGCCCGGCAAATGGCCGGAAACCACAGGACGAGGGGATCACCGGCTCATGCGTGTCACGATCGAAAGGTCAGCTTTCCTCAAGGCGCTCACCCATGTGCAGAGCGTCGTCGAGCGCCGGAACACCATTCCGATCCTGTCCAACGTGCTGCTCCAGGCGGGCGCCGGCCAGCTGAAGCTGACCGCAACCGACCTCGACATCGAGATCATCGAGAGCGTGCCCGCCGAGGTTTCGAAGTCCGGCGCCACCACGGTGCCGGCCCACATGCTCTATGACATCGTGCGGAAGCTGCCCGACGGCGCGCAGCTCGAACTCGAGCAGGCGGGTGATGGCCAACGTGTGTCGATCTTTGCCGGCCGCTCGCGCTTCGCGCTGCAGGCGCTGCCGCACGAGGATTTCCCGGATCTCGCGGCGGGCGACTTTCCCAACCATTTCGCCATTGCCGCCGCTGACCTCCGGGGGCTGATCGAGAAGACACGCTTCGCGATCTCGACCGAGGAGACGCGCTACTATCTCAACGGCATCTATTTCCATGACGTGGCGGCGGGCGGCCTGCTGCGCGCGGTGGCCACCGACGGCCACCGCCTCGCCCAGGCGCAGATCCCGCGTCCGGACGGCGCCAAGAACATGCCGGGCGTCATCATCCCGCGCAAGACGGTGCTGGAAGTCGTCAAGCTGTTCGAAGGCATTGACGGCGCCGTGGAGGTCTCGCTCTCCGCCGCCAAGGTGCGTTTCGCGGCGGGTGACCTGGTGCTCACCTCCAAGCTCATCGACGGCACCTTCCCTGATTACGAGCGCGTCATTCCGCGCAACAACGACAAGAAGCTGGGGCTCGACACCAAGACCTTCGCCCAGGCGGTTGACCGCGTCTCGACCATCTCGCAGGAGAAGGGCCGGGCGGTGAAGCTGGCGATCGGCGGCAACAAGGTGGTGCTGACCGTCAACAACCCGGATTCGGGCTCTGCCGAGGAAGAGGTGGCCTGTTCCTATGAGGCCGATCCGCTCGAGATCGGCTTCAACTCCCGCTACCTGATGGATGTAGCGGGCCAGATGAAGTCGGATGCCATGGAGCTGCAGCTGGCGGATGCGGGTTCGCCCACCATCGTGCGCGACCCGACCGACGAGCAGGCCCTCTATGTGCTGATGCCCATGCGGGTGTAAGCCTCGCTTGTGACTGATTCACCGACCCTCGCCATCCGCCGGCTGACGCTGACGGCATTCCGCAACTATGAATCCCTGCGCCTCGAAACGGGCGCGCAGCTGGTGGCGCTGACTGGCGCCAACGGGGCAGGAAAGACCAACATTCTCGAGGCGATCTCGCTGCTGGCCCCAGGCCGCGGCCTGCGCGGTGTCACTTTTGACGAGTTGCCCCGCCACGGCGGCTCCGGCGGCTGGGCCATCGCGGCTGAGATCGAGGCCGAGCATGGCCCCGTCAGCCTCGGCACCGCCTGGAGCGGCCAGCCGGATGCCGGCGAGGGTGGCAGCCGCCAGGTGGTGATCGACGGCGAGGTGCAGAGGGGCTCCGGCGCCCTTGGCGACTACATGCGCCTCCTGTGGCTCACGCCCGCACAGGACCGGCTGTTCGCCGGGCCGGGTTCTGATCGCCGCCGCTTCCTCGACCGCATGGTGACGGCCTTCGACCCGGAGCATGCCGCCCGCATCACGGTGTTCGAGAAGGTGATGCGCGAGCGCAACCTGCTGCTGGAGGAAACCCGGCCGGATGCCGCGTGGCTCTCCAGCCTCGAGGCCCACATGGCAGAGGCGGCGGTGGCGATTTCGGCGGCCCGGCTGGTTGGATTGGAGGCCTTGCAGACCCATATAGGGGAAGGGCGGGAGACCAGCAGTTTCCCCTGGGCCGAAGTGGCTGTCGACGGCGAGATCGAGGCTCTGGTGGCCGAGAAACCTGCCGTGCAAGTCGAAGACGAATATCGTAGAATTCTTCGCGATTCGCGTGGTCTCGACCGGGCGGCGGGACGCACCCTTCGGGGTCCTCACCGCAGCGATCTCGAGGTGGTCCATGGGCCGAAGCGGATGGCGGCGGGGCAGTGCTCCACGGGCGAGCAGAAGGCGTTGCTGATCGGCCTCGTTCTGGCCCAGGCGCGGGCCGTCAAGGCGGGTGTCGGCGTATCGCCGGTCCTGCTCCTCGACGAGGTGGCAGCTCACCTCGACCGGGCACGGCGCAAGAGTTTGCTGGAGGCTCTGGCGGCCCTCGGGTCACAGAGCTGGATGACGGGAACAGACGCCCAGCTGTTCGAAGCGATGGTTGAGACGGGGGTGATCTTCCATGTGGAAGACGGCCGCATCTCGCAAGCGATGGAAGACTGATGTCAGACGTTGAGAACACCGGTAGCGGCAGCGGCACCTACGATGCGGATTCGATCAAGGTCCTGAAAGGACTCGACGCGGTCCGCAAGCGCCCGGGCATGTATATCGGCGACACGGATGACGGCTCGGGCCTCCATCACATGGTCTATGAGGTCGTCGACAATGCCATTGACGAGGCGCTGGGCGGCCACGCCACGCTTGTCACCGTGACGCTCAATGCCGATGGGTCCTGCACGGTGACCGACAACGGCCGCGGCATCCCCACCGACATTCACCCTTCCGAAGGCGTCTCGGCGGCCGAGGTCATCATGACCCAGCTGCACGCCGGGGGTAAGTTCGATCAGAATTCCTACAAGGTGTCGGGCGGGTTGCACGGCGTCGGCGTCTCGGTCGTCAACGCGCTCTCGGTGAAGCTCAAGCTCACCATCTTCCGCGATGACAAAGAGCACTTCATGAGTTTCACCCACGGCGAGCCCGATGCGCCGCTGAAGGTGGTGGGCGATGCGCCGGGCCGGCGCGGCACCGAGGTGACCTTCTTGCCCTCCACTGACACATTCACGAAGACCGAATTTGATCTGGGCACCCTCGAGCACCGCCTGCGGGAACTCGCCTTCCTGAACTCCGGCGTGCGCATCATCCTCACCGACAATCGCAGTGTCGAGGAAAAGGTGATCGAGCTGTTCTACGAGGGCGGCATCGCCGCCTTCGTGCGCTACCTCGACCGCACCAAGCAGGCCGTGCTGCCCGAACCGATCATGATCCATGGCGAGAAGGACGGCATCACCGTCGACTGCGCTCTGTGGTGGAACGACAGCTACCATGAGAACGTGCTGAGCTTCACCAACAACATCCCGCAGCGCGATGGTGGCACGCATCTGGCCGGATTCCGCGGCGCGCTGACGCGTGTCGTCAACAACTACGCCAATGACAGCGGCATCGCCAAGAAAGAGAAGGTGCAGCTGACGGGTGACGACGCGCGCGAGGCTCTCACCTGCGTGCTCTCGGTCAAGGTGCCGGACCCCAAGTTCTCGTCGCAGACGAAGGACAAGCTGGTCTCGTCGGAAGTCCGTCCCGTCGTCGAGAACCTGGTCAACGAGCAGCTGGGCGCCTGGTTCGAGGAACACCCGTCCGAAGCCCGCGCCATCGTTTCCAAGGTGGTCGAGGCCGCTGCCGCCCGCGAGGCCGCGCGCAAGGCACGCGAGCTCACCAGGCGCAAGGGTGCCCTCGACATCTCGTCACTTCCTGGCAAGCTCGCCGACTGCCAGGAGCGTGATCCGTCGAAGTCCGAAATCTTCATCGTCGAGGGCGACTCGGCCGGCGGATCCGCCAAGCAGGCGCGCCACCGCGAGAACCAGGCGGTGCTTCCGCTGCGTGGCAAGATCCTCAACGTCGAACGCGCGCGCTTTGACAAGATGCTGGGATCCGCCGAGATCGGCACGCTGATCACCGCACTCGGCACCGGCATCGGGCGTGAAGAATTCAACATCGCGAAGCTGCGCTATCACAAGATCATCATCATGACCGACGCCGACGTCGACGGCGCACACATCCGCACGCTGCTGCTCACCTTCTTCTACCGGCAGATGCCGGAGGTGATCGAGCGTGGCCACCTCTACATCGCGCAGCCACCGCTCTACAAGGTGAAGCGCGGCTCCTCCGAGCAGTACCTGAAGGACGGCAAGGCACTCGAAGACTATCTCGTCAATACCGGCCTCGAGAACACCACGCTGGTGCTGGCCGACGGCACGGAGCGTGCCGGCCAGGACCTGCGCGCCATCGTCGAGGAGGCACTCTCGGTACGCGCCGCACTCGATGCGCTGCATGCGCGCTATCCGCGCCCGCTCATCGAACAGGCCGCGATTGCCGGCGTGCTCAATCCGGAAGTGCTGTCGAGCAATGAGCGTGCTGCCGATGCGGCCGGCTACATCGCCCGTCGCCTTGACGTGATCGCGGATGAAACCGAGCGCGGCTGGGTGGGCGAGCCCACCAGCGACGGCGGCATGGGCTTTGCCCGTGAAGTGCGCGGCGTGAAGGAGGCATGGACGCTTGACGGCAAGCTCATCGGCTCCGCCGATGCGCTGCGGCTTGACCGCAAGTCTGCCCACCTGCAGGAAATCTATGGGCGCCCCGCCAAGCTGCGCCGCAAGGACGGCGAGACGGTGATCTTCGGACCCACTTCGCTGCTCGATGCCGTCTTCGCCTTCGGCCGCAAGGGCATCACCATGCAGCGTTACAAGGGCCTCGGTGAAATGAACCCCGAGCAACTGTGGGAAACGACGCTGGACCCCAACGTCCGCACGCTGCTCCGCGTGAAGGTCTCCGAACTCGACGAGGCGGATGACATCTTCACCAAGCTGATGGGTGACGTGGTGGAACCGCGCCGCGACTTCATCCGTGAAAACGCGCTGAGCGTGGCGAATCTCGACGTCTGAGTCTGCTTTAAGAAGAAGTTTACAACTGCCGGGCTAGCGTGGTCAGCGCGGAAGGTGGACTATCACGGTCCACGGGCATGATGCCGCCGCCAATCCCGTAGCAACTCTGGCCAACGCCACTGTGCAAGTCTCGCGCAGGGTTTCCACGGCAATGTCATCCAAGCGGATCGTGAGGTTGATTGGGCGTGCGCAGCCGCACCGCCCAGCAGGAGCCCATCTATGTCGATCGTTTCATCGTTGACCACCAGGCAGATCGCCACCCTGAGCACCACGGCCATCAGGGCCTTGTCGACGACCGACGTGACGGCTCTCAGCACCACACAGGTGGGAGCCCTGACGGCGTCCCAGATCAACGCGATGGAAACGACCGACCTTACCACGCTCGACACCAATCAGGTCCAGTCGATCTCCACCACCGCCATCAAGTCGCTGATCGCGGCAACCATCACCAACCTTGCCGATACCCAGGCAGCCGCGCTCACCACAGGGCAGATCGGGCTTCTTCAGGCCTATGCGGTGGAAGCGCTTGAATCGACCGACGTGCAGGCCTGGAACACGACGCAGCTCGGCGCCCTCACCTCGCGCCAGCTGGCAGGCCTTACCACCACCGCACTTGCAGACTTCTCCGACGCGCAGCTGGGCCAGCTCACCTCCACGCAGGTGCGCGGCCTGACCACAAGCCAGCTCAACAACCTCGCGACCACGCAGCTCAACGCCCTGAACGTTGCCGATCTCTCCGCGACCCAGGTCCGCGGCATGACTTCGACGGCGGTCGACGCGCTCTCGACCACCCAGGCACAGGCTCTCACCTCCTCCCAGATCGCGGTTCTCTCCTCGGCGGGTGTCGAGGCGCTGAGCTCGACCGAGGTCCAGGGCTGGTCCACCACGCAGTTGGCAGCACTCACATCGCAGCAGCTGGGCGGCCTCACCACCACGTCGCTCGCCGAGTTCTCCGACGCGCAAATCGGTCTTATGACCTCGACGCAACTCCGCGGTCTGACCACGACGCAGCTCAACAACCTCGCAACGACGCAACTTAACGCCATCGACGTCACCAGCCTTTCGACCACGCAGATCCGCGGCATGAATACGACCGCCATCGACGCGCTGACGGACACCCAGGCGCAGGCGCTCACAACTGCTCAGATCGCCGCCATCTCGGCCACCGGTCTCGATGCGCTGAGCTCCACCGAGGTCCAGGGCTGGAGCACCACCCAGCTCGGCGCCATCTCTTCCCAGCAGCTTGCTGGCCTCACCACCACAGCCCTCGCCGACTTCTCCGACGCGCAGCTTGGCCAGCTGACGGCAACGCAGGTGAAGGGCTTAACTTCCACCCAGCTCAACAATCTCGCCAGCACGCAGCTGAACGCGCTGAACGTCACCGATCTGGCGGTATCGCAGATCCGTAACATGTCCTCGACCGCGGTCGGCACATTGACGTCCACGCAGGCTCAGTCCCTGGGCACACTGCAGCTCGCGGCACTGAGCGCCGGCGGGCTCGAAGCGCTTGACGCGACAGCCGTGCAGGGCTGGTCGACCACCCAGCTTGGCGCCATCACGTCGCAGCAGCTGGCTGGCCTCACCACCACCGGCATCGCCGACTTCTCTGACACGCAGCTGGGCCAGCTCAGCTCCACGCAGCTGCGCGGCCTTTCCTCGACGCAGCTCAACAACCTTGCCACCACACAGCTCAATGCCCTGGATGTGACCAGCCTGTCCGCCACGCAGGTCGTGGGTCTCAGCACCACGGCCATCACCAACCTGACCTCGACGCAGGCGCAGGCCTTCACCGTTACCCAGATCACCGCCATGACGGCCTCGGGCCTGGGCGCGCTGAACTCCGACGACCTGCAGGCCTGGAGCACCACGCAGCTCGGCGCCATCACCACGCGTCAGATGTCGCAGCTCACCACCACGGCGCTTGCCAACTTCTCTGACACGCAGCTGGGCCAGCTGACCTCGACGCAGCTGCGCGGCCTCACCTCCACCCAGATCAACACCCTGGACACCACCCAGCTCAATGCGCTGAACGTCGCTGACTTCTCCACTGCGCAGGTTCGCGCCATGACGTCGACGGCGATCGACGCGCTGACCACCACCCAGGCGCAGGCGCTGACTACGGCGCAGATCGCCGTGCTCTCGGCCACCGGCCTCTCGGCGCTCAGCTCGACGGAGCTGCAGGGCTGGTCGACCACGCAGCTTGGCGCTCTCACCTCCCAGCAGTTCGTCGGCATCGCCGCCACCGAGATCGAGGATTTCTCGACCACTCAGTGTCTGTCCAGAGAGTTCTTGAATCGGATGAATCATTTGTGATTCGATGTCTGCGGAGTGATTCTTTGGGAGGCCGCCGATGTGGACGCAAGATAACCGTGCCCGGTATGATCGCAACGGGCTGCGTTATCCCAGTGATTTAAC
>CANJMQ010000008.1 GCA_947475225.1 Bradyrhizobiaceae bacterium
CGATCCCGGGTCCCTACAAGTGTAGGTGGGCGCCGTGTGAGCAAGGCCACGGCCAAGCCCAGGGACAGCTCCCATTCAGAATCGCATAGGCCCCAGGGAAAAAATGTCAGCTCACGCACCGGGCAGCCCGCCGGGGCCTTATTTAGGTGTGCCGGACCCGGATGTCCATGGATGATGGGCCGTTCGACCTACTTCCCCAGATGAAGCGCCAGCACTTCAAGGCGCTCGGAGGCCACCATCAGCCGTTCGCCGAGCGTGGCCTGGACTTCAAGTGCCTCCAACTGCGCGGCATTCTTCGCCTCGCGCAGCCCGTTCACCTGCTCTTCGAGGTTCTGAATCTTCGCGATGGCTTCAGAGAGCCTGTCCGCCACCATCAGGCCCGCCATCACCAGCATGCGGATGTCGCCGACATTGCCGACGCTCGCCTTCACCCGCTGCACTTCGCTGTCGAGCAACTCGGCCAGGTCCCTCAGATGTGGCTCTTCGCCCTCCGGACACTGCATGGTGTAGGGGCGGCCATTCACCTGGACGATCACATGCGCCATTCAATCACTCCGGCGTGTTCGAGTGCAGAACTGCACGGATGCGCGACATGGCGGCATCGATCTTGCCAGCCGCTGTCTTGGACGTGTCCACAAGCTCGCCGGCCTTGCTGCGCACGAGGTCAAGCTCATGTGCAAGGCGCGTCCTGTCGCGCTTCAGGGATTCGGCTTCGCTTTCGAGTTCGATGATGCGCGTGCGCCCTTCGAACTTGCCCGCCACCGCCTGCTCAACACGGCGCAATGCCGCCTCGAACCGCAGGAACGCCTCATCCAGTTTCTGAATGTCTGCCATCAAAGCCTCTGGTAAGACTGCAGAATTTCCCGCTTCCTACCGTTGGGCACCATAGGCCGTTTGGGCGACTCACGCAACCGGCCCGAAAGGCCGGGCAACAAGGCCGACACAAGCCATGGTTCCAATTGACTTGGGTGCCCAAGGCGCTATCACCTCCCCGACATTTCCGCGCTCCATCTTCCAAGGGACCAGCCGCGCATGCCCCACTATTCCGCCGAACAGACCCGCCATATGGCCAATGCGATTCGCGCCCTTTCCATGGATGCCGTGCAGAAGGCAAATTCCGGCCATCCGGGCCTGCCGATGGGTGCGGCGGACATCGCCACGGTACTGTTCACCCAGTTCCTGAAGTTCGATGCGCAGGACCCGCACTGGCCGGACCGTGACCGCTTTATACTCTCCGCCGGACACGGCTCCATGCTGCTCTATTCGCTCCTTCACCTCACCGGCTACGCCGACATGACGCTGGATGAGATCAGGAACTTCCGCCAGATGGGTGCCAAGACTGCGGGCCATCCCGAATTCGGCCACGCCACCGGCATCGAGACGACGACGGGCCCCTTGGGCCAGGGCATCGGCAATGCCGTGGGTTTTGCCATCGCCGAGCGCCACCTCAACGCCGAGTTCGGTGACGGCATCGTCAACCACAAGACCTATGTGCTGGCCGGTGACGGCTGCCTGATGGAGGGCATCAGCCAGGAGGCGATCGCGCTCGCCGGGCACCTGAAGCTCAAGAACCTCATCGTGCTGTGGGACGACAACGGCATCACCATCGACGGCAAGGTGTCGATGTCGGATTCGACCAACCAGCTGGCCCGTTTCGCGGCAAGCGGATGGACCGTGTCGGCCTGCGACGGCCACAACGCCGGAGAGATCTCCGCCTGCCTGTCGGCCGCCCAGCATGCCGACCGCCCGGTGCTGATCGCCTGCAAGACCACCATTGGCTATGGCGCACCCACCAAGGCAGGCACTTCGGGCAGCCACGGCTCACCGCTCGGCCCGGAGGAAATCGCCGGCGCCCGCAAGGCGCTGGGCTGGAACTACGAACCCTTCGTGATTCCAAACGACCTGATGGACGCCTGGCGCCAGGCCGGATCGCGCGGCGCTTCCGACCGCGCCGCCTGGGCTGCACGCCTCGCCGCCTCGCCGAAAAAGGAAGAGTTCACCCGCCGCGCCTCCGGCAAGCTGCCCGCCAATTTCGATGCGGTGATCGCCGGCTACAAGCAGGAACTCGCCAAGAACCCGCCCGCACTCGCCACCCGCAATGCCTCGCAGAATGCACTCGACGTGATCAATGCCGCGGTGCCGGAAACCATCGGCGGTTCGGCCGACCTCACCGGCTCCAACAACACCAAGTCGAAGGAGTTGAAGCCACTGACCGCCGCCGACTACGGCGGCCGCTACATCTATTACGGCATCCGCGAGCATGGCATGGCGGCAGCCATGAACGGCATGGCGCTGCATGGAGGGGTCATCCCCTATGGCGGCACTTTCCTTGTCTTCACCGATTACTGCCGCCCGTCGATCCGGCTGTCCGCCCTCATGCAGACGCGCGTCATCTATGTGATGACGCATGACTCGATCGGACTTGGCGAGGACGGCCCGACCCACCAGCCGGTGGAGCACGTGGCCGCACTCCGCGTTATCCCCAACCTCGCCGTCTACCGCCCCTGCGACGCGGTGGAGACAGCCGAGTGCTGGCAGCTGGCGCTGAAGGACGAGACACGCCCCTCGGTGCTGGCGCTCACCCGCCAGAAACTGAAGCCCGCCCGCATCGCCTATGCGGCAGAAAACCTCTGCGCCAGGGGTGCCTATGAGATCGCTTCGTCCGACAAGACGTCGCAAGTGGTGATCTTTGCATCTGGTTCCGAGGTCGAGATCGCCATTGCCGCCAAGGCCAGGCTCGATGCGGCAGGCAAGCCCACCCGTGTCGTCTCCGTGCCGTCGATGGAAAACTTCGCAGCGCAGGACAAGGCCTACCAAGCCAAGGTACTGGGGACGGAGAAGCACCGCATCGCCATAGAGGCGGGCGTGCGCACCGGCTGGGACCGCTTCATCGGCGTCGATGGAACCTTCATCGGCATGACCGGCTTCGGTGCCTCAGGCCCGGCCGAGCAGCTTTACGAGCATTTCGGCATCACCGCCGACGCGGCGGTGAAGGCAGCAGGCTAAGGGAGAGATCACGATGCCCGGTTTCCGCACGCTTGACGATGTGACCCTCTCCGGCAAGCGTGTGCTCTGCCGGGTCGATCTCAACGTTCCCATCGCCGATGGCAAGGTGACGGATGCCACCCGCATCGAGCGCGTGATACCCACCCTGCGCGAGATCATGAACAAGGGCGGCGCACTCATCGTGCTTGCCCACTTCGACCGGCCCAAGGGCAAGGTGGTGCCAGAAATGTCGCTCCGCCCGGTTGCGGCCGAACTCGAGAAGCACCTCGGCGTGCCGGTAAAGTTCGTGTTCACCGACTGGCAGACGGCACCGAAGGTTGACGTGAAGCCCGGCGAATGCGTGCTGATGGAAAACACCCGCTACAACGCAGGTGAAGAAAAGAATGACGAGGGCTTCTCCAAGATGCTCGCCTCGCTGGGCGACATCTATGTGAACGACGCCTTCTCGGCGGCGCACCGCGCGCATTCCTCGACCGAGGGCATCGCGCATCTCATGCCCGCCTATGCAGGCCGCGCCATGGAAGCAGAGCTCAAGGCGCTGCAACTGGCACTCGAGACGCCGAAGCGCCCGGTCATCGCCATCGTCGGCGGCGCCAAGGTGTCAACCAAGCTCGACCTGCTCGGCAACCTCGTGAAGAAGGTCGATGCGCTGGTGATCGGCGGCGCCATGGCCAACACCTTCCTGCTGGCCTATGGCCACAGCGTGGGCAAGTCGCTGGCCGAACGTGATCTCGTCGATACCGCGCGCCACATCCTGCAGGCAGCCGAGAACGCCAAGTGCGCCATCATCCTTCCCGTCGACGGGATCGTCGCCAAGGAATTCAAGGCGGGTGCGAAATCGCATGATTATGGCGTCGACGCCATTCCGGTGGACGGCATGATCCTCGACGTGGGGCCAATGTCGGTTGATCGCATCAACGCGGCCATCGACGATGCCCACACGCTTGTGTGGAACGGCCCGCTCGGCGCCTTCGAGATCGACCCCTTCGACCAGGCGACTGTTGCCGCAGCCAAGCATGCGGCCAAGCGTACCAAGGCCGGCAAGCTCCTGTCGGTGGCCGGTGGCGGCGACACGGTGGCCGCGCTGAACCACGCGGGTGTCGCGCACGACTTCACCTATATTTCAACCGCTGGCGGCGCTTTCCTCGAATGGCTCGAGGGCAAGCCGCTGCCGGGCGTGAAGGCGCTGGAAGTGACAAAGTGAGCTCACCACGTTTTTTCCTCGCTGCACCCGAAGGCCTCGCCGCCGCGCAGGTCATCGCCTGCGTCACGGCCGCCTGCGAGGCGGGTGACGTGGCGAGCCTGCTGGTGCCCGCATCCGTTGCCAAGGATGTGACGGCCGCGGCGCAGGAACTTGGCGTTGCCGTAATGGTCTCAGGCGAAGCCCGCGATGCCGCCCGCGCCGGGGCCGATGGCATCCAGGTCGAGGCCAACACCGATGACGTTGTCGCCGCACGCGAGCAGGTGGGCAAGGATCGTTTCATTGGCGCCCATGCTGGCGGATCGCGCCATTTCGCAATGGAGGCCGCCGAGGCCGGCGCCGACTACATCGCCTTCGACCAGAAGGCCGCCTCGATCGGCGGCGAACCGATCATCCGCTGGTGGTCGGACATGATGGAAATTCCCTGCGTGGCCTTCACGCCGGTGGAGCCAGAGGACCTCGACATATTGCTGCCGCAGAAGCCGGACTTCATCCGCCCGTCCGAGGCGATGTGGCAGGGGCCGGAAGAAGCCCGCCGCATCGTTTCGACACTGTCGCAACGTCTCGGGTAAACATGAAATTCAAGGCCGCAGCACTCACCCTTCTGCTCCTCGCCACTCCGGCAGGGGCGGCCAGCCTCGCCGATGTCCAGAAGGCCTATGATGCGGGCGACTTCAGCGCCGCGTTTGCCGATGCAAGGCCGCTCGCCGATGCGGGCGACATTGCGGCCATGCGACTGCTCGGCCTCATGTACCGCAACGGCCAGGGCGTTGCGGCTGACACCGACACGGCCATCACCTGGCTGACACCCGCCGCCGACAAGGGTGATGCCCAGGCACAATATGCCCTCGGCCTGATCTGGCTCGACCAGAAGGATGCACGCTACGATTATGCGAAAGGCCTGGGGCTGATGCGGCAGGCTGCCGAAGCCGGGCTGGCGGATGCGCAATACAACATGGGCCTGCTCGCCTCCGGCGCTTTCGGCGATGCGCCCGACTACGTGAATGCCGCCGACTGGCTGCAGAAGGCGGCAGACCAGGGTCAGGTTGCCGCGCAGTATAATCTCGGCGTGCTCTATATCGAAGGCCGGGGCGTGCCGAAGGATGCGGTGAAAGCCGCAGCCCTCATTGGCGAGGCCGCTGACAAGGGCAACCCGGATGCCATGATGGATTACGGCATCCTGGTGTTCCGCGGCGAGGGCGTGCAGCAGAACGAGAAGATCGGCGCCCAATGGCTTGTCCTGGCGGCAAAGCGCGGCAACCCCATCGCCCAGAACCGCGCGGCGCGACTCTATGTTTTCGGCAAGGGCGTCCCCGCCGATCCGGTCGAGGCGATGAAGTGGAACATCCTCGCCGCAAAGGCAGGCCGCGGCGATGCGGAACTGGATTCGATCCTGGCGAAACTCACCGATGAGCAGAAGCAGGAGGCCCAGTCTCGGGCCGATGCGTTCAAGCCGGTGGCGGTGAAATAAGTGCCCTCTTCCAGCAAGTTGCCCCTCAAATCCCCTTCGCCATGTCCCTGAGCTTGAACTTCTGGATCTTGCCGGTACTGGTCTTCGGCAGTTCCGTGAACACCACGTGCTTCGGCACCTTGAAACGCGCGAGGCCCTCGCGGCACCACGTGATGATCTCCTCGGACGTCGCCGTCTTGCCCGGCCGCAGTTCCACGAAGGCGCAGGGTGTTTCGCCCCACTTTTCGTCCGGCCTTGCCACAACCGCTGCCGCCTGCACGGCGGGGTGCTTGTAGAGCACGTCCTCGACCTCGATCGAGGAGATGTTCTCGCCGCCCGAAATGATGATGTCCTTGGAACGATCCTTGAGCTGGATGTAGCCGTCGGGATGCAGGACCCCCAAGTCGCCTGAATGGAACCAGCCACCGCGGAAGGCTTCGTCCGACGCCTTGGGGTTCTTGAGATAGCCCTTCATCACGATGTTGCCGCGGAACATGACTTCGCCCATCGTCTCACCATCGGCCGGCACGCGCTGCATGGTCTGGGGGTCCATGACGGTCAGGTCTTCCAGCGCGTGGTAGCGCACGCCCTGTCGTGCCTTCTTCTGGGCGCGCTTCGGACCGTCGAGCAGGTCCCAGTCGGCTTTCCAGTCATTGACCACGGCGGGGCCATAGGTTTCGGTGAGGCCATAGAGATGGGTCACGTTGAAGCCCGCCTCCGACATTGCGGCCAGCACCGCTTCGGGCGGCGGCGCAGCGGCGGTGAAAAAATCCACCTTCTGGGTCAGCGGCTTCTTTTCTTTCGCCGGAGCGTTGAGGATCGTCGACATGACGATGGGCGCCCCGCAGAGATGCGTGACATTGTGCTCGGCAAGAGCGTCCCAGATCAGACCCGAGCGCACCCAGCGCAGTGTCACATGCGTGCCGCCGACCACCGAGATCGACCACGGGAAGCACCAGCCGTTGCAGTGAAACATCGGCAGTGTCCAGAGATAGACCGGGTGCTTGGGCATGGAGGCCGTCAGCACATTGCCCTGCGCCAGGAGATAGGCGCCGCGGTGGTGATAAACGACACCCTTCGGATTGCCGGTGGTGCCGGAGGTATAGTTGAGCGAGATCGCCTCCCACTCGTCCGCCGGCCACAGCCATTCGAAGGCCGCGTCGCCGCTCGCCACGAACTGCTCATAGTCGATGGAGCCCACGCGCTCGCCATCGACCGCAAATTCGGGGTCGACATAGTCGATGACGATGGGACGGGCACCCTGCATCAGCGCCAGCGCATCCTTGGCGAGCCTGGAGAATTCCTTGTCGACGATCAGGATCTTCGCCTCGGCATGGACGAGCGAGAAGGCAATCGTCGGCGCATCGAGGCGGGTGTTGAGCGTATTGAGCACCGCCCCGGTCATCGGCACCCCGTAATGGCATTCGAGCATGGCGGGCGTGTTGGCGAGCAGCACCGAGACCGTCTCGCCCTTGCGCATCCCCGCCTTGGCCAGCGACGAGGCCAGCTGCCGGCAGCGCGCATAGAACTGCGCATAGGTGGTGCGCTGACGCCCATGGATGATCGCCGCCTGGTCCGGATAGACGGCCGCCGAGCGCGCCAGGAAGGTCAATGGCGTCAGCGGCTGATAATTGGCGGGGTTCTTGTCGAGAGCGGTCTCGTAGGCGGACATCCGGGCACCCTTCATTTTCACAGATCTTCTAGCCCACTCCATTGCACCCTCCAAGCGAAGCCCGACTTGCCGCGAAGGTGGCGGACCCGCGACCAATTGCTGACTCGATTTCCGCCCGCCAAGCGCCGATAAAGACGTCAGAATCCGCCCGAAGGAAGGAATACGAATGAGCCGCTATCACGAGACCTATGCCGCGTGGAAAAAGGCGCCCGCCCGCTTCTGGACAGAGGCCGCCAAGGGCATTGACTGGGTGACACCGTGGAGCGACGTCTACGCACGGGTCGACGGGCTGGACCGCTGGTTCGTCGGCGCTGAATGCAACACCTGCTGGAACGCGGTGGACCGTCACGTGAAGGCCGGCCACGGCGAGCGGCTTGCCGTGATCTATGACAGCCCAATCACCGGCACCAAGGCCAAATACACCTATAGCCAGCTGCTCGACGAGGTGGCCACGCTCGGCGCGGCGCTGGAGGATCTCGGCGTGCGCAAGGGCGACCGCGTCATCCTCTACATGCCGATGATTCCGCAGGCACTGTTCGCCATGCTGGCCTGCGCCAGGCTGGGCGCCGTCCACTCCGTGGTGTTCGGCGGTTTCGCACCGCCGGAACTGGCAACCCGCATCAACGACGCCAAGCCCAAGGTGATCATGACCGCCTCCTGCGGCCTCGAGCCCAACCGCGTCATCCCCTACAAGCCACTGCTCGACGAGGCGCTGGACATCGCCGCGCACAAGGTCGAGGCCTGCGTCATCTTCCAGCGCGAGCAGGTGACGGCGGAACTCAAGACCGGCCGCGACCATGACTGGGACGGCATTTGCCACGTCGCCAGGGGCTTCGGCCGCAAGGCGGATTGCGTGGCCGTAAAGGCTACCGACCCGCTCTACATCCTCTACACCTCCGGCACCACCGGCCAGCCAAAGGGTGTTGTGCGTGACAACGGCGGCCACATGGTTGCGATGAAGTGGTCGATGGACAACATCTACGACATCAAGCCCGGAGAAGTGTACTGGGCGGCGTCGGACGTGGGCTGGGTGGTGGGCCACTCCTACATCGTCTATGCGCCGCTCTTGCAGGGCGCCACCACCATCTTCTTCGAGGGCAAGCCCGTGGGCACGCCGGACGCCGGCACATTCTGGCGCATCGTCGAGGAATACGGCGTGTCGGCGCTGTTCACCGCCCCCACCGCCTTCCGCGCCATCAAGAAGGAAGACCCGGACGGCAATTTTATCCGCAAGTATGATCTAACATCGCTGCGCACCCTCTTCCTCGCCGGCGAGCGAGCCGACCCCGACACGGTGAAATGGGCCGAGGACATGCTGAAGGTGCCAGTCGTCGACCATTGGTGGCAAACAGAAACCGGCTGGTCCATCGCCGCCAATCCGGTGGGTCTCGGCATGCTGCCGGTGAAGCATGGCTCACCCACCGTGGCCATGCCCGGCTACGATGTCCAGGTGCTGGATGAAGGCGGCAATGAAGTGCCGCGCGGCAAGCTGGGTGCCATCTGCGTGAAACTGCCGCTGCCGCCCTCGTGTCTGCCCACGCTTTGGAACAACGACGAGCGCTTCCGCAAGAGCTATCTCTCGCACTTCCCCGGCTATTACGAGACGGCGGATGCGGGCTACATGGACGAGGAAGGTTATCTCTACATCATGGCCCGCACCGACGACATCATCAACGTCGCCGGACACCGCCTGTCGACGGGCGGCATGGAGGAAGTGCTCGCAGGCCACCCGAACGTCGCCGAGACGGCGGTGATCGGCATCGCCGACCAGTTGAAAGGTCAGGTGCCGGTGGGCTTCGTGGTGCTGAAGTCAGGCGTCTCGCGCCCCGCGGCCGACATCGAAGCTGAGTGCGTGAAGCGCGTCCGCGAGAAGATCGGCGCAGTCGCCGCCTTGAAGACCGTCGTCGTGGTTCCGCGCCTGCCCAAGACGCGCTCGGGCAAGATCCTGCGCGCCACCATGCGCAAGATCGCCGACAAGGAAGAGTTCAAGACGCCGGCGACGATCGACGATCCGGTGATCCTCGATGAAATCCGCGCCGCGCTGGCGACAAAGGGGATCGGGGTCTAGGCAGCCTTCCTGTGATATCACCTTGCCCCGGCTGGACCGGGGCCTCTTTTTCCTTGGCCACACCAAAGGATAGCCCGGCCAAGCCGGGCGAAGGTGACTGCGGGGGCTACTACCGCTCTGGCGCGACCACGGCCTTGTATAGGTGCCACGTGGCGTGGCCCAGCACCGGCAGCACCACCAGCAGGCCTAAGAACATCGGCACGAAAGCCACGAAGGTGAGCGCTACAACGATGATGCCGAAGCTGATCATCGGCGCAAGGTTCTGGAACACCGCCTTGAAGCTGTAGATGATGCCGGTGATGAGGTCGAGTTCGCGGTCGAGCAGCAGCGGGATGCCGACGACCGTCGTGCAGAACAGGATGTAGGAAATGACAGCGCCGACGCCGGTGCCAACCGCCAGGAAGCCCATGCCCTCCGGCGTGGTGGTCACGACGTTCACGAAGGCGTCCACCGATGAGAACGACTTGAAGCCGAGGAAGATCGCCAGCAGCATCCTCACCTCGTAGAGCCACATCCAGAAGATGAACAGCACGACGAAGGCCATCCATGCCACCTGGCGCTTGCGCTGGGCAAAGATCACCATGAGGATTTGGCCGAAGTTCAGCGGTTGGCCCGCTTCGATGCGGCGGCTGGTCTCATAAAGTCCCACCGCCACGAAGGGCCCGATCAGCGGAAAGCCCACAGCGATGGGAATGATCCACCACGGCTCGTGATAGACCGTCAGCAGCAGGAAGATGGCGATGCCGCCCGCCGCATAGATGCCGCCAAAAAACAGCCCGATCAACGGCGCCTTGAGAAAGTCGCGCCAGCCCCCGGCGAGGGCCGCCCGGATATCCCCAAAGGAAATCGTGTTGATTTTCACGGCCGGCGGCCGCGGGGTTATGGTGGTATCTTCGGTGACGCTGTTCATGCATTCCCCCTGGGCGGCCGCCTCGCCCCATCTGCACTCCGCCGTTCCCCAACCTCGAAGCGCGATAAGTGGAGAATGCCGTGTGGCGGCCCGCACCGCAATCCGCTAGGGATGCAGCGCAACATAAGATGCTGAATCGATGACTCCCGCCTCCCTGGCCCGCGCCCGCTGGGCCATCATTGCTCCCTTCCTGGTCATGGGCCTGCTGATTGGCGCATGGGTTCCACATGTACCCCTCATCAAGGAACGGCTCGCCGTGGGCCCCGGCATGTTCGGCCTTGCTCTGCTGTCGATCGCGGGCGGCGCCGTGCTGGCCATGCCCACCGCAGGCGTCCTCATAAACCGCTTCGGCAGCGCGGTGATGACGCGCGTCACCGGCATCGTGTTCTGCGCCGCCTTTATCGCCGCAGTTCTGGCGCCCAGCCTCGCCGCCTTCGTCATCGGCGGGGCGCTGATGGGCATGTGCATCGGCAGCATGGACGTGTCGATGAACGCCCATGCCATCGCCATCGAGAAGGCCTTGCGCCGCCCGGTGCTGTCGATGTTGCACGGCGTCTACAGCGTCGGCTGCGTCTTCGGCGCTTTCCTTGGTGGATACCTGATCGAAACCCTGGGCAGCCGGAACCAGGCCTTCATCATGGTCGCCCTCTGCCTGGCGATCCACCTTGGCGCCGCGCGCTTCTTCCTGCCAGGCAGCGTCGACAAGGGGCTTTCGGGCTCGCATTTCGCATGGCCCACCCGTGCCACCATCGTCCTCGGGTTGTTGTGCTATCTCGCCCTGATGATCGAGGGCTCGGTCATCGACTGGGCGGCAATCCTGATGCGGGAGAAGTTCCTGGTCGAGGCCGGCATCGCCGCCATGTGCTTCGCCACCTGCCAGGGTGGCATGGCGCTGTCGCGCTTCACCGGCGACTGGCTCAGGCTGAGGGTGGGTGCCGTGCCCATGGTCTTCGCGAGCGGGCTGCTTACCGCGCTGGGCACGGCGCTGGGACTCTTGGCACCCTCACCCGCACTGGCCATCCTCGCCTTCACCTTCGCCGGCATCGGCATCGGCAACATCGCGCCGGTCATGATTGCCGGTGGCGGCCGGCTGGAGCCCACGGCGCCGGGCCGCGGCATCGCCGCAGTCACCACCCTCGGCTACATGGGTTTCCTCTCCGGACCACCACTCATCGGCTTCGTGGCGCAGGTGACAAGCCTCAACGCCGCCCTCTTCCTCACTGTCATCGCAGCACTTATCATCGCCGTCTTTGCCCGCGCGGTGAAGGCGGCCGACACCTACTGACCCGCAGGAGCATAGTACCGTGAAACTGAAGACGCGCATCGCCATCGTCACCGGAGCTGCCCGCGGCATCGGGCTTGCCATCGCCGAACGGCTGACGAAGGACGGTGCCACGGTGGTGCTCGCCGACGTGCTGGACAGAGATGGCAAGGCCGTGGCGAAGAGGCTTGGTGGTGCCTACAAGCACTGTGACGTGTCGAAGGCCGCCGACGTCAAGGCGCTTGTCTCCTTCACCGTCCGCAAATTCGGCGCCGTCGACATCCTGGTCAACAACGCCGCCATCTCGGCCAACAATGATTTCCTTGATGTTTCTGAAGCCGAGTTCGACCGTGTCATCGGCGTCAACCTCAAGGGCTCGTTCCTCATGCTGCAGGCCTGTGCGCGCCACATGGTGACGCAGGCGCAGGCGGGCCGGAAGCCCGGCGCCATCGTCAACATGTCGTCGGTGAACGATACGCTGGCCATTCCCGGCATCGTCACCTACTGCATGTCGAAGGGCGGCGTGTCGCAGCTGACGGGCGCCACCTCGATTGCGCTGGCGCCGCACGGCATCCGCGTCAACGCCATCGGACCGGGCACCATCGACACCGACATGGCGCGTGGCGTGCTCGCCGACAAGGCGGCCATGGATCGCGCGATGTCGCGCACGCCGCTGGGCCGTGCGGGAACACCTGCGGAAGTCGCGGCCATCGCCGCCTTCCTGGTCTCCGATGATGCCAGCTACGTGACCGGCGAGACGATCTACGTCGATGGTGGCCGCATGCCGCTGAACTATACCGTGCCCGTGAAGGGATGATCCGCCCCGGACAGATCGCCGACCTACCCGCGATCATGCGCATCCGCACGTCGGTGGCGGAGAACCATCTGTCGGTTGAGCAGATGGTGGAGATCGGCATCACCAACGACTCGATTGCCGCCGAAATGACGGATGGCGACCTTGGCTGCTGGGTCGCCATGGACGGCGGCAAGATCACCGGCTTCTCCATGGCAGACCGTCGCGACGGCAGCATCTTTGCGCTGTTCATGGATGCAAATCACGAAGGCAAAGGCCATGGCAGCGCCCTGCTCGCAGCATGTGAAGCGTGGCTGAAGCAGCGAGGCCACGCGGAAGCCCACCTCACCACGGGCCGCGATACCAAGGCCTTCGCCTTCTACCGCCGCCGCGGCTGGCAGGAGACGAGCAAAACCGCGGGGCACTTTGCCGAGGACGCGGTCATGGTGAAGTCGATCTAGCATCTTTGCCCGCCGTCATTCCGGTGAAAGCCGGCTTGACGGCGATCAGGCGAACGGCCGTTCCCGCCTGACCATCACCTCATCCTCACCAAACTCGCGTGCCAGCTTGTGCCCGGCATAGACCGCATGGACGATCAGGCCGGGTGCGCGGGCATCGCCGATCAGCGACAGCGAGGCGAGCCCCCTGCCCTTCAGCGCCTGATAGAGCACGTCATCACCATCGCGCGAGGTGACAGGCACGAAACTGCCAGCCGCGATCTGCCGCTCGGCGCCTGAAAACACGCAGGCCAGCACAGCGGTGCCGGGCTTGAGGTTCGACACCAGCGAATTGACGATCACCGTGACGCCGAGCTCCAGAAGCCGCGCATGGGCACGGGGCTGTTCGCCAGTGAGGTCAGACCATTCCGCCACCTTGCCGGCGCTGGTCACATAGGTAACCGGCAGGCCGCGCAGCACCAGAAGTTCGGCAATGGAACAGCCGAGATAATAGTGGTCATCATCGAACACCACGGCAGGGCCTGTTACTTCCGCCGCCAGCACCGCCTCTGGCGCCAGCGTGCGCACATCGTCGTAGGACAGGATCGGCGCGCGGTTGCTGCGGCCGCGCCCGTCGGTGCGCCAGTGACTGCCGGTAGCAACCACCACATTCGCAATGCCGAGATCGATAACGTCATCCGCTTGCATGCGGCTGTCGCGGAAGATCTCGACATTCGGGAGCTTGGAGATCTGGTGCAGGCGCCAGTCACGTACCCGCCCCCATTCGGCGAGGCCGGGAAGCTTCGTCTCCCACTGCAGCCGCCCACCGGGGGAGTGGCCAGCGTCGGCGATCTTCACCTCATGCCCGCGTCTGGCGAGCATCAACCCGGCCTCGAGGCCTGCCGGCCCCGCGCCCACCACCAGCACCTGCGCGCGCTGCTTCGCCACGGCGATCCTCTCCGGATGCCAGCCGCGCCGCCATTCCTCGCCCATGGTGGGGTTCTGCGTGCAGCGGATGGCGGCGGCCCGGCTGTTGTGCGCATAGCAGATGTTGCAGCCGATGCATTCGCGGATGTCGTCCTCGCGGCCCTCGGAAATCTTGAGCGGCAGGAAGGGATCAGCGATCGAGGGCCGCGCTGCGCCGATGAGGTCCACGATGCCGCGCTTCACCTGAGACAGCATGGTCTCGGGCGCGGTGAAGCGGCCGACACTCACCACGGGCTTTCCCGTGATCGTTCGCACATGCGCGATGCGCGACTCCAGCGAGCCTTCCTTGAAGAAGCGCGAGCCGCCCATCTCCTGCGAGTAGTCAGAAATGGTGACATCGAAGAGATCGACCATCGGCGCAAGCGAGGCGAGCAGTTCGGAACGTTCCTCGAAGCCACCGCCATCCTCGTTGTCGACCTCGATCCTGAGTGCCACTCCGCATCTGTCGCCGATGGCATCGCGCGTCTCGGACAGCACCTCACGCAGCATCCGCGCCCGCTGCAGCAGCGTGCCGCCATATTCGTCCGTCCGCGTATTCATGTCGCGGTCAAGGAACTGGTTCAAGATATAGGTGTGCGCAGCATAGACATAGACAATGTCGAGTCCTGCCTGCTTCGCCCTCAGCGCAGCGGCGCGATGCCAGCCGCGAAAGGCACGGATGTCGTCCATGTCCATCTTGGCGCATTGCCATGGCGACTCGGCGGCAGGAAAGCTCGACGGCGCCAGCGCCACCTCGCGCGAGAGATGGTTGGAGGAGCGGATGCCGCCATACCACAGTTCGGTGCCTGCAAGGCTGCCGTGCTCATGCACCGCATCCGCCATCGCCGCCATGTTGCGCACGTCACCCTCGTCCCACAGGCTGGCGAAGGGATGTGGGATATCGTCAGACGACGGATGAATGGAGCAATATTCAGTGTTGACCACGCCCCAGCCGCCCTCCGCCTTCACGCCGCGCATGGCGGCAAGCGTTTCTGGCAACTGGTAGCCCATGCCGGTGCAGTGCGGCACCTGGTAGAAGCGGTTGGGCGCGGTGACTGGCCCGATCTTCACGGGCTCGAAGAGAATGTCGAAACGGCTGTCGCGGTGCATGAAAAAGCCTCTCCCTGTTGGGGAGAGGCTAACAGCGTTCAGCCTGTTTCGGCAATCAACCGACGCAGATCACCTGGCCGGTGATGGCACCATCGACGCTCTTGGCATAGGCAAGGCCCACGCGCGCCGCGGAGACGGGTTCATGGCCAGGGAAGAAGCCGTCATACTTCACGACCGAATCCTCGAGCAGGCCCGGGCTCACCGCATTGATGCGGATGCCACGTGGCATCTCGATCGCGGCTCCCTTCACGAAAGCGCCAAGGGCGCCGTTGACGGCGGCGGCATTGGCGCCGGCCCGCACCGGATCGCGGTCGAGGACGCCACTGGTCAGCGTGAAGGAGCCATTGTCGTTCACATTGTCCATGCCGAGGAGGACGAGGTTCACCTGACCCATCAGCTTGTCGTTCAGGCCTTTCCGGAACTGTTCCGGCGTCATCGTCGCGATCGGGCCGAAGTGCACGTGGCCCACGCAGGTGACAATGGCGTCCACCTTGCCGAGCCTGGCGTACATCGCCTTCACCGACTCCTCGTTCATCACATCGACAGTCAGGTCACCGGAGGTTCGGCCTGCCCTGACGATCTCATGGCGGCGCGACAATTCCGTCGCTGCAGCCTGTCCGACCGTGCCCGATGCGCCGACAATGAGAATGCGCGTCTTATTCCGCGTCCTGCTGGCCGCGCTTCAACGGCTTGAGCTTGGCGAACACCGAGTCGGCATCATAGCGCGGCTCGGATTCGCGGGTCTTGGGGTCGGACGGGGCGAAGGTGGGCTGCGTCTCGTCGACCTGCGACGCGGCATGGGCTGCCGTGCCCTCGACTTCCGACGCCGGGATGAGCGTGCGCACCGGGGTGACCTCGTTGGCCGGCTTGCCGGCCTTTCGCGCGGCCTTCTGCACCGCGAAGTCGAGGTCGAGCTGCGAACAGATGCCGAGCGAAACCGGGTCGACCGGCTTGATGTTGCCGGCGTTCCAGTGGCTGCGGTCACGCACCGAGGTGATGGTCGACTTGGTGGTGCCGACCAGCTTCATGACGGCCGAATCCGGCAGCTCGGGATGATAGCGCAAGAGCCAGGCAATGGCGTCCGGACGGTCGCCACGCCGGGAGACGGGCGTGTAGCGCGGGCCCGAGGTGGACTTTTGCACCTGGATGTTGACCTTGGATTCGAGGATCTTGAGGCGGTAATCGGAGTCCTTCTCGCCCGTCTCGATTTCCTCGCGGGTGAGCTGGCCGCCGGTGATGGGGTCCATGCCCTTGATACCCGTCGCCACGTCGCCGTCGGCAATGCCCTTCACCTCGAGTTCATGGAGGTGGCAGAAATCGGCGATCTGGCGGAAGGTCAGCCCGGTGTTCTCGACGAGCCACACGGCGGTGGCCTTGGGCATCAGCGGTATGCGGGACATGGCTTTCAACTCCTTGAGAACCGGTACTTCAGGTTCCCTGTCTTTACGACAGCTTGTTGGGGATAACGCAGATATAGAGGGGGCCGTCGCCGGGCGCAATCGCGAATTTCATGCCCTTCGGGAGCTGTTCCGGGCGCTTGCCTGAGCTGCGCTGCGGGTGCAAACGGGGTCATGATTCGCGCTCTCATCGCCGCCGGATTGATTCTCGCCTATGCCGCCCTGCCCGCCATGTCGGGAACGCCACTCAGCGAGCCCCGGTTGATCCTGCCCCATGCCGCCGCCCACCAGCAGCCGCATGTGGCGCTCACGCTGGATGCCTGCAGCGGCAAGGCGGACCAGCGCATCCTGCAGGCGCTGGTCGCCAACCACATCCCGGCCACTGTCTTCGTCACCGGCCGTTGGCTCAGGCGCAACGGTGACACGGTGAAGCTGATGCTCTCCCACCCCGACCTCTTCCAGATCGAGAACCATGGGGCGAAGCACATTCCCGCCGTCGACCTGCCGATGAAGGTCTATGGCATCGCTGCCGCCGGTTCGCCGGAGGCCGTGAAGGCCGAAGTAGAGGGCGGCAAGGCCGCGGTTATCGCCGCCACTGGCAGCGCCCCCATGTGGTTCCGGGGGGCAACCGGCCGCTATGACACGGCTGCCATGGCGGAGATCCGCGGGCTGGGCGAGGCCATCGCCGGCTATTCGATCCGCGCTGATGACGGCGCCACCCTGCCCGCCGCCGCCGTGGTCAGGCGCATCGCCTCCGCCAGGGACGGCGACGTCATCATCGCGCATGTGAACAAGCCCGGCCGCACATCGGGTGCCGGCGTCGTGCAGGGCATCCTGGCGCTCAAGGCCAGGGGCTATCTCTTCGTGAAACTCGGCGTGCCGCCGAAGCCGGCAACTCCGCACGCCAGCTAGGTCACGCCGCTGCAGTCCGCTCTTCGCCAAATCCAGAGTTCGTCATGCTGATCGAGCCCCAGAAGAAGCTGCGATGCACGGCATGGTCCTGGTGGTGCGACCTCTCCAGGCCACGGCATGCGCCTGATCATCATCCCACCGGGAAGCAATCCCCTAGCCGTTCACCAGCACGATCTTGCCGATATGCTCGCTCGACTCCATCAGCGCATGGGCTGCTGCGGCCTCTCTCAGCGGAAAGGTGCGGTAGATGATGGGCTTCAGCATCTCCGCTCCGAACAACGGCCAGACGTGGAGTTCCAAGGCGCGGGCGATCTCCGCCTTCTCGGCCACGCTGCGGGGCCGGAGCGTGGAGCCGGTGAAGGTCAACCGCTTCAGCATGATCGGCATCCAGTCCGCCTCGATGCGCGAGCCCTTCTGGAAGGCGATCATGACGATGCGGCCATGCATCGCCACCGCCTTCAGGTTCTTGGCCACATAATCCCCGCCCACCATGTCGAGGATCACATCAGGCTTGATGCCCTTCTCGGCGAGCACCGCCACGAAATCCTGGTTGCGGTAGTTGATGGCGAGGTCGGCGCCGAGGTCGCGACACGCCTGGCACTTCTCTTCCGAACCCGCCGTCACCACGACGATCGCGCCGAAGGCCTTGCCAAGCATGATGGCCGTGGTGCCGATGCCGCTTGACCCGCCGTGGACAAGCAGCGTCTCACCCTCCTTCAACCGCCCGCGATCGAACACATTGGTCCACACCGTGAAGAAGGTCTCGGGGATCGCCGCCGCCTCGATGAAGGAGAGGCCCGGCGGAACCGGCAGCGCATTGTCTTCATGCACCACCGCATATTCGGCATAGCCGCCACCAGGAACCAGCGCACAGACACGGTCACCCGCTTCGTAGCGTTTCACGCCATCGCCCAGCGCCACCACCTCACCCGCGATCTCGAGGCCCGGGGTATCCGGCGCACCTGGCGGCGGCGGATAGCCGCCCTGTCGCTGCAGCACGTCCGGCCGGTTGACGCCCGCCGCCTTCACCCTGACCAGGATTTCCCCCGGCTTCGGCACCGGCACGGGGATTGTCACGGGCTTCAGCACCTCGGGTCCGCCCGGGGTGGTGATGGCGATGGCGGTCATGTCTTGCATGGGGCACGTCCTCTGAGGCACTCTCGAACACGCAGTTTGTGTTGAACCCCATGGCCTCGCAATGACAAAATGGGGCACCCGGGAGTGGAGGAGTGCCGCCCATGAGTTTCGAAGACCTGCCGAAGAAGCCAGCCGGCGTCATGCTGGGCGAAAACCTCGACCTCCTGTCAGTGGCCGAATTGGAACAGCGCGTCAGCCAACTCGAGTCGGAAATCCAGCGGGTAAGGGCGGCGATCCAGTCCAAACAGGCTTCAAAAAATGCCGCAGACGCGTTTTTTCGCTCCTGATGCTCTCATTTTGGCACAACTGGGGGCCTCAGGGTTGCGCATGTTAAGACTTTGGTAAGGAATTAACGATAGACCCTTTATTGTAATCATTGACCGGATTGCTCCGAGTGGTTCTCCACCACTCTGTTTGACGCCTCCCTGTTTGAAACTTTCCAGCCGCGCGCCTACTGCGCGGCTTTTTTTGGGTCCCGCTCTGGCATCACTCTTGCTTAGGGATTTCCGGGGTGGCGCACGATCATTGACCTCGGGGACAACCCGGTTCATGATCTTGCGAAGCTCCGTACCAAGACAAACGAGAGCCCCGAGGAAATGCCTGTTATGCCGTTCGTCAAAGCGTCCCCAGTCACCGTCGATTTCATGTCGCGCTTCACGGCGTCCGAGCAATTCGACAAGGTGTTCAAGGAAGGCATGGGCCTCGTTGAGGAAACCGCCAATTACCTGGACGGCCCCGGCCGCCAGGATGCCCGCCTGCTCGACCGCCATGGGGCAGTGGCCTATGCCACCGAAAGCATGCGCCTGACGACCCGCCTGATGCAGCTTGCCTCATGGCTCCTCCTGCAGCGCGCCATCGGTGCTGGTGAAATGAGCCAGGACGACGTCAAGCAGGAACGCCACCGCATCTCGCTCTCCGACCTTGGCCGCGGCAAGCCATTGAATGGTTCGGAACAGCTTCCCGCTGCCCTCAATGACATCGTCGAGCGCTCGCTGTCGTTGCACCAGCGCGTCCTGAAGTTTGATGCCATGCTCAACATCCAGTCCAAGGCCGAAGTCGCGGCCAACCCTGCCCCCAGCCCGGTGTCCAGCCAACTGGACCGTCTCGCCGCGGTTTTCGGCGCGCGCTCCTGAATCTTTTCCAGCTGTTGCCTCATCCGCGCGTTAACGGCAGAAGCATGTTGCCCAACGCCCGGACCTGCCTTTGCACCAGCGACTGACCATTGCCGCCCTGCTGTTCCTGCTGCCCATCGCAGCGGGCGCAGCCACGCCGCCGCCGCTGCCGCAGACCGAGGCTGACCGCAAGAACTTCGCCGAAACCGTCTGCACCGAGATCGACGCGCGCGCCGCCGCGCACGGCCTGCCGCAATCCTTGATTGCCCGGCTGATCTGGAAGGAAAGCCTGTTCGATCCGGGTGCGGTGAGCCCCAAGGGCGCGCAGGGCATTGCGCAGTTCATGCCGGGCACCGCCGAGCGCCGCGGCCTCGACGACCCCTTTGACGCAAAAAAGGCCCTCGCCGCCTCCGCCGCTTATCTGGCCGAACTCCGCACCACATTCGGAAATCTGGGTCTGGCCGCAGCGGCCTACAATGCGGGCGAGGACCGGGTGCGCAAGTGGCTGGCCGGCACCGGGGGGCTTCCCTACGAGACGCAGGATTATGTCTATGCCATCACCGGCCACGGCCATGACGAGTGGAAGGCCGCGAACGCCAACTTCGACATTCCGGCACTGGGCAAGGAGGGAAGCTTCGCTGCCCAGTGCAAGAGCCTTGTCATGCGCGAACTTTCGCCCGAGGCCGTGGAGGTGAAGCAGGCCAACTGGAAGCCCTGGGGCGTCGTCCTCACCGCCGGCTTCAGCCAGGCCCGCGCCTTGCAGGCCTTCCGGGTCATCCGCAACCGCTTCGACATCATCAGGGAAGAGGACCCTCTGGTTGTCAGGAAGCTCAACCGCTCCATGGGGCGGCGCAAGATGGTACGGGTGATGATCGGACGCGACAGCCGCGCTGAGGCGCAACAACTCTGCCGCGACCTCACGGCGCGCGGCGGCATCTGCCTCGTGGCGAGGAATTGACGCTTCGCCAGTTTGCCTCGCTCCCGCGCCTATGGTCTAGTGCGTCACCGCAGCGATTTGACCATGAGGCAGCCCGTGATGACCAGCACCACCTTCAAGGCCTTGGCCACGGCCCTGTTCCTGTTTGCAATGCCCACGCTGGCACATGCCGGTGACATCGACGATTGCCGCAGCAAGGAGCAGATCCCCAACGAGGCCCGCATCAAGGCCTGCACCGCCGTGATCGACGGCAAGCAGGCCAGCACCACCGACACGGCCTATGCATATTACAAGCGCGCCATGGTGGGTTCCGCCAACCCCAACGCCGACCAGACGCTGGTGATGGCTGATGTTTCAAAGGCCATCGAGCTCGATCCCAAGCTCATGGAAGCCTATGCCTTCCGGGCGATCGGCTACAATCGCGCCATGCAATATGACAAGGCCGTAGCCGATCTCACCAAGGCCATCGAGATCGCGCCGGAACGCTGGGGCCTCTACTCTCTCCGCGCCATGGTCAATGCCCAGAAGAAGGACAACAAGGCCGCCATCGCCGATTTCAAGGCCGCCCTCGACCATAATCCGCCAAGCACCAGCGCCGACATGATCCGCCAGCGCATCACCAAGCTCGAGCAACAGACCCAGTAGGGCTCGATCACACAGTAGGCAGCAATTTCAGATCGTATTTCCTGCTTTTTTGGGCTTAAACTGAGTAGTTTTCGCGCTTTAATTGCAATATCTCCGTATTTGTCCACGGAGTTAGTTCAAATCAGTTTAAGTTTATGCTTGCAATTTTAGGGGTGCAGGCTATGGCTACTGCATATTCTTATATACTATAATTACCAGTACGCGTACGAGGCAGGGGCTATGACCAAGAAGTTGACGGCATTGAGGGTGATCGCGTTGCTGGGTGCCATGAGCAGTGCATCGTTGCTTCTGGCCGGTGGCCCTGCCCATGCCGCGCAAGAACGCCTTCACAGTGAAACCACCGTGACCTATGGCCTAATCCCCCCGAACGCTTCTGGCGCCTCGAAAACCGAGCAGACCAAAGATCATGGCCCCGCCAACCGCGTTTCGGTAGCCGCTGCGGCCAGCAAATCGGCTTCGAAGGGTGGCCACGCCTCGAAGGGTCACGAACCGAAGATCGAGGATCCGCCGCTGCCCGGCTATGATGGCAACACCCCTGCTGCTGCCGCTGGCAAGTCTTCCTCCCGGGGCAAGAAGCACTGAAGCCGATCGTGGCCCTGGAATGAAAGCGCCCTCTCGGGCGCTTTTTTATTGTCGACATGCCCCAGAAACGGAAAACCCGGCCTCAAGGGCCGGGTTTTGCAGTCCGTCAGCGGACGGGAACTACTTGCTGAGGAACGAGAACTTCTGCTTGAACTTGGACACGCGGCCGCCACGGTCAAGCAGGGTCTGCTGGCCGCCGGTCCAGGCCGGATGCGACTTCGGATCGATGTCGAGGTTCATCGTGTCGCCTTCCTTGCCCCACGTGGTGCGGGTCTTGAAGGTGGTGCCGTCGGTCATGACCACATTGATCATGTGATATTCTGGATGAATGCCTTGCTTCATGGCGAAAACTCTCTCGATGGCGGGAAACGCCCCGCACAGGGACTTCCGAATTCCGGGTTCGGCGGGGGCTATACAGGAGATGCCGGGGGGAGGCAAGCCCGGCGGTCCGGGGCTGGGCAAGGCCTGCGGCGGCCTGCCCCAGCGGTGCTCCGCCGCTTCCATTCTGCCCGTCTTCGGCTAGAACTGCGGCCATGAGCAATCCATACGAAGACGAGGCCCGGCGCCGCCCGAAGAGCCGGAACCTCCGCCCCCTCCTCCGTCTCACGCCATTCCTCCGCCCCTATCGGCGGCAGATGGTCTTCGCGCTGATCGCCCTGCTGGCCGCCGCCGGGGCGACGCTGGCCGTACCCGTCGCCGTCCGCCGCATCATCGACAATGGCTTCACCGCCGAGAACGCAGCGCTGGTCGACAAGTACTTCCTCGCCATGCTGGCCGTCGTGGTGGTCCTGGCCATCGGCTCGGCGCTGCGCTTCTACTTCGTGATGTGGATCGGCGAACGCGTGGTGGCTGATATCCGCGATGCGATCTTCAGCCACCTGCTCAGCCTCAGCCCGGCCTTCTTCGAGACGCAGCGCTCAGGCGAGGTGCTCTCACGGCTCACTGCCGACACCATCCAGATCAAGTCCGCCTTCTCCTCCACCGCCTCGATCGCGCTGCGCAACGTTGTGATGCTGATCGGCACCATCTTCATGATGGTGGCCTCAAGCCCCAAGCTCGCCGGATTGTCGCTGCTGGCGCTGCCGCTCATCGTGCTGCCGCTTGTCACCTATGGCCGCCGTGTGCGCAGCCTGTCACGCCTCGCGCAGGACACCCTCGCCTCCTCTGCCGCCTTCGCGCAGGAGCGGCTGGTGGCCGTCTCCACCGTGCAGGCCAATGTGCAGGAACAGGCCGCGCGGAACCTGTTCAGCGCTGCTACCGCCATCGCCTTCGGTGCTGCCGCCAAGCGCACCTTTGCGCGTGCCGTGCTGACCGCCCTCATTATCGGTGTCGCCGCCGGCGCCGTTGTGGTGCTGCTGTGGTATGGGGCCAGCGCCGTCATCTCCGGCTCCATGTCGCCCGGCACGCTTAGCCAGTTCCTGATCTATGCGATCCTCGCCGCATCCTCGATGGGCCAGCTGTCGGAAGTATGGGGCGAGGTGCAACTTGCTGCCGGTGCTGCCGAGCGCATCTCGGAACTGCTCGACGAGAAGCCGATCATCACCGCTCCCGCCGTTCCCCAGCCGCTGCCGCAACCGCCACAGGGTCGCCTGGCGCTTGATCATGTCACCTTCGCCTATCCGACGCGCCCCGACCAGGATGCACTGGTCAATGTCTCCTTCCACGTGAAGACCGGTGAGACGGTAGCCATCGTCGGCCCCTCCGGTGCGGGCAAGACCACCATCTTCGCCCTCGCCCAGCGCTTCTTCGACCCGCAGAAAGGCACCGTCACCGTCGATGGCGTCGACGTGAAAAAGGCCGTGCCGCAGGAGGTGCGCGAGAGGATCGCTGTGGTGCCGCAGGAAACAGTCATCTTCTCCGGCTCAGTCATGGACAATATCCGCTTCGGCAAGCCGGAAGCCTCTCAGGAGGACGTTCTCGAAGCCGCTCGTGCGGCTCGCGTCGATGAATTCGCCGAGCGCCTGCCCAAGGGCTACGACACCGAGGTTGGCGAGCGCGGCGTCACGCTCTCCGGCGGCCAGCGCCAGCGCATCGCCATCGCGCGCGCCATCCTGCGCGACGCGCCGATCCTGCTGCTTGACGAGGCCACCAGCGCGCTCGACGCCGAGAGCGAGGCCTTCATCCAGCAAGCGATCGAGAAGCTCACCGCCAATCGCACCACGCTGGTCATCGCACACCGTCTCGCCACGGTGCGCAACGCCGACCGCATCCTGGTGCTCGACGGTGGCCAACTCGTCGCCGAGGGAACGCATGCGGAGTTGATCAACACCAGCCCGCTTTACGCAAGGCTCGCCAAGCTGCAGTTCACCGCGCAGGCGGCGAAGTAGCAGCTCTCATTCCTTCACCTTCGCCCGGCTCGACCGGGGCGAGGTGAAGTGGGCGGTGAAGGATCCGTTGAACGCCCTAGGAAGGCGCTAAGAAGCCTTTCCTTATCTCCCATGTGGGGGAGTAGCGGCCCAGGTTATCGCCCAAAAACAATCGTTACGAAGCGTGTGGTGGCCTCACCGCTCCGTCAGCTTCAGCTCGATACGGCGGTTTCGCGATTTCGCCTCTTCGGTGGAGCCGGGATCAATCGGCTGGAACTCGCCGAAGCCCGCCGCCACCAGATGCTGCGGCGATACGCCATTGGCAATGAGGAAGTTGACCACCGCGATGGCGCGTGCCGCCGAGAGATCCCAGTTGGACTTGAACTGCGCCGACTGGATCGGGTCGTTGTCGGTATGGCCGTCGACGCGCAGCACCCAGGCAATGTCCGGCGGGATTTCCTTTTCGAGCTGCTTCAGCGCATCGGCGAGTTTCAGCATCTCTGCCTGGCCTTCGGGGTTCAAGGTCGCCTGGCCCTTGGGGAACAGCACTTCCGCCTGGAACACGAAGCGGTCGCCCACCACGAGGATGTCCGAGCGCTGCGACAGGATCTGCCGCAGGCGTCCGAAGAACTCCGAGCGGTAGCGCGTCAGCTCCTGCACGCGCTGGGCAAGCGCCGAGTTCAGCCGCTTGCCGAGATCGGCGATCTGGGCTTCCGACGCCTGGTTCTTGCTCTCGGCATCGGACAGCAGCGCATTCAGCGTCTGCAATTGCCGGCGCATCGCCGCGATCTGCTGGTTCAAGAGTTCCACCTTGGCCAGCGCCTCGGAGGAGATGTTCTTCTCCTTGTCGAGCGAGGTCTGAAGGCCGGAGATGGTGAGGTTCGCGGCATCGCCCTTGGCGCCCTCGCCTTCGAGAAGCGCCGAGAGCGAGGCAGTCTTGTTCTTCTCGGCCGAGAAATCATCCTGCAGGGCCGACAGCGAGGCTTCGGCATCGGCCTTCGCCGCTTTCTCGAGCGCGAGAAGCTGGGTCAGCTCGGCGATCTGGGCGCGCAGCTGGCCAAGTGCCGAGTCCTGTCCGGTGATCTGCCGAGCGAGCAGGAACTGCGAGACAATGAACACCGAGAGCAGGAAGGTGATAACCAGCAGCAGCTGCGCCATGGCATCGACGAAGCCTGGCCAGTAGGCGTCTTCCGTGCCGCGCCCCCGCCTGCGGTTAAGCCCTGCCATTACGGGCGCTCATCCTCGCGGGCCCGCGACGCGCCGCGCGACAAGGGGCCGGTGGCGCGGATCAGCAGGCGCTGGATCTCGTTCTGCTGGGTCTGCTGGCCCTGCGCCCACTGACGCACGATCTTCTGTTCCTCGCGCATCTGCGAGACGAGGCCTGCCACTGCGTCCGCCAGCTGCTCGATTGAATCTGTATCCTGGCGGGGTGCCGCTGAGGGCGCGGCTGCCGCCGGAGACGCCCGCTGACTGTCGATTACATAGGTCAGTTTCTCGACGGCGCGCTGCAGTGCCTGCACTTCGGCACGCAGCAGCTGCGGCGTGATGCTCGCCGAATTGGCGCCCTGCATTGCCATGTCGCTGCCCGAGCCCGCCGCAACGTCGGTGATGGAGGAGAGCCAGTCCTCAAGATCGATGTAGAAGCGATTCTGGGCCTGCGCCGCCTTGAGGTCGAGGAAACCGAGGATCAGCGATCCGGAAAGGCCGAGCAGCGAGGACGAGAACGACAGTCCCATGCCCTGCAACGGCGCCTGCAGACCGCGCTTCAGCTGATCGAACAGCGTCGCGGATTGGGTGGAGGACACGTCCAGCCCCTCGATCGCCCCGCTGATCGACTGCACGGTTTCGAGCAGGCCCCAGAAGGTGCCGAGCAGGCCGAGGAAGATCAGTAGACCCACGAGGTAGCGCGACAGGTCGCGCGACTCATCAAGGCGCGAGGCCAGCGAATCCAGCACCGAGCGCATGGTGACGGGCGACAGTGCGGCGTCCTGGCGGTTCTTCAGCAGGAAGGCCATGGGTGCGAGAAGGCCTGGCGGCCTGCCGTTGCCGTCAGGGTCGCCCTCGCGGAAACGATTGACCCAGTTCACCTCGCGGAACAGCCGCACCACCATGCGGTATGAGTGGATGATACCGAACAGCAGCGTGGCCACGATGACGCCGTTGAGCATCGGATTGGCCATGAAGGCCCGCATCAACCCCGGCAGGATGACCACGACAAGGATGCCCACGAGGAGCACGAAGACCGTCATATGCACGAGATAAACTCGTGGCGGATCAAGAGGTTGGGTTGCCGCTGGTTCAGCCATTCTGGGTTCCGTCGCTACGCGCGATTGCTTTTGGCGACAAATCTAGACGATTGCGAGGCGTTGCGGGAGGGGTTTTCAGGGCCGGGGCCGCCGCGTGGCCAGCAGTGCCAGGATCGCAATGAGCGTGATCCCCGCCAGCATCAGCCAGGCTTCGTTCACCGCCATGGCAAGTGCCGCCTTCTCCACCTTGTCCTGCAACTCGCCCAACGCGTCGATGTCCATCGAGCCCTGCGACAGGGCCGCAAAGTCATCGATGTTGATGCCGACGAAGCCCGCGGCATCCACACTCCCGCCCTTCATCTGTTCCAGCAGTCGGTCGCCCAGTACCGGCGCGCGGCCATAGAGCACCGTGTCGATCAACGCGATGCCGATGGCCCCGCCGAGGTTCCGCATCAGGTTGAAGAGGCCGCTGGCATCGGGAACGCGCGCATCCTCCAGCAGGCCCAGCGCCAGCCGCGTGGGGGGCAGCAGGCAGAACATGATGGCTGCCCCGCGCACCACCTGCGGCCAGAACATCTGCGCGTAATCCGTCGCCGGAGTCTGGAAACCGCTGAGACCCAGCCCGATGCCGAAGACAAGAAAGCCCAGAGCCGACAGCAGCCGCGGGTCGAGCCGCTTGTCCAATTGCACGGCAATGGGCGCCACCAGCAATTGTGTCGCCCCCGTCACCAGCATGATGCGCCCGATCTCGAGCGCCCCATGCCCGCGCACGAAGGCAAGGAACACCGGCATCAGGTAGACCGAACCGAACAGACCGACACCCAGCGCGAAGCTCATGATGCAGCCGACAAGGAAATTCCGTTCGCGGAACAATCGCAATTCCGCGATGGGGTGGCTGCCCTTCAACGAGCGCACCACGAAGCCCGCCGCCGAGGCCGCACTCAGCGCCAGCAGCGACACCACCACGCCCGACAGCCAGCCGCGGTCCTGCGCCTCCTTGAGGCCGATCTCCAGTGAGGCCAGCGCCATCGCAAGGAACAGCAGTCCCGCCATGTCCAGCCGCCGCAGCTCGCTGGGGTTCACCGCTGAACGCGGCAGGAAGAAGCCTGCCAGCACCGCCGCCACGATGCCGGGCACGATGTTGATCAGGAACAGCATGTGCCATGACCACATCTCGGTCACCCAGCCGCCCACCACGGGCCCGATGGTCGGCGCCAGCACGGCCAGCACGCCGGCAATCGTCGTGGCCAGCCCCTGCTGTCGCACCGGAAACAGCAGGAACACGGCAGAGAACACGGCGGGGATCAGCGAGCCGCCCGAGAAGCCCTGCACCACGCGCCAGAAAATCAGGCTCTCGAAGCCGGTGCTCGCCGCACAGCCTGCAGACGCGACGGTGAACATCGAGATCGACACGATGAACAGCCAGCGCATGCCGAGCAGCCGGGTGAGGAAGCCGGTGAGCGGAATGGCGATGATCTCGGCAATCAGATAGGCCGTCTGAACCCAGCTCATCAGCTCCGGCGCGATGCCGAGTGCCGACTGGATCGTGGGCAGCGATGTTGCCACCACCTGGATGTCGAGAATGGCCATGAACATGCCGAGCGCCATCATGGCGAAGCCCACCCATGTTGAAGCGGGTGTGCGCTCGGGCGCGTGGTTCACGGCGGCGCGCCCGCCAGCGCAGTCGCCTCGGCGCGGATGCGGATACTGAGGATCACCGCATTGGCAATCGAAAAGATCACCGCGAACCACCACAGACCAAAGCACAGCGGCAGCACCGCGATCTCGCCGATGACAACGAGGTAGTTGGGATGCGACACAAAGCGATAGGGCCCCTTGGCCACCAGCGGTGCGCCGGGCAGCACGATAATGCGCGTCGTCCAGCGCGGCCCCAGCGTCATCAGCACCCAGATGCGCGCCGCCTGCAGCAGTACAAAGACGCCAAACCAGAACACCGACACCGGCTGCGATGCGCCGAACACCCACAGCCCGGCGAGCCACAGTGCATGCATCACCACGATCAGCGGATAATGCCCCGGCGCATGCTCGACAGCGCCCTGCGCCAGCAGCGCGCGGGTGTTGCGACGCGCCAACACCAGTTCAGCGAGGCGCTCCAGCGTCACGAAGGCCAGAAGCAGAATGGCCGTGGTCATGCGGCCAGCAGCGTGGCGGTGGCCGCACTGAAGCCCGGCCCCATCGCCGTCATCAGCGTCCGCTTCGGCAGGCCCGTGGCGAGTGCGCGCTCCAGCACGAAGAACACGGTGGGGGCAGACATGTTGCCATACTCCTCCAGCACCGCGCGCTCATCTGCCAGCAGCCCCTGCGGCAGCGACAGCGCACGCTCGAGCGCCGTCACCACCTTCGCTCCTCCCGGATGGCAAACGAAGCGGTCGATGTCGCCGAGGCTGAGGCCGGAGCGCTCCAGCATGAGACGCGCCGCCGGGCCGAAATGCTCCTCCGCAAAGGGCGGTATGGAGCGGTCGAAGATCACCCCCAAACCCTCGGCATCAACCGCCCAGCCCATGATGTCCAGCGTATCGGGCCATGTGTATTGCGCAGTGGATTCGATTTCTGCCAGGCCACCCTCGTCGGCCCGCAAAACGAGGGCAGCCGCGCCATCGCCGAACAGCGCAGTAGCCACCACATTCGCCTTTGTCAGCTGGTCGCTGCGGAAGGAGAGCGTGCAGGTCTCGACGGCCACCAGCAGCACGTTGGACCCCGGGCGCGACTGCGCCAGCCGTGCTGCGATCGACAGGCCGGAAACACCGCCCGCGCAGCCAAGCCCGAACACTGGAACGCGCTCCACGCCTGTCTTGAAGCCCATCTCGCCCGCCACGCGCGCATCGAGGCTGGGCGTGGTGATGCCCGTCGAGGACACCGTCACCACTGTGTCGATATCCAAAGCCTTGAGCCCGGACTTGCCCAGCGCCTGACGTGCGGCATCGATGAACAGCGCGCAGGCCCCTTCGACATAGGCCGCACTCCGCTCGGGCCAGCCAAGCGGCTGCATATACCAGTCGATTGGCCGCACCGCATGGCGCCTGCGAATGCCGGAGGTCATGAACACGCCCGCCACCTGCTCGAAGCCGTCGAAGCGTCCACCAAAAGCGGAGGTTGCAAATGAAGCTGCGTCCGCCTGGCTGATAACATGCGGGGGCACGGCAGTCGCCAGTGAAACAATTCGGGCAGTCTTCATCGTTCCCGCACCTTGTTGACTCAGTTGAGCAACGAATTGCTACGTCCCGCGGATCACAGTTATTCCCCGCTAACCTTCAGCTCATCATTCCCGGGATTGACCCCTTGCGTCTTCTCCCGCTCCTTCAGCGGGGGAGGACGATAGGCCGGTATCTCTGTCACAGCCTACAAAAAAGATACGCGGGTCAAGCCCGCGTCTGATGAAGTGGAAAGGAACAGGTGAATGCCGCCCTTCTCACCCCAATGCCTTGTTGATTTCTTCCGTCATCTTCTTGGCGTCGCCGAACAGCATCATGGTGTTGTCGCGCCAGAACAGGGGGTTGTCGACGCCGGCATAACCCGAAGCCATGCCGCGCTTGATGAACATAACTGTCTTGGCTTTCCACACCTCGAGAACCGGCATGCCATAGATCGGTGAGGTCGGGTCATCCTTGGCGGACGGGTTGGTCACGTCATTGGCCCCGATCACGAAGGCAACGTCCGCCTGGCCAAAGTCGGAATTGATATCCTCCAGCTCGAACACCTCGTCATAAGGCACATTGGCTTCCGCCAGCAATACGTTCATGTGTCCGGGCATGCGTCCCGCCACCGGGTGGATGGCGTATTTGACGCTCACGCCCTGCTCCTTGAGGTGATCGCCCATCTCGCGCAGCGCGTGCTGCGCCTGGGCCACCGCCATGCCATAGCCCGGCACGATGATGACGGAACCGGCATTCTTCATGATGAAGGCCGCGTCCTCCGCCGAGCCCTGCTTCACGGGCTTGGCCTCGCCGCCCTTGGCGGCGGGCCCCACACTCTCACCACCGAAGCCACCGAGGATGACCGAGATGAAGGAGCGGTTCATGCCCTTGCACATGATGTAGGACAGGATCGCGCCCGACGAGCCGACGAGCGCGCCGGTGATGATGAGTGCGGTGTTGTGCAGCGTGAAGCCGATGCCCGCCGCCGCCCAGCCCGAATAGGAGTTGAGCATCGACACGACGACCGGCATGTCGGCGCCGCCAATCGGGATGATCAGCAGGAAGCCCAGCGCCAGCGAGATGGCGATGATCGCCCAGAACCACAGCCACACCGGGCTCATGTAGAACAGCGCGATGCAGGCGACGAGGCCAACGCCCAGCGCGATGTTGATCGCATGCCGCGCCGGCAGCATGATGGGTGCACCCGACATGCGGCCGTCAAGCTTCAGGAAGGCAATGATCGAGCCAGTGAAGGTGATGGCGCCGATGGCCGCACCCAATGACATCTCGATGCGCGAGATCGGCTGGATCAGACCGTCCACCACGATGTGGAAGGCCTCCGGCGCATAGAAGGCGGCGAGCGCCACGAACACTGCGGCGAGGCCGACGAGCGAGTGGAAGGCCGCAACCAGCTGCGGCATGGCCGTCATGGCGATCTTCTTGGCTGCGGTGCCACCGATGACACCGCCAATGGCAAGCCCCAGCACCACGAGGCCGATGACCACGGGCGAGAGCTGCATGGTGGCGAGCGTGGTAAGGATGGCGATGCCCATGCCCACCATGCCGTAGGTGTTGCCCTGCCGCGACGTAGCGGGAGAGGAGAGGCCGCGCAGCGCCATGATGAACAGCGCGCCGGAGACAAGATAGAGAAGGGCTGCGAGGTTGACCGACATGCGCCTACTTGTCCTTCTTCTTGTACATGGCGAGCATGCGGCTGGTGACCATGAAGCCACCGAAGATGTTGATCGAGGCAAGGATCAGCGCCAGGAAGCCGAAGATCATGGCAACGATGGAGCCGGACGCCAGCGCGCCGACACCCACCGCCAGGATGGCGCCCACCACGATCACCGAGGAAATGGCGTTGGTGACGCTCATCAGCGGCGTGTGAAGGGCGGGCGTCACGTTCCACACCACGTAGTAGCCGACGAACACCGCCAGCACGAAGATGCCGAACAGCGAGACAAACGGATCGATCGCTTCCATCACTTGGCTCCGAACATGGGGTGAACCAGCGCGCCGTCGCGGGCGATCATGGTTCCCTTGATGCATTCATCGGCGTCGTCGATCTTGAGAGCGCCGTCCTTGATCATCAGGTCGAGGAAGTTGGCGAGGTTCTTGGCGAACAGCGGCGAGGCATTGCCGGCGAGCTTGCCCGCCAGGTTCACCGTGCCCACGATCTTCACGCCATGGTGCTCGACGATCTGGTCGGGCTTCGACAGCGGGCAGTTGCCGCCGCGCTCCACCGCCAGGTCGACGATGATCGAGCCGGGCTTCATGCTCTCCACCATCTCCTGCGTGATCAGCACGGGCGCTGGCCGCCCGGGGATCAGCGCGGTGGTGATGATCACGTCCTGCGTCTTCACATGGGCCGCGACGAGAGCCGCCTGCTTGGACTTGTCCTCGGCCGAGAGTTCCTTGGCATAGCCGCCCGAGGTCGCCGCATCGGCGATGTCGGCATAGACGAACTTGGCGCCGAGGCTTTTCACCTGCTCTTCCGTCGCCTTGCGCACGTCGGTGGCCGAGACGATGGCGCCGAGGCGTCGCGCTGTTGCGATGGCTTGCAGGCCGGCAACACCCACGCCCATGATGAACACCCGGGCCGCAGGCACCGTGCCGGCCGCCGTCATCATCATCGGGAAGGCACGGGTAAAGTGGAAGGCGGCGTCGATCACCGCCTTGTAGCCCGCGAGGTTGGCCTGCGAGGAGAGAATGTCCATCGACTGCGCACGGGTGATGCGCGGCATGAGCTCCATCGCGAAGGCGGTCGCGCCTGAGGCGGCGATAGAATCAAGCCCGGCCTTGTCGCCGTAGGGCTCGAGGCCACCGATAAGGATGGCCCCGCGCTTCAGGGATGACAGAAGTTCGCCCGAAGGACGGCGAACCGTGAGCACCACGTCCGCATCGCCAAAGCCCGAGGGCACGATCTTGGCACCGACGGCGGCGAAGGCGTCGTCGGGGATTGAAGCGCCCTTTCCGGCGCCCGCCTGGACGACGACTTCGGCACCCTTCTTGATGAAGGCCTTGACGGTATCGGGGCTCGCCGCAACGCGACTCTCCCCCGCCTGGGTTTCCGTGGGGATCGCGATTTTCATGAGACCGCCCTGCTGATCAGGAGACCATGACGGCGGTGAACAATCCGAAGATCACCAGCCAGCCGACCGAGATGTACCAGTTGTTGCCGGCCCGAAGGTCGACGATCAGCGCGATCGCGCCGATGATGAGGCCGGCGAAGCCGATCAGCACGTTGCCCCTGTCGATGAAGGCGAAGGCGCACAGCGCCACCAGCACGTAGAGGGAGAAAATGGTGAGCACCACGGCGCCCTTCAGGAAGCCGGCGTAGGTGGAGTGCGCCTGCTCGTAATCCATCGCGCTGGACGTGTGCGTGCCGTAATCGGCCATTGATTCCCCCAAAAGCTTGAAAGTCGTTGCTGGGGCGTTTGTAGCCACTCCCGCCGGGGGCCGCAAGCGGCGCGGAATCATGCGCGGCGATCCGTCACGCGGGCCAGGCGAGTTCCTGCAAATTATTGAAAACATATATGGATTCAGGCAATTCGTGGCCGTCCCAGCGATAGGTATCGGCTTTCGCGAAGCTGGCCCCCACCCCCCGATAAAAGGCTAGCGCGGGCGCGTTCTCGGTGAGCACGCCAACCGACAGCGCCAGGCCGCCGCGCCGCAGCCAATCCCCGGCCGCCAGCCCCAGCAGCCTGCGCCCGATGCCGCGCCGATGGTGGCTTCGCAGAATGTACAGGGCGAAGATGTGCCCGTCCGCCCCGTCAACCAGGGGTTCTAAGAGCTTGCCCGCGCGGATGAAGCCGACGGCCTCACCCCCCGCCTCGGCGAGGAAGGTCACGCCTTCACCCGCGAGATAGCCCCGCCAGCGGGCGATGCGGTCCTCCATGTCGACAGTGTCGAGGATCGAAGACGGCACGATCCCGTCATAGGCCTCCCGCCAGCTCGCCACATGCAGCCGCGCAATCACCTCGGCATCGGCGACGGCGGGAATGCGGCAGTGGATTTCCTCGGCCGCCATAATCGCTTCGTCCCTTTCGAGTGCCCTCCCTTGTGGGGATGGGAAATGCGAACCTACATCTTCTCCAGTTCGTCGATCATGCCGGAGATCACGGAGAGGCCCTTGTCCCAGAAGGTGGGGTCCGCCGCGTCCAGGCCAAAGGGCCGCAGCAGGTCGGAGTGGTGCTTGGTGCCGCCGGCTTTCAGCATCTCGAAATACTTGTCCTGGAAACCCTGCGCGCTTTCGCGGTAGCGGGCATAGAGCGAGTTCACCAGGCAGTCGCCGAAGGCATAGGCATAGACATAGAAGGGCGAGTGGATGAAGTGTGGGATATAGGTCCAGAAGGTCTCGTAGCCCGGCCCAAACTTGATCGCATCGCCCAGGCTCTCGTACTGCACCTCCATCCAGATGGCATTGATCTGGTCGGGCGTCAGCTCACCGTCCTTGCGCGCCTCATGCACCCTGCGCTCGAAGGTGTAGAAGGCGATCTGGCGCACCACCGTGTTGATCATGTCCTCGACCTTGGAGGCCAAGAGAACCTTGCGCTTCTTGGGGTCCGTGGTCTTGGCCAGCAGCGCCTGAAAAGTCAGCATCTCGCCGAACACGCTTGCTGTCTCGGCCAGTGTGAGCGGTGTGGAGGCCATCAGAGCACCCTGCTTGGCGGCAAGCACCTGGTGCACGCCATGGCCCAGCTCATGCGCCAGCGTCATCACGTCCCTGGTCTTGCCCATATAATTGAGCAGCACATAGGGGTGAGCGGACGGAACGGTGGGATGCGCAAAGGCGCCTGGCGCCTTGCCCGGTCGCGACGGCGCGTCGATCCAGCGCTTGTCGAAGAAGGTTTGGGCGATGGAGGCCATCTCGGGCGCAAATTGTCCGTAGGCTGACAACACCATCTCCTGCGCCTCGGCCCACGGCACTTCGCGCGTGTCTTCGGCAGGGAGCGGCGCATTGCGGTCCCAGTGCATCAGCTGGTCCTTGCCCAGCCACTTGGCCTTCATGCGGTAATAGCGGTGCGAGATCCTGGCATAGTTGCGCCTGACAGATTCGACCAGTGCCGCCACCACTTCCGGTTCCACGCGGTTGGACAGATGCCGCGCGTCGGCGATGTCGCTGAAGCCGCGCCAGCGATCGGAGATGTCCTTGTCCTTGGCCAGCGTGTTGGTGATCAGGGTGAACAGCTTGACGTTCTCGCCAAAAGTCTTGACCAGCGCGTCCGATCCCTTCTTGCGCACCGCCTCGTCCGGGCTCTGCATCATGTTGAGCGTCGGCTCGAGTGACAGCTTCTCACCATCGACCTCGAAGCGAAGCCCCGCCATGGTCTCGTCGAACAGCCGGTTGAAGGCGGAAGAGGAGGTCTGTGACTTCTCGAGGAACAGCTCCTCCAGCTTGTCGTCCAGCTGGTAGCGCTTCTCCATCCGCAGGTTGTCGATCCACGGCTTGTAATGGGCGAGTGCGGGAACCTGCATCGCGGCATCAAGCGCCTTGTCGTCGATACGGTTCATCTCGAGCTCGAAGAACAGTAGCAGCGTCGAAATCTCGGTGAGCTTCGCCGACACGTCACCATAGAACTTGCCGCGCTGGGAGTCGGTGGTGTCACCCACATAATAGAGCTGCGCATAGGAGCCGGTGCGGCCGAGCAGGTCGGACAGCGCCTCATAATCCTTCAGCGCGGCCGCGAGGCCTTCACCCGAAAGCGAGGCCAGCTTGCCGCGATATTTTTCGGCGAATGCCTTGGCCAGTTCCCCGCCCCTCGTCATGTCGGCCGCGAACTTCGGGTCCTCCGGCGAGGCATAGAGATCGCCGAGGTTCCATTCAGGCAACGGTCCAAGTGTCTGGGCGGCAGCGGTCATGTCAGGTCCTTCGCAAGCTGTGAGCGGCTGATATGGCGCAGCCGAAGGGCTTCGGCAACCCGGCCCCGATTAATTTGGTGTCATGCTGGCGCACCTTCCGGAGGTTCACCTCGCGCGGCCTTGATCCGTGCATCCTTTTCAGCCGTCCCAAAAGGGTGCCCCGGTCGAGCCCGGGCGAGCTGAAAACAGGGGGATGGCCACCTACCGCAGCGCCCGCAGCGCGTTGAGGATCACCGCCACGTCGATCGCCTCCTGCAGCAGGGCCCCTTCCACCACCGTGATGTAGCCGAAGGCCGCCGCGATCATCGCCGCGAATGTCAGGCCCAGCCCCGCCAGCACGCTCTGCACCGCGATGGCGCGGGCCCGGCGGGCGGCCGCCAGCCCTTCGGCCAGCCGCGTCAGGTCATCGACCATCAGCACCGCATCGGCGGACTCCGTCGCGGCGGCCGAGCCCGTGACGCCCATCGAGATACCGACATCCGCAACGGCGAGTGCGGGCGCATCGTTCACCCCATCGCCCACCATCAGCGTGATGCCGGACTTGCGCTCGGCCAGCACGATGGCAACCTTCTCGTCGGGGTGAAGTTCGCCGCGCAGCATGTCGAGGCCCAGTCCATCGCCGATCCTGTCCACCACGGCCTGGGCATCGCCCGAAGCCAGCACGATGCGCTTGATGCCCGCCTTCCGCAGCTTCGCCAGCGCCAGCGGCGTCTCGGGCCGCACCGCATCAGCCAACAGAAAATGCCCGGCGAGCCGCCCTGAAATGGCCAGCGCCGCCAGCGCCGTTCCCGGCTCGCGCTCGGGCGGCGGCAGGGATGATAGTCCCAGCCTGCGCGCCACGAAGTCATGGCCACCGACGATCACCCGGTGGCCCTCGACCATGCCCTCCAGCCCCTCGCCCGCCGTCTCCTGCACGTCCTGCGGATAGGAAAGCGTGAGGCCACGCGACTGCGCCGCCGCAACGATCGAGGCCGCCGTCACATGAGCTGATGCCTGCTCGAGCGAGGCAGCGAGCCGCAGCATCTCGTCGGCCTGCCAATGCGCGGCGGGGATAATGCCGCCGAGTTCGGCGCGGCCCTTGGTGAGCGTGCCGGTCTTGTCGATGACGAGGTTCACCGCGCGCGCCATGGTCTCCAGCACCGGGCCGCCCTTCATCAGCACGCCGCGCCGTGCCGCCTTGCCCATGCCGGCGATGATGGCAACGGGCACCGCCAGGATCAGCGGGCACGGCGTCGCCGAAACCAGCACCGCCAGCATGCGGATATGGTTGCCGGTGAAGTACCAAGTGCCACCCGCAAGAGCGACGGTCACGAACAGAAACACCAGCGCATAGCGATCGGCCAGCCGCACCATGGGCGCCTTGGCCGCCTGCGCCGCCTGAACGAGGCGCACGATACCGGCATAGGTGCTCTCGGAGGCGGGCCGGGTCGCCACCATGTCGAAGGCCGTGTCGAGCGAGCGCGCACCAGACTGAACATCCTGGCCCTCGCCGCTCTTCACCGGAACGGATTCCCCCGTCAGTGCGGCCATGTCGAGCAGTGCCCGGCCGTTGCTCACGCGCCCGTCCACCGGCACAATGTCGCCCTGCCGCAATAACAGCCGGTCACCCGGCCGGATCGTGTCGATTGCCACTTCCTCAAGGCGCCCGTCGCTGTAGCGCAGCGCGGTCTTGGGCACGCGCGCCAGCAGTGCCTTCATGTCGGCCCGCGCCCGGTTGGCGGCATAGTCTTCCAGCAGCTGCCCGCCTGCATACATCAGCGCCACGACGCCCGCCGCCAGTGCCTCGCCGAAGGCGAGTGCTGCGGAAATCGACAGCCCTGCCACGATGTCGAGCCCCACCTCGCCCTTCAACAGCGAGGTGACGATTTCATAGAGCAGCACAGCCAGCACGGCCCCTGAGGCAACGCCCCAGATCCAGCTCTGGAAGGCGCCGAGCCCCACGAAGGGTGCGAGCAGGCCGCCGGCGAGGCCAACGACGGCAATGATGAACAGCGTGATGCGAAGTTGGCTCAAGGTTTCTCCGTCAGGTTGTTCACCCTGCCACTCCTGCACACGCGCGCCATGACACGGATCAAGGAGTACCTTTTTATCCAATCGATTTCGAGTGTCTCCAAACGTGGCTCTTCATTAACAGCGCCTTTACACTTCGCTGTCACCTTAGGCGCAAGGAAGAGGCGAGTCGCTGCCCATCCCGGATGCTCAGTCCGGGCCGCCTTGTCCGCCGGAAGAAACATATAAAGAAGAAGACCACAGGCGCATGGCTGTCCGCGTTCTCATTGTCGAAGACGATCCGGCTCAACGTAGAATTCTCGAGGAAATGGTTCGCCGCTTCGGCTGCGACCCCATGCCGGTAGATGGCGGCATGAAGGCGCTGGAGGTGCTGAAAAGCCAGTCCGGGGGCACCGTCGAACTGGTCATTCTCGATCTCAACATGCCGGAAATGACCGGCCTTGAATTCCTCGAGCGCATGCAGGCGATCCGCGGCGACCTGCCGGTCATCGTGCAGACTGCGCAGGGCTCGATCGAAACCGTCATCAAGGCAATGCGCGCCGGGGCCGACGATTTCGTGGTGAAGCCGGTCAGCCCGGAGCGCCTCAGGGCCTCCGTCCAGAACCTGCTCAAGGTCAATGCCCTCACCGAAGAGGTGAAGCGGCTGAACAAGAAGGTGGGAGGCGCCCTCGGCTTCTCCGATCTCATCGCGTCTTCTCCTGCCATGGCCAATGTGATCCGCCTTGGCCGACGTGGCGCCCAGTCCAACATCCCGATGCTGATCGAGGGTGAATCGGGCGTCGGCAAGGAGATGATCGCCCGCGCCATACAGGGCGAGTCCGAACGGGCAGGCCGCCCCTTCGTCGCCGTCAACTGCGGCGCCATTCCTGAAAACCTCGTGGAATCGATCCTCTTCGGCCACGAAAAGGGGTCATTCACCGGGGCCACATCGAAGCACATGGGCAAGTTCCAGGAGGCCGACGGCGGAACCCTGTTCCTCGACGAGGTCGCCGAACTGCCGCTCGACATGCAGGTGAAGCTGCTCCGCGCCATCCAGGAGGGCGAGGTTGATCCCGTCGGCTCGCGCCGCCCGGTCAAGGTCAATATCCGCCTCATCTCCGCCACCAACCGCAACATGATCGAGATGGTGAAGGCAGGTCAGTTCCGCGAGGATCTCTATTACCGCCTGAACGTGTTTCCCGTCATGGTGCCGCCGCTGCGCGACCGCAAGGAAGACATTCCGGCACTTGTCGAACACTTCATCACCCGCTTCGCCGCCGAGGAAGGCCGCAAGGTGCGTGGCATCACGGCGGAGACGCTTGGCCTGCTCAAGGCTTATTCCTGGCCGGGCAATGTCCGCCAACTCGAGAACACGGTGTTCCGCGCCATGGTGCTGTGCGAGGGCGGTCACCTCGATGTCGAGGACTTCCCGCAGATCGCCTCGCTCGTCGAGGGATACGAGATCAAGATCCCGCCCGCCCCGCAGCTTGCACCCAAGCCCGCCCTGCCGCAGGGCGCGGCCGCCATCGCCAGCGGATCACCGATGCCCAAGGGTGGCCAGGCTGTTGCCGATGGCGTGGCCTTCGGCATTCCGGTGGTCACCGACGGTGGCCATATCCGCAAACTCGAAGAGGTCGAGGCGGACATGATCCGCCTCGCACTTGCCCGCTACCAGGGCCAGATGTCGGAGGTTGCCCGCAAGCTGGGAATCGGCCGCTCGACGCTCTACCGGCGCATGAAGGATCTGGGCCTCGAGGAAGCAGCTAGCGGATAATACCTAAGCCTTTGTTGCAGCAAAAAAACTTGCAATTGGGTGTGATTTGACATTCTCTCCGGACGGCGCTGCTAAGACAGCCGGGTACCGTTGCCGCGCGAGTGGGACTTTCGATGAAGAAGTTTGTCACGACGAGTGTTCTTGCCGCAATGGCCGCGCTGATGCTGTCGGGCACGGAGATGGCCGAGGCATCTGCCAAGAAGCGCAAGCCCACCTTCCTCGAGCAGTTGTTCGGCAAGTCGGGCGATCATGCCGCCCGGAAGCGCCGTAGCATATTCGGCGGCGGCCTCAAGAACGAGGACAGTTTCGGCAGTTTCTATGTCGAGGACCAGGCCCCGCGAAAGAACCCTCCAAAACGCAGCAAGGTGGTGATCGTCGACGCTGATCCCGGTGGTGACCCCGGTTTCGGCATGGGGAACCTCACCTACGTGCCGCCGAAGATCGTGCCGATGAGCGGCATCACTCTGGCCACCGCCGCCCCGGCAGATGCTGCCGCCGCCGCGATCTACAACCAGCTTGCCTCTGACGGTCCGTCACTGCGCGTGCTCCCGGCAGCGCGCGATGCGTTGCTCGCCCAATATGCCGCCCGGTCCTACCGTCCCGTCTGGCTGGCGGATGGCAAGCTTTCGGACCGCGGAAAGGACGTGCTCAAGCTGCTGGCCAGTGCCGACGTGGAGGGGCTGCAGCCGCAGACCTATCTGCCGACTGGCCTGACCGCCTTTGATGCGCCGCTTCCTGAAAACGATACGGCAGCCATGGCCCGCCTCGACATCGACCTGTCCGCGGCAACGCTCCGCTACGCGCATGATGCCTCGGGCGGCCAGTTCGACCCTGTCCTGCTGTCACGCTACCATGACCTGCAGCCGCCATGGGTGCCTGCGGCGCAGGCTATCAAGGTCATCGCCAACACGCCCTACCCCGTTCAGTACCTGAGCAGCCTCAACCCCGCCCATCCCGCCTACGCGGCCATGAAAAAGGCCCTGGCGGAGCTTCGCGCCGAACAGGCCGAGCCCCAGGACGACAAGATCGCGGCCGGCGTCATCGTCGAGAAGGGCGAAGCCGACGAGCGCGTTCCGGCTGTCCGCACCCGCCTGGCCGCGCTGGGATTCACCGCCGAACCCTCAGAACAGGCCGATCCGGACGTTCTCGACGCAGAACTCTCGGTGCAGATCCGCCTGTTCCAGAAGCAGTCCGGGGTCAGAGTCACCGGTGCGCTGGGGCCGCAGACGGTGGTCGCCCTCAACAACGCGGGCAACGGCGGCAGCGCCGACAAGCTCCTGGACAACATGGAGCGCATCCGCTGGCTGCCGCGCGACCTCGGCAAGCGCTATGTGTTCGTGAACCAGGCTGCCTTCGAGGCAAAGGTGATCAAGGACGGCAAGCCCGAGTGGACGACGCGCGTCATCGTCGGCAAGCCCGACACCCAGACTGCGGTTTTCAACGACGAAATGGAAATGGTGGTGTTCAACCCGTCCTGGGGCGTTCCGCAGTCGATCATCGCCAATGAATATCTCCCCAAGCTCCGCCGTGACCCGGGCTATCTCGACAAGATGGGCTTCAAGGTGGTGAACCAGCAGGGCGAGACCGTATCCTCGCGCTCGGTGAGCTGGGGCAGCTACGGCTCCAAGATCCCCTATGGCATCCAGCAGCCGCCAGGGGAGAAGAACGCGCTGGGCGAGCTCAAGTTCCTGTTCCCCAACGCCCATGACATCTACATGCACGACACGCCCTCACGTGAACTCTTCGAGAGGGACGTCCGCGCCTTCAGCCACGGCTGCGTACGCGTCCAGAACCCTCGCGAATTCGCCTCCGTGGTCCTCGGCATGACGCCCGAGGACGTGGCAGCGAAGGTCGAAAGCGAGGCCAGCGAAACGGTTCGGCTGCCGCAGAAGCTGCCCGTCCACATCACCTATTTCACCGCCTGGCCGGATGAGGCGGGCAACATTGTCTATTTCAAAGACATCTACGGCCGCGACAGGCCGATCGAGAACGCCCGCACGGCAACCCTCGTGGCACAGCGCTGAGGGGCACTGGCGCCCCTGTCCGGGGCGAGATTCTGCAAAAACCTGTTGCAAAAACTTCAGGCGTTACCACCCAGGGTTAATCCTCGTCCAGCTTTCTTGCTGTTAAGCCGCTGTTAAACATAATCATTTACCGTAAACGGAATGCCGCCTCATGGTGGCCTCATTGTTGTTTGAAACGCGGTTTCAGTGTAAGCCGACCTCGGGATGGGGATTGGCAGGCTGGACAAAGGACCAGAGGAACCGGAACACCGGTTGTAAGTGGGGTATGGGTTTGGACTGCAGGGAAGCCGGACTTCGCAAGGTTATTGGCCGCTGGAAGAAACTCGTCGCGACGACTGCCGTTGCCGCGGTGATCAGCGCAGGCGTGTTCCTGAACTGGAACGGCACGGCCCACTCGGGCGGCGAGACGCGCACCCTCTCCCTCTACCACGTCCACACCAAGGAACGCATCACCATCACCTACATGAAGGACGGGCAGTACGTGCCGTCCGCCATGAAGAAGCTGAACTACATCCTGCGTGACTGGCGCCGCAACGAGGTGATCACCATCTCGCCCCGCACCATCGACCTGATGTGGGAACTGCACGCCGACCTGGGTTCCAAGGCCCCGATCCACATCGTCTGCGGCTACCGCTCGCCCAAGACAAACGCCTTCCTGAAGAAGATCGGCCGCAACGTGGCTCGCAAGAGCCAGCACATGGTCGGCCATGCCATCGACCTCTATTTCCCGGACGTTCCCACCGTCAAGATCCGGAACTCTGCACTGGTGCGCCAGGTGGGCGGCGTGGGCTACTACCGCTCCGGCGGCGGCCCGACCGGCTTCCTCCACATCGACTCCGGCCACGTGCGTCATTGGGGTCCGGCCATCAGCAACTACCAGATGGCGCAGATCATGCGCGACTACCGCAGGACGGTAGGCGCGCGCATCAACAAAAAGGGCATGAAGGCGGTTCCCGAGGTCGAAGTCGCGCAGGCCGATGCCACGGCTGCCAAGCTTCCCTCGCAGCAGGACAGCAGCGGCGACGAGGGTGATGACGAAGGCGCCAGCAACCTGCAGGCCCGGAAGAAGATCCCCCTTGAAACCGCCTACAGCAATGGTGATGACGAGGAACTGGCCGGCATGAGCGAGGACGCCTCCGCGGCCCCCGCCAAGCCCAAGCTCAAGCCCGAGACCACCGAAGACAACGCTGACGAAGCCGACGCCACCGTGGCCGATGCCGGCGATGTCAGCCATGGCTATCCCGCGCCGAAGCCCCGCCCCAAGCCCATCGAGGTTCTGATGATGGCGGCGGCCAACATGAAGATCGAGCCAGCCTCCGCGCCGCCGCCTGATCAGACCGCGCGCACCTCGCCGGTGGCCGGCAACTCGCAGGGCTATGTCATCGCGCCCGAGAGCATCACGGAAACCGCATCGCTCGAATCCAACGCCGCTGCCAAGACGAGCCTCACCGAGGAAATCGAGAATGGCAGCGCCCAGAACGTTCCCACCATCCGCACCATCACGGCATCCGCCTCGGGCGACGACCTGTTCTGGTGGCCACAGCAGCTGATCTTCGATTCCAACAAGGCGGTGCGCCGCGACGGTGCGCCCCAGCAGTTCCAGGCGGGTGCAACCGCCGTTGCCACCATGCTGCCGGGCGTCAGCGACGCCCAGGCCGAGGAACCGCCGCAGGCCCAGCGACTGGCCGTCGCCGAGATGACCCAGGCCCCGGCCGAAGACGGCAAGGGCGACATGCTGGTCGTCAACCGCGAAGGCAAGGGCAGCCTGCTGGTTTCGGCCACGACGCTGAAGCTCGGCCAGGCCGATCCCTCGCAGCAGTAAGCCCGGCACATCGAATGCGAAAGGGCCGCCCCGCGTGGGTGGCCCTTTTCATATCGGCATCCGAGAGATCAGCCGCACCGCCGCATGAGCCGGTCAGCCGCTTGTTCGGCGGTAAGGAGCATAGCTCTTCTCCTCGGTGAGCTGAGATGACAGAAGGGCATTGATTTCGCGCTTGATGGCAGCTCGTTCATCGTTCTCGATATAGACCGAGCGCGCCAGATGAATGAAGCCGTCGTCGAATTCACCCCGCGATTCCTTCACCCGTATGCTGTCCTCGATATCCCACAGGCGTTCATTCACTTCCGTCAGCCTGCGCTTCAGCCCCGCCACTCTGCTGGCGACGCCATCGGCCGATGCCATGATGGCCACCAACAGGTCGAGTTCCTTGCGGACATTGGCGCGCGCCGTCTCGGAGGAAAGCCTGTGAACCTTGATCTCCAGGATCGTCACCTTGTCGATCAGTTCACCCCATGAGACCGGAACGCTCGGCAGTCCGTCATGGTCCTTGTTCACAACGCTCAAAGTCCATACTCCGTCTCAAGTGCGGTCATCACGTCCGTGAAGACTGCGCCCCACTCCCCGCGTGAGCGCTGCCGGAACAACCGTGTATGTGGATACCAAGGGCTGTCGTCCCGATTGAGGAACCACCGCCATTCCGGGATGCTCTTCAGCAGCACCCAGGTCGGTTTGCCAAGGGCACCGGCGAGGTGGGCGATGGAGGTGTCGCAGGTAATCACCAGGTCCATGCATGCGATGACCGCGGCGGCATCGATGAACGCATCCGGGCCAGCATCGAAGTCATCTCCCAACTCCTCGACGACCATGCCAGGGGGCAGCTCTTGCAACTGTTCCGCACCATCGAATTTCTGCAGGCTGATCAGCCGTACCCCCGCCATCTTTGACAGCACGTCGAATTCCCTTGCGTGGAACGACCTGCCGTCCCGCTCGGAAAGCTTGCTGCCCTGCCAGCAGATTCCGATCTTGAGGCCGTGCACGCCGATCTTCCGCCGCCATGCATCGACGCGGGTCTCTTCCGCACGCAGATAGGGACCGGCAGCAGGAAATGCGTCGTCTCGGCGTTGCAGCGCCAGCGGGCCGCTCATGATTGGAAGCTGGAAGTCGTAGCCGGTGTCCGGAATATCCGCATCAGCAATTTGGATACCGCGACCCAGTGACGTCAGCAGCCTGTGCAGCTTCTTCGGAGCGGCTATCGTAACCTCGGCGCCACTGGCTGCGGCGAGCAGCCCGTAACGGCAGAACTGGATCATGTCACCCAGAAACAACTCGGGCCAGATCAGCAGGCGTTTTCCGCTCAGGTCATCCTGCCGCGAGAGTTGGGGACGCTGGCAGTTGCGCTTGCCGGCGCCGGCAAGCCGGCTCTTCCGGAATTCATACTGACGGAAACCGCGGTCCAGGTCACCCTGCAGCAGCAGCAGGTTTGCCTGGTTCCAGATTACACTGTCGAAAGCCGGCTTCAGCGCCTTGGCCGTCTCGAAGGCGTCGTTCGCCTCCGCCAGCCGGCCAAGCTCAATCAGCACGAGCCCGCGATTGGAATGGGCCTCCGCGAAGGCTGGATTGAGGCTGACGGCCTTGTCATGATCGCGCAACTCCTCCTCGAAGCGCTGAAGCTCGCCGAAGGCATTGCCCCTGTTGGTATAGGCCTCTGCAAGGTGAGGGTCGAGCGCGATGGCCTTGTCGTAACTCCGGAGGGCGTCGGCGGGGCGACCCATGCTGCGCAGTGTCCGGCCATGGTCATTGTAGGTCTCTGCCTTGGCCGCCCCCGATGCGATCACCTTCTCGAACCCTTGCAGCGCCTCTTCAGGACGATCCATCTCGGCCAGCAGGCTGGCACGGCCGGCGTGGGCGTCATGGTAGTCAGCCCGCAGTTCGATGGCGCGCTCGAAGCTGACCAGCGCTTCCTCGGGGCGCCCCAGTCGCTTGAGCGCGTTGGCCCGATGGTAGTGGAGCTCGGCGATGGACGCACCCTTCTCGCGTGCCGCATCAAGCACTGTCAGGGCTTCGCCGTCGCGAGCCATCGCCAACAACACGACGCCCGCCTGTAGGCAGAAGAGCGGGTCACTGGGGTCCTGCCTCAGCGCGGCCTCGGCCTCGGCCAGCGCCTCCGGCAAACGGCCCTGGCGTGTGTGCACGATTGACAGGTTTGTGAGAACGGAGGGCCTGCCGGGCGCCAGCTTCAGCGCGTGCTGAAAGGACTGCTCGGCCTCCGCGAGGCGCCCCTCCTGCAGGAATTGCAGGCCCTTGAAGAACGACTGGGCCGCCAGCTTGTCCGCTTCCATGTGGGTTTTCACCGATGTGGTCAGACGCATCGGCCGTGTCGATACATCTTGGCAATTGAAACTGGAAAACTGTTTAGCGGACAGTCGCTGGCATGGCGAGCTTTCTCGTTGAGGGCCGGATGATTAGCAACTAAAAGCAGGCCGACCTCAAACCGCCGGAGTGGCAGGACGAGCCCTGTGACGATCATTTCCTACAATCATGACGTCCTCTTCATCCATGTTCCGAAATGCGGTGGATCATCGGTGGAGGATGCCTTCCAGCGCCATGTCCGCTGGGGTGACTTCGTCGTGGGCTCGACACGCGAAGGCGAGATCCTTCACAAGCAGGTCTTCAACAGGCTCTATGGCATCACCAAGCACAGCACGGCAGCCGAACTCAAGGCCGTGCTTGGTCCGCAATTCGCGGCCATGCGGGTCGTCGCTGTCGTCCGTGAACCCCTGAAGATCGTCGAAAGCTATTACCGCTTCTCGAAAACCATCCATCTCTGGGTTGCCTCGATCATCAGCAAGCGCAACCCGGGCATGGGTTCCGATGCCGCAAAGCGCCATGCCCTGGAACTGGTGGGTTCAGGAAAACTCGACGGCGACGAGCAGTTCGACGTTCTGCAACTGCTCTCCGGGACGATCAAGACGGGCGTTCTGTCCGGTTCCTTCGAACAGTTCCTCGGGCAGGTGGCGGACAGCAGGTGGAGCAATTACCTGTCCAGCTACCTTGCGGACAAAGACGGCACCCTGCTCGCCGCCGACATCCTGAAACTCGAAGAGCCGGAAAGCGTGGAGGCGTATTTCAGGGTGCTCGTCGGTCCGGACTTCAAGCTGGGCCACGAGAATGCCAGCGTCAGGACCCAAACGGACTGGCCAGCGGAAGACCGCATCAGATTCCACGATCTGATGGCCGGGGAGTACGACCGCTTTGGATACCGCTTCCAGCGCTGATTCCGGCGTCCGGACTGAGTTGATACCGCACAGCAAGAGGGCCGCCCCACAGGACGGCCTCGCCAGGCTCAGCCCCGATGAAACCTTACGCCGCCTCCTCTGAATCGCCCGGGATCATGCCCAGCGCCGCGAGGTAGACGTCGAGCATCGATTCCTCTTCCTCGCGCTCGGCTGCGTCCTTCTTGCGCAGGCTGATCACCTTGCGCAGGATCTTGGTATCGAAGCCGTTGGCCTTGGCCTCGGCATAGACTTCCTTGATATCGCCGGCGATGGTCTTCTTCTCCTCCTCGAGGCGCTCGATGCGCTCGACGATGGATTTCAGCTGGCCGTGGGCGAATGTCGTCTTGTTCATGTGTTGCTCCCCGGTATTCAGTGCTTTTGGGACTGGGCGAAGGCCGCCTTCTGATCGTCACTGGCGGCGGCCTGGTGCTTGGCCTTCCACTCGTCATAGGGCATGCCATAGACCATGCTGCGCGCCTCCTCGCGAGTGACGGCAACTCCCTTGGCCTTGGCTGCATCCTCGAACCAGTTGGACAGGCAGTTGCGACAGAAACCCGCCAGGTTCATCATGTCGATGTTCTGCACGTCGGTACGGCCGCGCAGATGTTCGAGCAGCCTGCGAAAGGCAGCGGCTTCCAGTTCGGTCTTGGTCTTGTCGTCGATGTTCATGGTCCTGAGCGCCCTTGCAATCCGGGTCCGTCACCGGATGTCATTCATAATCGGTTCGATCACCCGGGCCACCCGTTCGACCCAGTCGTCCACACCTGTTTTGGCGGCGATCAGGTCCTGCCGGACCTCGATCAGGGCATGCGGCAGGCCGGGAACGGTGCCGTGGGTGTTCAGCGTATCGCCTTCGAGCGCCCCGTGATAGGGATCATTGTCGCCCACCACAAGGTCACCCTGCGCTGCAAAGCCGCGGATCATGGCGGTGGCGATCTTATCATCCCGGTCCCACAGGATGCCGACGTGCCAGGGCCTTGGCCGGCCGCGCCAGACGGGCGTGAAGGAATGGATCGACACGATCAGCGGCACCAGCCCCTGCCCCTGAACCGCCATGACCGTCTCGGCAATCGCCCGGTGGTAGGGGGCGTGGAAGCGGTTGATCCGCCGCTGCCGCTCGGCCTCGTCCACCTCGCGGTTGCCAGGCACGGCCGCACCATCGGAAATCCGCATGATGAGGGTGGGATCGTCCAGTCCACGGTTGGGGTCGATCAGCAGGCGCGAGAAGCCGGAGAGCACGGCGGGTGCCGCAAGCCTGCCCGCCAGCCCCAGCGTTAGGTCACGGGCGCCGATGTCATAGGCGATGTGGCGGGCGAACTGGGCGGGCGCCAGCCCCAAATCCCCATATTCCGCCGGAACCGCATTCGAGGCGTGGTCGCAGAGCAAAATCAGCGGCGTGGGCCGTACACCTGCCACAATTTCGTACGCATCTCCGGGCGAAATCTTTGTCATGGACTGGCCATATAGATGAGGCTAATCCGTCAGTCATCCGGTTACGCCGCGCAAATCGCTGGGCTTTTGCCTGCCGGGTTGACGCGGAATGAGCAGATTGGAAAACTATGACAGATTCGCGGAACTTTTCCGGAGGCGGCAGAATGCTTCGCAACACGACGCTGGTGGCAGGCGCGCTCATGATGGTCGGCTTGATGGCCGCCCCGGCGCATGCCGATCTCAAGCTCTGCAACAAGACGGAAAGCCGCGTCGGCGTGGCCCTGGGCTACAAGGACAAGGAAGGCTGGGCCACCGAAGGCTGGTGGACAATCGCCCCCCAGAAATGTGTGCCGCTGCTCAAGGGCGATCTCATCGCCCGTTATTATTATGTCTTCTCCGTCGACTACGACAAGGGCGGCTCGTGGGGCGGCAAGTCGATCATGTGCACGCGTGACAAGGTCTTCACCATCCGCGGCATCGAGGATTGTGAGGGCCGCGGTTATACCAAGACCGGCTTCTTCGAGGTCGACACGGGCGAGGAAAAAGACTGGACCGTCTCGCTCTCCGGCGAGAAGACCACGCAAGGAAAATAATGCGCCGTAATCGTAATGTGAAGATCGTGGCGACGCTGGGACCCGCGTCGTCATCGCCCGAGATGCTGGAAAAGCTGTTCCGCGCCGGCGTCGATGTGTTCCGCATCAACATGAGCCACACCCAGCATGACCTGCTGCGCCAACTCCATCGCGACATCCGCGCCGTCGAAGCGAGGCTGAAGCGCCCCATCGGCATCCTCGCCGACCTGCAGGGCCCGAAGATCCGCATCGGCACCTTTGCCGCCAAGGAGGCAAAGATCCAGCCGGGCGAAATCTTCGTCTTCGACACCGACAAAACACCGGGTGACGCCACGCGCGTTCACCTGCCGCATCCGGAAATCTTCGCCTCCGCGCAGGTGGGCGACAACCTGCTGCTCAATGACGGCCGGTTGCGCGTCGAGATCATCAAGGCCGAACCGACGAAGCTAACCACAAAGGTAATCTTCGGCGGCGTCCTCTCCGACCGCAAGGGCGTGAACCTGCCCGACACGGTGATCCCGATTCCTGCTCTCACCGAGAAGGACCGCGCCGACCTCGAGGCCGCCGCCTCCGTCGGCGTTGACTGGATCGCGCTGTCCTTCGTGCAGCGCGCCGACGACGTGGCCGAGGCCAGGAAGCTCATTGCCGGCCGCGCCGGCGTCATGGCCAAGATCGAGAAACCCGCAGCCTTGACCGTGCTCGACGAAATTCTCGAGATCGCCGACGGCCTCATGGTCGCCCGCGGTGACTTGGGTGTCGAATTGCCGCTTGAAACCGTGCCGGCCAAGCAGAAGCAGATCACCCGTGCGGCTCGCCGCGTCGGCAAGCCCGTCATCGTCGCCACTCAGATGCTGGAATCGATGATCGTCGAACCGGTGCCCACCCGCGCCGAAGTCTCCGACGTCGCCACCGCAGTCTATGAAGGCGCCGACGCCATCATGCTCTCGGCCGAAAGCGCCACCGGCGCCTGGCCGGACAAGGCTGTCGCCACCATGGACCGCATCGCCCAGGCGGTGGAACGTGACTCGCTCTACCGCGGCATCATAACCGCCCAGCGCACCGAACCGCAGCCCACCAGCGCCGATGCGATCTCCAGCGCCGCCCGCTCGATCTCGGAAACCCTCAAGCTCTCGGCCATCGTCTGCTACACGGGCTCGGGCTCAACGGGCCTGCGCATGTCGCGCGAGCGGCCTGACACGCCGATCATCGCATTGACGCCGATCGCCACCACCGCGCGCCGCCTCGCACTCGCATGGGGTCTCCACTGCGTGCTGACGGAAGACGCCCACGACCTCGACGACATGGTCATTCGCGCCAGCCGCATCGCCAGCGAGGAAGGCTTCGCCGAAGCCGGCCAGCGCATCATCATCACCGCCGGCCTGCCGCTCGGCACACCGGGCGCCACCAACATGCTGCGGATTGCCTACGTCTCGTAGATTTCGGCAAATTTCTGATGGCGTCACCCACCTGACGATTCACCTTGACCGGGGCATCCTCTTTCGGCGCCCGGAGGAGATCGCCGGATCCAGTCCGGTGAAGGTGAAGTGAGTAAGGGGAGACAACAACCTTTCGCTAAATCCCCTGCTCAACCTTGTCGAGTTCCTTCAGCGCCGCCTTCACCTGTTCGAGGTTGGGGTTCACGGCCAGCGCCTCCTCATAGGCGGCGCGGGCGGCGGCGTATTTCTTCTGGCGTTCGAGGATCATGCCCTTGCCGGAAAGCGCCCCGAAGTGCCGGGGCTCGAGGTCCAGCACCTTGGCGATGTCGGCCAGCGCCAGGTCATCCTTCTTCATCAGAAAGTAGAGCGTGCCGCGCTTGTTCCAGGCCTCGGCGAAATCCGGATTGGTGCCGATCAGCCGGTTGAGGATCGACAGCGCCTCGGCGGGGGCGCCGTCCTCGATCGCCAGCGTTGCCTGGCCGAGAAGCACCTCCGCGGTGGGCGAGTCGGAGAGGCTCCACAGCGCCCAGATCTTTTGCTCCAGCGGGCCGCTGGGCACGCCGGGCCTGTGCAATTGCGCGAACAGCACATCGAGCTGCTCGGCGCGGATCTCGGCGGGCTTCAGGGGCTTGGCGCCGGGGGCATCAAGGGTGGCCGGCGCCGCGGGAGGATCGACCACAGCAGGAGCATCCTCCGCAAAGGCGCCGGAACCGAGGGCAATCAGGACGAGAACGGCGAGGGGAGCACGCATGACACCCACTCTACACCCCATTTCATGGCAACAAAAAGAGCGCCGTGGGCGGCATCCCGTCCACGGCGTTCAAAAAACTTCTCAGAAGCTGAAGCTTAGCCCTGACGCGCCTTGAAGCGCGGGTTGGTCTTGTTAATGATGTAGATACGACCCTTGCGGCGCACCATGCGGTTGTCGCGGTGGCGCTTCAGAAGGGACTTGAGGGAGTTACGGACTTTCATGGACTTCACCTGATAATTCAGGCAGAAGGAGCCCGGCTCCGGTCCGCCTGTTGAACACTGGCGGTTCCTTAGCGGGGCCACCCATAACTGTCAACCAATCCACCAACCAATCCACGTTTCCATGACCGAACTGTTCAGCAACTCCGAATTCATCATCACACTCGCCATCTTCCTCGCCTGCGCTGCCATCGTCGGCACCCTGGCCTGGCTGGAGCGCCGCCCCAGGACAAGCCTGACGCCGCGCCTGATCCCCACCACGCCTGTCCTTCTGATCTTTGGATTCATTGGACTTTTGGCTCTGGTGCATCTGGCCAACATGTATGGCATCCATACCGGGCGCAATCCGAAGTAAGGAGCCACCCGGGTGCTGCCTCCGAGCCAGACGCTCTATTTCGAGGACCTCGCCCTCGGCATGACCGAGACCTACGTCAAGGAGGTCAAGTCATCCGACGTCGTGGGTTTCGCCGAGATCTCGGGTGACCGGAACCCCATCCACCTGTCCGAGCATTTCGCCGCCCGCACGCCCTTCGGCGGTCGAATCGCCCATGGCCTCTACACGGCCAGCCTGATCTCGGCGGTGATCGGCACGAGGCTCCCGGGCCCGGGAGCCGTCTACATGTCACAGACCCTGAACTTCAAGGCGCCGGTCCGTATCGGCGACATGGTGGAAGCCAGCGTCGAGGTCGTCGAACTCGCCGAGAAGGGCCGCCGCGTCAAACTCGCCTGCCGCTGCAAGGTGGGCGACACGCTGGTGCTGGAAGGCGAGGCCCTTGTGAAGGTGCCTGGCAAGCCCGAGGGCTACTGAGCCTTCTTGACTCCTGAAGCGGCCCCTCTAGCCTCGCCTTGGAATTCGGGAGGACTGCAATGCTGCGCAACTTCGACAACCGCCTCACCGCGGACGTGATCCGTTGTCTCCGTGCCATGGGCCATGGCGACGACCTGATCATCACCGACACCAATTTCCCCGCCGACTCGGTGGCCCGCCACACGGTGACGGGCGAACTGCTGCGCATGGACAATCTCACGGCGGCGGAAGCAATCGACGCCATTCTCTCGGTGATGCCGCTCGACAGCTTCGTCGACACGCCTGCCTCGCGCATGGAGATGGTTGGCAAGCCCAACGAGATTCCGCCCGTGCAGGCCGAAGTGCAGAGGGTCATCGACAGTCGTGAAGGCAAGTCCTGGCCCATGGGCTCCATCGAGCGCTTCGCCTTCTATGAGAAGGCGCGCAACGCCTATGCCGTCATCGTCACCGGCGAGACGCGCTTCTATGGCTGCTTCATCCTCAAGAAGGGCGTGATCCCGCCAAAAGCGTGAGCGCGATGAAGCAAGGGATCGCCATCCTCGGCATCTTCGTGGCCGACCTCGCCTTCCGCGCCGGCCGCCAGCCGGTCATGGGCGAAACGCTGATGGGTTCGGGCTTCAAGATGGGCCCCGGCGGCAAGGGCTCGAACCAGGCCGTCGCCGCAGCGCGCGCCGGCGGCAAGGTGAGCTTCATCTCCAGGCTTGGCAAGGACGCCTTTGGCGATATCGCCATTGCCACATGGAAGGGAGAGGGCATCGTACCCCACGTGGCCATCGCAGCCGATGAGCCGACGGGCGCGGCCTATATCTTCGTCAGCGACGAGACCGGCGAGAACGCCATCATCGTGGTGCCCGGCGCCGCCGGAGGTCTTTCGCCGAAGGATGTGGAGGCCGCCCGCAGTGCCATCGAAGGTGCAAGGGTGTTCGTCACACAGTTGGAGCAGCCCATCGACGCTGCACGGAAAGGTCTCGAGATTGCCCGTGCCGCAGGTGCCATCACCGTCTTCAACCCCGCCCCCGCCGCAGCCGTGCCGCCAGACATCTATGCGCTGTGTGACTACGTCATCCCCAACGAAACGGAAGCGGCGGCACTGACGGGCTTATCCGTCGACACCGAGGACGAGGCCCGCAAGGCCGGTGACGCGCTCCTCTCCAAGGGCGCCAGCAACGCCCTCATCACGCTGGGCGCGCGCGGCGCGCTGCTGCACACCGCGCAAGGCTCGGTGCTGATCCCGTCCTTCAACGCCGGCAAGGTCGTCGAGACGGCTGGGGCGGGCGATGCCTTCGTCGGCGCCTTCGCCGCGGCGCTGGCCGAAGGCATGGAGCCCGCCGCCGCCGCCCGCTTTGGATGCGCGGCAGCCGGCATCTCGGTCACCCGCCCCGGCACGGCACCAGCGATGCCCACGCGCGCCGAGATCGAAGCTCTGCTCAGAACCTAGCAAAGGCTGCCGCCACCACCGCACGTTCCGCCGGATCGAGGCGCAGCACGGCGGTGGGGTGGTGCGTCTGCAGGCGATCCGCCGCCTGGTCGCAGAGGGTGAGATAGGTCTCGACGTCACCGCCCGTCGCCAGCAGCTTCTTCGTGCCGCACAGCGACTCGAGATGGCCCACCAGGTAACCAGCATCCGCCAGCGCATCAGCGGCACCGAGTGTCGTGCGCGATGAGGCAACCAGGCGCGGCGACAGTTGCAGCCCGCGCACTGCAACATACTCCGGTGCCTGCGCTGCAAGTTCCGCCAGCAACGCCATGCCATCGTCCTCTTCCGCATCCACGCCATGCTTCAGCGCCTGGTGCCGCGCAAAGCCCACGAGATAGCCAGCGGTGAACAGCGCATGGGCGGCCCCCTGCTCGGCAACAGACGACAGCGCCGCACTTGCCGCCTTGCGCAGCACCGCTGCCTCGCGATCCTCGCCTTCGGCCATGGGAACCACCGCCACGTCAAGGCGCGGCTTGCGGCGGTTCATGTTGATCTCTCTCCAGCCCATGGCAGGCAGTTCTCGCAAATGAAAGGGGCCGCGGCAAGCCGCGGCCCCTCGTGAAGATGCAGAAGGATCAGTTTCCGCTGGGCAGCGTCATCTTGCCGATGAGCTGCGGATACTTGGCGGTGATCTCGTCGAACTTGCCGGCCTTGGCCATCGCGGTGATGGCGGCGTTGAGCTTGTCCTTGAGTGCGGTGTCTTCCTTGCGCACGCCGGCCCCCACGCCCTCGCCATAGATGCCCGGATCGTCCTTCGGCTTCTCGACGATCGACTTCAGCTCGCAGCAGCCTTTGCCCTGGTCGGTGTCGAGAAAGTCATAAAGGGCCGAGCTGTTGGCGAGCACATAGTCAAGGCGGCCGGCCGCGAGGTCGTTGTTGGCCTCGTCCTGGGTGGAATAGGTCTTGAGTTCGACACCCGCCGGAACAAGATACTTCGAGGCATAGCGCTCATGCCCGGTCGACACCTGCACGCCCAGCGTCTTGCCCTTCAGGTGATCAGGGGAGATGTCCTTGTCGCCGGTCTTGGCGCCGATGATGGCGGGCGGCGTATCATAGTAGAACTGCGAGAAGTCGATCACTTCCTTGCGCTTCTGGGTAACCAGCATCGAAGCGACGATCACGTCGATCTGCTTCGACGTCAGCGCCGGGATGATGCCGTCCCAGGCGGTGGCAACGATCTCGCACTTCTCCTTGATCTCCGCGCAGAGCGCGTCAGCAAAATCGATCTCCCAGCCCACCCACTTGCCGGTTGCATCCTGCGCGGCGAACGGCGGATAGGGTTCGGCGGAGATGCCGATCTTGAGGTCCGCCATGGCAGGCGCGGTGGTGGCGAGAAGCGCCGCAAAGGCGGCTCCTGCGGCAATGCGGCTGGTCCAGTTCATCTTCGTTCTCCCGCTGAAGCTTTAAATTAACGTAACGTCACCTGAAGGTATCCTGACGGATTTCTTCCACTCGCTTGCGAAACTGCATGAAATGGAGCCTCACGGCAAGATGGTTAGTCTGCTTCATTTCACTTCCGCGCGCCAAATACGTTCATCGCAAATGGCATCCGCGCTTGACCCTGCTGCCAGCACGGCCATAGGTTGCCATGAACGCCGCTGCATCGATGGTCTTCGCTTCAACTTCAAGGCAGTCAACCAGACGTGACGGATCTCGCTCTTCTGTTGCTTCTCGCCGGCTTCCAGGTGAAGCACGTGCTCGGCGACTACGTGCTGCAGAATGCCTATATCCTGGAGCATCGCCGCATCTGGGGCCACCCCGGCGGCCTTCTCCACATCGCCATCCACGCTGCGCTGACATTGCCGCTGCTTATCGCGGCGGGCGTGCACGGAGAACTGTTCTTCACGATCCTCATCGGCGAGGCGGTGGTCCACTATCACATCGACTGGACCAAGGATAACATTCTCCACCGGTTTGGCTGGGGCCCCACCGACAGGCAATACTGGTGGCTTTCAGGCATTGACCAGATGTTGCATCAGTTCACATACCTGGTCATCGTCGGGGTGATTGCCGCCTAGGCGCTGCTGTCGGCGCCGGGTTGCAAGAGGCGGCGCAGCACGCTCACGCAGGGCCCGGCGCACCTGCACGGATGGAACTGATATAGAAGTCGAGCATCGCCATCAATGACTGCGGGTCGCGCCGCAACCGGCTGCGCAGGGCAGCACCCTCCCAGCAGTCGACGAGCAGATGGCCCATGCGCTCGGGGTCGATGGAGGCAGGAACATCGCCGCGCGCCTTCGCCTCTGCGAGGCAGGCCACCATGCGCTCGCCGATCGACGAGAAGCACCATTCGATCTTGCGGCGGAAGGTTTCACTGGTGCCGGAGAGCTCCTGTCCGAGCCCGCCCATGAGACAGCCCATGTAGCCGTCCTCGCGATACTTCTGCGACACGATTTCGAAGAAGCGGCGTATGCGGGCGAGCGGTGCCAGGCTCCTGTCGGCGAGGCACATGTCCAGCACCTTGTGCACCTCGCCCACATAGGTGTCGATCACCGTCAGGGCGAAGTCCTCCTTGTCCTTGAAGTGGTGGTAGAAGGAGCCCTTCGGCACGCCGGTCTGGTCGAGCAGTGACTGCACGCCGAGGCTGCCGTACCCGTGCTCGAGGAGCATGGAGAGGCCAGCCTCGATCAGGCGTTGCTTGGTTGGCTGTGTCATCACGTCCCGATCCGTACTGCGGGCGAGGATATAGAGCCTCCGCCCGCAGTCCGGCAAGCTTGGTGCTCAGGCCCCGGTCTTGGCCTTCATGTGGTCGATGACATGGCTGTGCTCATGCTGCGGGCTGAACATCACGATCTCCGCATCGCGGTCGACATGCACATTGTGCCCGGGCGGCCAGTAGAACAGGTCGCCGTCGGTCACGCTTTCCGTCAGTCCCCTCGCATCCGTGGTGGTGATGGCGCCGGAGAGCACATAGCCCCAGTGCGGGCACTGGCAGAGATTGCCTTCCAGTCCGTCGAACAGCGGCGCCGTGTCGACCCCGGCGGCGAGCGTGAAGAACTCCCCGCTGATCTTGCCGTAGCCGGTCGCATCCCCGAAATCCCTGCGCTGACGGATCACCGCGCCGGGCACCTGCATCCGCACGTCCACCTGTTCCTTGGCAATTCTCATGGTCGTTTCCTCCTCGCCTGATGTTATCTAGACCGATCGGTCTAGTTGGAGGTTAGGCCGTCCCTAAGCGGAGTCAATAAACCCGCGGTTGGCATACGCGGCCAAGTTTCGCGCGGTTCCCCGGCACCCCTTTGACGCCGTCATCCCGGCAAAAGCCGGGCCTCGGCCTTCGCCGGGGTTACGGCAACAGGGGAGACCGTTATCCGAAGGTCATCAGACTCGCATTGCCATCCGCCGCCGCAGTCTCCATCGGCGGACTCTCAACCAAGTCTCGGGAACCACGGCCTTTGCAAACACACCCGATTTCGCCCGCTTGAACGGCGGTCGCATCATGAAGCTCAAATAGGCTTCCACATAAACCACACCGTGACGACCCCCTCCTCCTTGTGAGGAGGGCTAACTGCGAGGGCCATGTCACACCATGGTCATCGCGCTTATATTGGCACTGGCCGTTCACCGTTCATCCCTCGCCCCCACGCAGTGGGGGAGAAGAGGGACTTAGCCGATCGTCATCAGGCTCGCATTGCCACCCGCCGCCGCGGTGTTGATGGAGGTGCTCACCTCTTCGAGCAGCCAGTTGAGGCAATAGGCTTCAGCATCTGCAACAAGCTCCGCCGTGGTGGCAGACTGCACCAGCACCAGCGGCCCGCCGAGCGCGGCGACCGCCATGTTCACCGCCCGCACGCGTGCCGCATTGCCTTCAACAAGGGCACCGAAAACCGGACCGTCCAACTCCCAGTCTTCACGTGTCGATACGCGCGCCGCAACACTCGGCGGCAAGGACTGCAGCAAGTCCGAAAGCCCGCTCTGCGCATCCACGACCACGTCATTGCCTGCCGCGAGTGTCGCCGCCATCTGGCGGAACAGGCCCCTCGCCGTCTGTGGCACCAGCAGCACGCGCCCGCGCGGATGCAACGAATAAACATTGCGTTCGCCCACCGGGCCGGGAAGCTCCTTCACCAGTCCCAGCGCCGAGAGTGCACCCAGCTCGCGCGCCGCATCGGCATCATCGTTGTGGCCGCGCTGACCGAGCCAGGTGGCGAAATCGCGCAAGCCGGGGTCAGTTCGCACCGAGCTGTGCATCGGCGGCACCGGCGCCTTCTGCACCAACCGCCCGATATAGAGCGGTCCGCCCGCCTTGGGGCCGGTGCCGGACAGCCCGCGCCCGCCGAAGGGCTGCACGCCCACCACAGCGCCGATGATGTTGCGGTTCACATAGAGGTTCCCTGCCTTCACCCGCTCGGTGACGTTGAGAATCGTCTCGTCCAGCCGCGTGTGCAGGCCGAAGGTCAGCCCATAACCCGTGGCGTTGATCTGGTCGATCAGCTGGTCCATGTCGTCGCGCTTCCAACGCAGCACATGCAGCACCGGGCCAAACACCTCGCGGGAGAGCTGCCCGATATCGTCGATCTCGATAATGGTGGGGGCGACGAAGGTGCCCTTCCCGGCCTCATGCGGAAGCGCAAGCTGCTCCACCCTGTGGCCGACTTCTCGCATCCTCGCGATATGCGCCTCGATGCTGTGCTTGGCCTCCGCCGTGATCACCGGTCCGATGTCGGTCGACAGCCGATCGGTGCGCCCGAGCGAGAGTTCAGCAAGCGCGCCCTTGAGCATGGCGAGCGTGCGTTCCGCCACGTCCTCCTGCAGGCACAGCACGCGCAGCGCCGAGCAGCGCTGGCCCGCGCTGTCGAAGGCCGATGCGATCACATCCGCCACCACCTGCTCGGCCAAGGCTGAGGAATCGACGATCATCGCATTCTGCCCGCCTGTTTCGGCGATCAGCGGAATGGGTCGCCCCTGTGCAGACACACGCCCAGCGAGCTGCGCCTGGATCAGTCGCGCCACTTCGGTGGATCCGGTGAACATCACGCCCGCCGTTTCAGGCGATGCCACCAGTGCCGCGCCCAGCCGCCCGTCTCCGGGCGTGAACTGCAGCACATCACGCGGCACGCCTGCCTCATGCAGCATCTTCACGCTCTCGAAGGCGATCAGCGGCGTCTCCTCGGCTGGCTTGGCGATCACCGCATTGCCCGCAACCAGCGCCGCCGCCACCTGGCCGGTGAAGATCGCCAGCGGAAAGTTCCACGGACTGATGCACACGACGGCCCCCAGCGGCTTGTGCGAAGGCCCCAGCGTCTTCTGCGCCTGCTCGGCGTAATAGCGCAGGAAGTCCACCGCCTCGCGCACCTCGCCCACCGCATTGGCGGCCGTCTTGCCTGCTTCGCGCATGGCGATGCCCATCAGCACATCCATGCGCGCTTCCATGATGTCTGCTGCCCGGTCGAGACATGCCGCGCGATCGGCAGGCGTCACAGTCGCCCATGCCTCGCCCGCCATGTGCGCCGTCCGCACAACGCGCCCGGTATCAGACGCTGCGAGTTCCGTCACCTGCCCCACGCGGTCCGCATGGTCCGCCGGGTTCAGCACATCACGCGTCTCGCCTGCTGCGGTACCATCTCCCAGCAATGGCTTGGCATGCCACGGGCGCGCGGCCGTCGCCTCGAGCGTCGCGCCCAGCATCGCCAGCACCGTCTCGCTCGCAAGGTCAAGCCCGCGCGAATTCACGCGGTCCTTGCCAAACAAATCCGCCGGCAGGTCGATCTGGTCATGCGGCGTGCCGATCACCGGCATGGCGCTGACCACGTCCACCGGATCAGCGATCAGCTCGTCGACCGAGACATTGGAGTCCGAGATGCGGTTGACGAAGGAGGAGTTCGCGCCGTTCTCCAATAGCCTGCGCACGAGATAGGCCAGCAGCGTCTCATGCGTTCCCACCGGCGCATAGATGCGGCACGGGCGGTCCAGCTTGTCGGCCCCCACCACCTCGTCATAGAGCGGCTCGCCCATGCCATGCAGGCACTGGAACTCATAGTCGCCGACCGCGAAGCGCGGCCCTGCAAGCGTGTAGATCGCCGCCAGCGTCTGCGCATTGTGCGTGGCGAATTGCGCAAACACTTGCTCGCGCGCGTCGAGCAGCTTGCGCGCACAGGCGATGTAGCTCACATCCGTGTGCACCTTGCGCGTGAACACCGGGAAGCCATCGAGCCCATCGACCTGCGCGCGCTTGATCTCGGCATCCCAATAAGCGCCCTTCACCAGCCGTACCATGATGCGGCGGCCCGAGCGCCTCGCCAGATCCACCACGAAGTCGATCACGAAGGGGCAGCGCTTGCCATAGGCCTGGATGACGAAGCCGAGGCCGTTCCATTGGCCAAGCTCCGGGTCAAGGCTCAGCGACTCGAGCAGGTCGAGCGAGAGTTCAAGCCGGTCGGCCTCCTCCGCGTCGATGTTGAGGCCAATGTCATAGTGCTTGGCGAGCTTCGCCAGCGCCTTCACGTTGGGCAGCAGTTCCTGCATTACCCGCTCGGCCTTGGCGCGCGAATAGCGCGGGTGCAGCGCCGAGAGCTTGATCGAGATGCCGGGGCCTTCATAGACGCCCCTGCCCGCCGCCGCCTCGCCGATGGCGTGGATTGCAGTCTCGTAATCGCGGTAATAGCGCGCTGCATCGGCGGACGTCGTCGCCGCCTCGCCCAGCATGTCATAGGAATAGCGGAAGCCGCGCGCCTCCAGCGGCTTCGAACGTTTCAGCGCTTCGGCAATCGTCTCGCCGGTCACGAACTGCTCGCCCATCATGCGCATCGCCATGTCGACGCCGCGGCGGATGACGGGTTCGCCCGCCCGCGCGATCAGGCGCGACAGGGCAGACCCAAGGCTGCCGTCGCTCACCGTCGAGGTCAGCTTGCCGGTGACCACCAGTCCCCATGTCGCGGCGTTGACGAACAGCGATTTCGTTCCGCCGAGGTGGCTCTTCCAGTCGCCCTCGGCGATCTTGTCCTTGATCAGCGCATCGCGCGTCTCCGCATCGGGAATGCGGAGCAGTGCTTCGGCCAGGCACATCAGCGCTATGCCCTCCTGACTCGACAGCGAGTACTCATGGACGAGGCCCTGCACGCCCGTGCCCTTGTGCTTGGCCCTGAGCGCCTCGATCAGCTGCCTCGCCGTGGCCGCCGCCGCGCGCTTCTGGGCAGGCTCCATCCGCGCCACGGTCATCAGCGGCGGCAGGCACTCCGGCTCGGGTGTGCGGCAATGCGCGGTGATGACCCGGCGCAACTCGGTCTGCGGGCGGATCGGTGGTGCAAACTCGGCGAACAACGGGTGCGCGTGCGGCATGGACGGCTCTTTCCTGGAGAAGCACCGAGAATAACACCGGCTTGCAAACTGGATTCACCTATTTCAAACTGATCGCAATGTAATTTTCATGATTTTCGGATCTTCAGGAGGTAAAATGCCTACAGAAATAGACTCTAGCAGCAATATTGACCAGTTCGACCGCCGTATCCTTGATTGCCTGGCAGAGGATGGCCGCATGTCGATCACCGATCTTGCCAAGCGAGTCGGCCTCTCCAACACCCCATGTCAACTCCGTCTCAAGCGCCTGCTCGCCGAGGGCTACATCGAGGGCTTCAAGGCCGTCCTGAGCCCGGCGAAGATGGGACTGGACCACGTGGCCTTTGCCGAGGTCAAGCTCACCAACACCCATGAGGATGCCCTCCGCGCCTTCAACGAGGCGGTGAAGAAGATTCCGGAAGTCGAAGAGTGCCACATGATCGCTGGGCGCTTCGACTACCTGCTCAAGATCCGGACCAGGGACATCCGGCGCTACCGCCATGTCCTCGGCGAGCGCATCTCGGAACTGCCCTTCGTGGCGAGCACCTCCACAAACGTTACCATGGAGACGGTCGTCGACGCCTGGAATGCACGCACCCGCAACACGTGACGGATGCATCCGAAGATGCATCCGCGTGTCTCGGGCAGCTACGCAAAAAGCATCCGCGGCAACGGGGAATGCATCGTTCAGGGCACCTTCGTGCGCACCCGTACGACCGACAGAAATGGCTCTATTGTTTCAGACGTCTTCGCTGCTGGGCGCGGCCGCAGGTTTGATCGCGTCAGGGTCGCACTGGACCTCGTCGAAGCCCATGTTGCGACGATAGGCGACATAACGTTCCGCCAGCACTGCACAATCCACGCCACGGAATGTGGCCGGTTCGATCCTGGTCAGGCCAACAGTGGGCTTTACGACCTGATCGACATCGATTTCCAAGCCCATGCACATGCCCTCCTGCAACGCCAGATGCCAGACCAGGTTCATGGCCGAGCGCCGCGAGGATGGTGCACCGTTGGTGGTTAATGAATCGCTGAAGCGCATGATGCGAAAGACTTAATCCGAGGACCCGGGGTCTTGGTTGAAGCCCCGGGGGCGATTGGCTAAGGTCCTGCCCGTAAGAGAGGATTATCCGCCATGAACACCGCACAAGCGCAGAAGATGTCATCCGGCAAGGGCTTCATCGCCGCTCTCGACCAGTCGGGCGGTTCGACGCCCAAGGCGCTCGAGGGCTATGGCATCGGCAAGGACGCCTGGAAGTCCGACGAGGAAATGTTCGCGCTGATGCACGCCATGCGCGCCCGCATCATCAAGTCCCCTGCTTTCAACGGCGATCGCATCATCGGCGCCATCCTCTTCGAGCGTACCATGGACGGCGACATCGACGGCAAGCCGGTTCCCTCATTCCTGTGGGAAAACAAGGGCGTAGTGCCGTTCCTGAAGATCGACAAGGGCCTCGCCGACAAAGAAGACGGTGTGCGACTGATGAAGCCGATGCCGGACCTCGACAAGCTGCTCGACCGCGCCGTCGCCAAGGGCATCTTCGGCACCAAGATGCGCTCGGTCATCGACGCCGCCTCTCCGTCTGGCATAGCCGCCAACGTTGCGCAGCAATTCGACTTCGGCCGCCAGATCCTCGCCAAGAGCCTAATGCCCATCATCGAGCCTGAGGTAACGATTTCAATTGCTGACAAGGCGGAAGCCGAAACCATCCTCCGCGACGAGATCCTGAAGAACCTCGACAAGCTTCCAGCTGGTCAAAAGGTGATGCTGAAGCTCACGATCCCGAGCGTCGTGAATTTTTTCAAGCCCCTCATCGACCATCCCAAGGTGATGCGCGTCGTGGCGCTCTCGGGCGGTTACAGCCGCGAGGATGCCAATGCCATGCTCGCCAGGAACACCGGCCTGATCGCCAGTTTCTCGCGCGCACTCAGTGAGGGCCTCTCCGCGCAGCAGTCGGACAATGCCTTCAACGCCGAGCTCGAAAAGACCATAGCGTCAATCTACGACGCCTCCGTCGCGGGCTGAGATGGCAGCGGCCGGGGCTTTCGAGCCCCGGCCGCATCCTTGATCACTTCTCGCGATAGGCGCCGGACTTCTTGGCGGCTTCGCTGGCAAGATAATCCATGAGCGCCGGGCTCAGGCAATCATAGGGCTCGAGCCCCAAATCCTTCAACCGCTTGCGGATTGCCGGCATGCGGGACGGCGGCACGCCGCTCTCAATGACGGATGACACAAAGGCCGCGAAGGTGGGTGGCGACCAGCCGCTCTCCTTGGACAGTTCGGTGTGGACGAAGCTGAGCCCCTTGAAGGGATGCCCCTCGCGCTCCACCGGCCCGTACAGATGCACGCCGCAGCCAGTACAGGCGTGGCGGAGAATGACCGCGTTGGGGTCAACCACCTTCAGCTTGTGGCCGTTCTTCAGCACCACCACCTTGTCGCTCGGCACCACCGCGACGATCGAGAGGATGGCGCCTTCCGGCTTCCAGCACTTGGTGCAGCCGCAGGCATGATTATGCGCGGTCTGCGACTTGAGTTCGACCACCACCGCGTCGCTGGCGCAATTACACACCAGCCTGCCGCCGCCAAAGCCGCGCTTGGCAGTCTTCGGAAATCCGTTGTCGATCGCAGGATGCAGTGCAACGGCCACACCGCGCGCCTTCGCCGGCGCGGCCTTCTTCGCCTTGGCTGTGGCTGCCGCCTTCTTCACAGGCTTTGTTTTGTTCGCATTTCTCTTAGACTGCTTCCTCGCTACCTTCTTTGCCATGCTCTTATCCTCCCGAATCCTTGATGTTGCCTGCCAATTCTCAAATAGGAAACATGCACGTGAAAACCGGCAAAAGCATCTCATGCAGTTTTCCGGTTGTCACGGGGCACCGTAGTGGAAAACCACCCGTCTCGCGCAAAAATTTGGATTTCAACAGGTGAAGAGGCGGCGCGGAAATTGTGTGACGACGTCGACACCGTCTTCGGTCACGATTACCGTTTCGGAGATCACCACCACGAAGTCTGGCGGCACGTAGATGCCAGGCACCAGGTGGAACACCATGCCCGGCTCAAAGGCGCGGGTTTCACCATCAACGATGGAGAATAGGTGCCCCTCTCCCCAGTCCGGCGCATAATTGACCCCGACCGAGTAGCCGCTGCGATGTGCAACCGCGTAGCCATGCCGCGCAAAATTTTCAACGCTTTTACGGTGAACATCAGCGGCGGCGCGCCCCGGCTTGATCTCCGAAATCAACAGTTCGAGAGAGTCCACGACGGCTGCCTCCAGCCGCCGCATGGCTGGTGGAGGCTCTCCAACCGCGCCTGAGCGGAACAGCGGCGCGACATAGCGTTTGACGACGCCGGGGATTTCGAAAACCACCGGATCGCCCTTGCGCAGAACGTGCCCACCCCACGTCGAATGGCCGAGAGAAGTCCGAGGGCCGCCGACAATGAAGGGCGGCAACCCGGGAAACTCGCTGCCGTTCGACACGAGCGAATTCCATACGGCACCCGCAATTCGGTTCTCGTCAACCCCATCGGCTGCCATGGACACGGCGACCTCCATTGCTGTCCCGGTCAGTCGGGCCGCTCGTCGTATGCAGTCGATTTCTTCCACGGATTTCACCAGCCGGAGCGGCTCCACCAGTTGGGCCGGTACCAGTCTTGCTCCAAGCCGGTCACGCAACATGTCAAACCGGCGGGCACTCACGAAGAAGCTGTCAATTTCGGCACCAATGCGGGGGTTGCTACCCGCCAGTTCCTCGGCGAGGTCGGCAAGCATCGTCATCGGTTCATCGGAGTCGCCATAGCATACCACACGCCGGGACCAACTGCGCAGCAGCGTATTGGTCGCGTCAATGCGCCGGATGAGATTGACAGGGGTTTCGTCTAGCGTAACCACGCAGGCCTGCACATAGTGATAGGCTGGACTGTCATGGCCAGTGATCCAGAAGATGTTCTCCGGGCTGAAAGATACGAATACGGTGAGGTCCTGCTGGCGCATTGCGCAGCGCAGCCGCATCATCCGCGCTTCATATTCACCTCGGGAGAACGGCAATGGGGCAATGAGCGGGCCCTCTCCCTGCTCGATGGTAAAATTCACCAACTCTCCAAGAACTCCGTGACCGCTTCGCCCCGCGCGTTGGCAAGCAGTGCCGCGGCCAATGTGCTACGATCTCTTGAATAGTCGCGGCTGATAACCGCACCGCGCTGGCGCGTGGTCCAGTGGGGATCAGCGAGGAGTGCCGCACCTTCCAATTCTGGCAGATGGCGCCCTCGGATCAGGTCTGACATGCGCTCGGCAAGAACCAAAGTCGGCGCGTTGAGATCACCGGCTGTCGCCTGCGGCATCAGCGAGGCATCGACCACGCGCAAGCCCTCGACGCCCCGCACACGACCGTCCGGCGTGGTGACGGAGTGAGCGTCTGTTCCCATCCGACAGGTGCCACAGGGGTGATAGGCGCTCTCCACCTTGCGTTTCAGAAAGGCATCCAGTGCCGCATCGTCTTGCGCGCCCTCACCGGGCGCCAGTTCCTTGCCGCGATAGGACGCAAAGGCGGGTTGCGCGAAGATTTCGCGGGTCAGCCGCATGCAGGCACGGAACTCCAGCCAGTCATCGGGATGCGACATGTAATTGAAGCGGACGCGCGGCAGGCTTTCCGGATTGGCATCGCGCAGGCGCACCCAGCCCCGACTCTTTGAACGTTTGGTGCCGACATGCACCTGGAAGCCATGGCCCGACGCCAGGCTCACACCGTCATAGGAAATGGCGAGGGGCAGAAAGTGATACTGAATGTCGGGATAGACGATCCCCGCCCGACTGCGGATGTGGCCACCACTTTCGAAGTGGTTGGTGGCACCCAGTCCCTTGTGGGTGGCGAGCCATTCCATGCCGATCTTCGCCTTGCCCCACAGGCTCTGGGTCGGGAAAAGCGTGACCGGTTGGGTGCACTCCATCTGGATATAGAGTTCGAGATGGTCCATCAGGTTCTCACCCACGCCGGATGCATCATGAACGACGCTGATGCCGTGTTCCTTGAGTTCAGCCACTGGACCGATGCCGGAGCGCTTGAGGATCACCGGCGACATGATGGAACCAGCCGAAATGATCACCTCGCGCGTGGCTTTCGCCTGCCGCATATGGCCGTTGACAAGATAGGTGATGCCGGAAGCGCGCCGACCGTCGAACAAGACCCGGTCCACCGTCGCGCCGGTGACGACATGCACATTGCCGCGCGCCATGGCGGGTCGCAGATAGGCGCGTGCCGCGCTCATGCGCAGGCCGCCGCCGATGTTCATCTCCATGGGACCGAAGCCCTCATGCTGCAATTCGTTCATGTTACGGCTACGAGCATAGCCCGCCTGAACGCCAGCCTCGACGAACACTTGGTAAAGGGGATTACGTTGCAGGCCGTGGTTAACGTGGATCGGACCATCGGTGCCGCGCAGCGGGCCGCCGCCCTCGACATTCTCCAGCCGCTGGAAATAGGGCAGAACGTTGGACCAGCGCCAGCCGGCGGCACCGAGAGCTTCCCATAACTCATAGTCCATGGGATTGCCGCGCACCCAGCACATGCCATTGATGGAGGAGGAGCCGCCCAGTCCCTTGCCACGTGGCAGGTTCACCTCGCGACCGTCAAGACCCGGCTCGGACTCGGTCTTCATGCCCCAGTTGAAGCGCCTTGTGTTCATCGGGATCGACAGCGCCGCCGGCATGTCGACGATGACAGCCTTCTCGGAACCGCCCGCCTCCAGCACGAGGATGCGCAGGCTCCTGTCCTCGCCCAGCCGGTTGGCGAGCACACAGCCCGCCGAGCCGGCCCCGGCGACGATGTAGTCATAGCTTTCCACAATGGACATCGCTCAGCCGATGATCACGTAATACTTCAACATCGGCCCCGGCTGATGCCACGTGCCCTTGAAGCCCTTGGGGAGCAGGAAGGAATCGCCCCTGCGATAGGTGTCGCTGAAGCCCCCGTCACTCGTCAGCGTCACTTCGCCGTCGAGCACCACCATGAATTCATCGACTGGATAATTGTCGTAACGCTCGGTATAGGCGCCGCAGCGCCAGATACCCGCTCGCAGACCCGGCTGAACAAAATATGGATGATCGCGACCAACAGGCGCGCCCTTTAGAAGCTCGGCATGTTCGAGCGGCTGGTCGGGGGTGGCAAGCCAGCCATCTGGGCCGGTCGAAGAAAAGCGGATAGGATCAGGCAAGGTACGTTCCTTTCGATAATGGCGCAGACGACGACCGATGCGACGCGCTGACGCGCTCCGGTCTAAGGCTTTCGGGCGATCAGGACGTAACCGCGCGACTTGTTATCATTGTCGGAATCCGTGGTGTTCATGGCGGCAAAGAGCTCATCCGCCTTCACCCAGACAGGCGGATACTTGTAGCGGGCCACATCGAGAATGAGGAAACGGTCGCTGTCCTTGTCATAGGCGGCGAGTGGCGAGAAGTGACCGCCCTTCTGCTGGCCGAGGGCGTTGCGGAAATAGTTGATCAGCACGAAGTGGTCAGACTGCGCCAGATAGGCCGATGCCTCGGTCCGGAAGGCGTCGAGGCTACCGTCAGAGGCGTGGCGGACCACAGCGTCCACCGGCTGAACCGCCAGCAGGGCGCCCATCTGGTCGAGCGTAATGCCCTGCTTGAGGATCGTTTCCTGCGGCAGAATCGCCTCAGTGCTGGCATTGAACACATTGTCCTGCGTAAAGGTCCTGTAGGGCGTATATTCCGGAACGTCAGGCGCAGGCAACTGCATGGCATTGAACACCATCACCATGCTGGCCACGCCGCAGAATGTCTGGGTCTTCTGGGTCAGGTAATTGTCGGCGAGCGTGAAATAAGCCTCACGAGACTCGGCCCCAATGAGCAGGGCTTCTCCCTCCGGAGAGCTGAAGGCGGTCAGATTTGCGGGGAGCGGTAGCGTATCCGCATGCGCGGCAGGCATGAAGACAAACAACAGCACGAACAGACGAAGCAACTTGGCGATCACAAAAACCCTCCAGAAGATGAAAAATCAGGGCGCCCAAGCCAGGCGGTACCGGACTTTGCGCCAGCGAGGACGCAGGGGCAACGCCGGACTTCTACGGACGCGACATTGCTTATCCCGAAAAAAGCAATCCGGCGGCCTCGATGGCACGTAGGGGCACTGTAATCATGAGACAGTCGGCTGCAAGGCCGGGCAGCAGCATTGAATTCTGGGCCGCAATGATGCCAGTATGATGGCTCCTGCGCTGCGACGGCGGGGGTTTTGAGAGACGTAAGGACGCTGGAATGGCACTGAGACAGACCGAGGGGTGCGCGAAATTCGGCGCCCATGAAACCTGGTATCGCGTAACGGGCGATCTGGCGAGCGACAGGCCGCCTGTTTTCATCCTGCACGGCGGCCCGGGTGCCGCGCACAACTATGTCGATTCTTACAAGCTGCTGAGCGAGTCAGGACGCGCTGTCATCCATTACGACCAGC
>CANJMQ010000009.1 GCA_947475225.1 Bradyrhizobiaceae bacterium
CCGAACGCCTTGACGCCAAGACGGCGGCCTGCCGTATCGCGCCCGTTGCGGGATGAACCGCCTGCCTTTTTATGAGCCATGGTGTGTTCTCCTGGTTCCTGTCAGCGCTTAGCCGAGAATTTCGCGGATGGTCACCGAGGTCAGGTCCTGGCGGTGGCCGTTGCGCCGGCGGTAGTGCTTGCGGCGGCGCTTCTTGAAGATGATGACGTGGGGGCCACGGTCCTGGGAGGCGATCTCGCCCACCACGGTGGCGCCGGCCACATGCGGGGCACCGATGTTGATGGCATCGCCATTGGCGATCATCAGCACTTCGGCGAACTTCACCTGGTCGCCCGGGTTGCCCTCGAGCTTCTCGATCTGGATCTTGTCTCCGGCTGCAACGCGATACTGCTTGCCGCCAGTCTTGATGACTGCGTACATGGTCTTTCTTCCTTTTGTCCCGCGCCCTTTGGCGGCACTGGAAAACCCATGGTCCAGTGCGCTTCAAGTGTCTGAAAACTCAGACGAAATTGGGTTGCCGGAGGCAGCGCAATACGCGCGACAAGGATGAACTCTGCCGCACAGTGGGCCGGAAATAGGGGAAAGTTCAGCGGGAGTCAAGAATTTGGGGCGTTCCTCTGCCCGTGCTGCCGTCATGCGGAGGCATGTGTCGCGCTGGATATGGGGCATCATTCGTGCCAAGGTTGTTTCATGTGACCGGCTGCTGCTGCTCTCCGTGCTTCTGGCGCTGCCTGTGCCGGGCACTGTCTCCACGGCGTTGGCCGGCGAGCAACTCGCGACGCAGGTTTAGCATCCCGCCGGTGCGGCCCGGAAACAGAAGCAGAAGGTCAGCAAAGCTGCCAAGCCAACCGCGCGCATGTCAGCCACGGCTTCTGCTAAGAGGCCATCCGTGCCCCGCGCAAACCGCGTCATCATCTGGGGTCGAATCGAAGGCATGTGAGGCAACTTACGCCGCCACTTCTCCCGCGCGCTTCTCGATCAGCGTCACGAGGTCATCCATGATGCGGTTCATGTCGAAGTCCTTGGGTGTATAGACGGCGGCCACACCCAGCTGCTTCAGCACGTTGATGTCGTCCTGCGGGATGATGCCGCCGGCGACAACTGGAATGGAGAGGCCCGCCGCGCGCAGGCGTTGCATCACGTCGCGGATCAGCGGCACGTGGCTGCCTGAGAGGATGGAGAGGCCGAGGATGTGGACCTGTCTCTCCTGCACCGTCTTCACCAGTTGCTCCGGTGTCACGCGGATGCCGTCATAGATCACCTCGAGGCCGGTGTCGGCGGCGCGCACGGCGATCTGCTCGGCGCCGTTGGAATGGCCGTCGAGGCCCGGCTTGCCGACGAGGAAGCGCGGCGTCTCGCCCATGCGCTCGGCAAGGCGCTTCACGCGTGTGCGGAGATCGGCCAATTGCTCACCGCCGTCTGCCCGCATCGTCAGCGCCACGCCGGTGGGGGCGCGGTATTCGCCGAAGATCTCGCGCAAGCATCCACCCCATTCGCCGGTGGTCACACCCGCCTTGGCGCAGGCGATGGAGGGCTCCATGATGTTGCTGCCGTCCTTCGCAGCGCTCGCCAGTTCGGCGAGTGCCGCCTGCACGGCCTTCGCGTCACGCGCGGCGCGCCAGGCCTTGAGCTGATCGATCTGCGCGAACTCCACGTCGTCCTTCACCGTCATGATGGCGTCGGTGCCCGCCGAGAGCGGCGAGGGCTCGGTGGTGGTGAAGGCGTTGACGCCGATGATCCTGGTCTCGCCCGACTCGATGGCGTGAAGTCTGGCGGTGTTGCTCTCCACCAGCTGGCGCTTCATGTAGGCGATCACCTCCTCCGAGCTGCCGCCCATGGACAGAACCTTCGCAAGCTCGGCCCGCGCCTCGTCCTTCAGGGCGTCCACCTTGCGCGTGATCTCGGTCGAGCCTTCGAAGATGTCGCCATATTCCAGAAGGTCGGTTTCATAGGCCACCACCTGCTGCATGCGCAGCGACCATTGCTGGTCCCAGGGCCGCGGAAGCCCCAGCGCCTCGTTCCATGCGGGCAGCTGAACCGCGCGGGCACGCGCGTTCTTTGACAGCACCACGGCCAGCATCTCGAGCAGGATCCGGTAGACGTTGTTTTCCGGCTGCTGCTCGGTGAGGCCCAGCGAATTCACCTGCACGCCATAGCGGAAGCGGCGGTGCTTCTCGTCGGTAATGCCATAGCGTTCGCGGCCGATCTCGTCCCACAACTCGGTGAAGGCGCGCATCTTGCAAAGCTCGGTGACGAAGCGGATGCCGGCGTTCACGAAGAAGGATATGTGTCCGAACACCTCCGGAAAATCCTTCTGGGCAACGGCCCCGCTCGCCTTCACGTTGTCGAGCACCGCGATGGCGGTGGCGAGTGCATAGGAAAGCTCCTGCACCGGCGTCGCACCCGCTTCCTGCAGGTGATAGGAGCAGACGTTCATCGGGTTCCACTTCGGCAGTTCCTTCGTGGAAAAGGCGATGGTGTCGGTGATCAGTCGCATCGAGGGGGCGGGCGGGAACACATAGGTGCCGCGTGAGAGATATTCCTTGATGATGTCGTTTTGTGTGGTGCCCGACAGGCTGGCGCGCGCAGCACCCTGTTCCTCGGCCACCGCCACATAGAGTGCCAGCAGCCAGGCCGCCGTGGCGTTGATGGTCATCGAGGTGTTCATGGTGGCAAGCGGGATCTGGTCGAACAGCGTGCGCATGTCGCCGATGTGCGAGACGGGAACACCCACCTTGCCCACCTCCCCGCGCGCCAGCACGTGGTCGCAGTCATAGCCAGTCTGGGTCGGCAGGTCGAAGGCCACCGACAGGCCCGTCTGGCCCTTGGACAGGTTGGTCCGGAACAGCGTGTTGGATTGAGCCGCCGTTGAATGGCCGGCATAGGTGCGGAAGAGCCAGGGTTTGTCGCGCGTGGTCATGATGGCAGCCATGCTGGCATGGCCCATATTGCACCGCAACCTCGACCTTTGGGCAGGCCGCCGGCGGCTATTCGTTGTGGCTTCTGGCCAGGAGCAGCAGCATGAGGACCGAACTGACCGCCATGCCCATGCAGGAGATGACCATGGGCCGCACGTAATAGCGGTCGAGCGGTATGTGGATGCCGCTGGTCAGCAGGTTGGCCAGGACGGCGCCGATGAACAGGACCGCGGTGCTGATAAGCAATATGCCAAGTCCCATTCGTTTGGTGAACAGCGTGAGGATGACCGCGCCCAGCACGGCGCAGACGAGCGCAACGGGGACCAGCGTGGCTGGAAGCCGTGCAGTTGCCCACAAATCGAACAGGTCGATCAAGTTATGATCCTCATGACATGCAATCTATACTTTTATTTATTGCCTTATTATTGTCAAGTCAGGCAAATCATGTGCAAGTGAACCCCCTCCTTTTGTTGCGGTGCGAGATGGTCTAGCCTCGTCTAATCTCGTCACGACGTGTTCAAGGGAGAAGACGACATGAGTTCCGCCGCCGCCAATTCCGCCCCAGCGCCTGCCAATGGCAATGCCCCGGTGAAGGATCTCTATGAGGTCGGCGAAATCCCGCCGCTCGGCCATGTTCCGGCGAAAATGCATGCCTGGTGCATCCGGCAGGAGCGTCATGGCGCCCCCGACAGCGCCATGCAGGTCGAGGTCGTTCCCACTTGGTCAATCGGCGAGGATGAGTGCCTCGTCCTCGTGCTGGCGGCAGGCGTCAACTACAACGGCGTCTGGGCGGCGCTCGGCAAGCCCATTTCCCCCATCGACGGCCACAAGAACCCCTTCCACATCGCAGGTTCGGATGCGTCCGGAATCGTCTGGGCCGTTGGCGCCAAGGTGAAGCGCTGGAAGGTGGGCGACGAGGTGGTCATCCACTGCAACCAGGATGACGGCGACGACGAGGAGTGCAACGGCGGCGACCCGATGTTCTCCAATTCCCAGCGCATCTGGGGCTACGAGACGCCGGATGGCTCCTTCGCGCAGTTCACCCGCGTCCAGGCCCGGCAATTGCTGCCGAAGCCCCAGCACCTCTCGTGGGAGGAGGCCGCCTGCTACACCCTCACCCTGGCCACCGCCTATCGCATGCTGTTCGGCCACCGTCCGCATGTGCTGAGTGCCGGGCAGAACGTGCTCGTCTGGGGCGCCTCCGGGGGCCTCGGTTCCATGGCCATCCAGCTTGCCGCCACCACGGGCGCCAATGCCATCGGCGTCATCTCGGAGGACGACAAGGCGGACTTCGTCATGCAGCTCGGCGCCAAGGGCGTCATCAACCGCAAGAAGTTCGCCTGCTGGGGCCAGATGCCGACGGTGGGAACACCCGAATACAATGACTGGATGAAAGGCGCCCGCGAGTTCGGCAAGGCCATCTGGCATTTCACCGGCAAGGGCAACAACGCCGACATGGTGTTCGAGCATCCGGGCGAATCGACCTTCCCGGTCTCGGTGCTGGTCGTCAAGCGCGGCGGCATGGTCGTCATCTGCGCCGGCACCACGGGCTTCAACCTCACCATGGATGCGCGTTACCTGTGGATGCACCAGAAGCGCGTGCAGGGCTCGCACTTCGCCAACCTCATGCAGGCCTCTGCTGCCAACAAGCTGGTCATGGCGCGGCGCATCGATCCCTGCATGTCGGAGGTCTATTCCTGGGCGGACATCCCCAAGGCCCACATGAAGATGTGGAAGAACGAGCACCGCCCCGGCAACATGGCCGTTCTCGTGTCGGCGCCCACCACGGGCCTCAAGACGCTGGACGACGCGATCGAGGCGTCGGGAAGATAAACACGTCCGTGCCACGCGAACTTGCGTCTTCTCCCGCCTTGCGAGAGAAGACAATAGGCCAGCATCCCGGGATGTCAGGGGCCGACTAAACCTCCGCATCCTCCTGCACCCGGAACCGCTGCATGCGCATGATGCGGCGCACTTCCAGCACGCGGTTCACCTCGCCGCCCAAAATCAGCACCAGTGCCGCGAGGTAGACGAAGAACATCGCCGCGAACACGCCTGACAGCGAGGCATAGGTCGAAGCGAAGGTGTTGAAGTTCACGAGGTAGATCGAGAAGGCCGAGGACATGACCACCCACGCCACCACGGTCATCACCACGCCCGGCAGCACTTCGAGAACGCCCAGCGTCTTGGCGGGCAGCACGCGGTGGCAGAGCAGAACGCCTGCGGTGAGCAGCGTGATGCCGATCGGGTAGCGAAGCTGCTCGATGGTCACGAAGTGGCCCTTGAGTGCCGGCGCATAGGTCTCCGCCAGCTGGATCATGATCGGTGCGAAGACGATGAGCAGGGCAAAGGCGAGCAGGAAGATCGCCGAGCCGATGACGAACAGCACGTTCTGGAAATAGAGCCACCACAGGCTTCGCGTCTCGCGGAGGTCATAGGCGCGGTTGAGACCGACGCGCACGCTGTCCACGCCCCCCATGGCGCTCCAGATGGTGATCAGCGCCGAGAGCGAGAGAAGTCCGGTCCTCGGAACGGTGAGAATGGAGCGGATCTCCGGCACCAGCGGCTCGACGAGACGCGGCGGTGCCACGCTCAGCAGGAAGGTGACGACACCCTCTGCCAGATTGTCGTTGCCGAAGAAGCCGGCCAGTGCGGTCAGGAAAATCAGGAAGGGGAACACCGAGAACACGGTGCGGAAGGCGATGTTGCCTGCGAGCGGAATGGCCTCATCGGCAAACAGCCGGTAGAAGCTCTCGCGCACGAGGGCGGCGATGGTCGGTCCCTGATCATCAGGCTTGGCCGTCATGGCCGTTCATTAGCGCAGTGTTGGGTGACAGGCCACCGGGTTGCCGGGCATGGTTGATGCGCGCAATCGGCACTCGCCAGCGGGGCGCTGCCCGTGCCAATGACACTCCCGATGCAAGATACGCCTGCCACCCGCCTGATCACCCTCACGGCTCCCGTGCTGTTCGTCCTGATGTGGGCAACGGGCTTCGTGGTTGCAAGGCTGTCAGCACCCCATGCCGATCCGCTCACCTTCCTGTCGATCCGCTTTCCCATTGCAGGCGCCATCTTCGCCACCATCGCACTGGCACTCGCGGCGCCGTGGCCGGGTCCACGCCAGGCCTTCCACGCCACGGTGGCCGGCGCCTTCCTGCATGGCGGCTATCTCGGCCCCGTCTACTGGGCGGTGGCGCATGGCATGCCGGCGGGCGTCTCGGCACTGATCGTCGGGCTGCAGCCACTGATGACGGCGATCCTCGCGGCCTGGATGGTGAAGGAGAAGATCGCGCTTCGCCACTGGCTGGGCCTCGCAGTCGGCATTCTCGGCGTTGCGCTGGTGGTGTCGCCCAAGCTGCATGCCGGTTTCGCGGGCGGCATCACGCCCGTGACCACCGCCGTCAATGTCTTCGGCGCGCTGTCGATTTCGTTCGGCACGGTCTACCAGAAGCGCTTTGCCACGTCGCTGAACCTTGCGAGCGGCGGCGCCTGGCAATATGTCGGGGCGACACTGGCCGTGGCGATCCCGGCATTGCTCATGGAGCAGATGCGCTTCGACGGCAGTTTCGATGCATGGTTCGCGCTGGGCTGGTCGGTCGTCGTGCTGTCATTGGGTGCCATCACGCTCCTGATGCTGCTGATCCGGCTGGGTGACGTCGGCCGTGTCGCCAGCCTCATCTTCCTCGTGCCCGGCGTCTCGGCGCTGATGGCTTATTTCCTGTTCGGCGAAACGCTCACGCCGGTGCAGATCCTCGGCATGGCCGTCTGCGCCGGCGCGGTGCTGATCGTCACACGGAAATGGGTGCGCCGGCCTTAAGGCGCGCGATGGTCTCGCGGGCCCGGCGGCGGTGGTCGTCCGTCACGTGGTTGCGCACCATGTTGAAGGCGGCGAGCAACACCGCCATGTCGTCGGTAAAGCCAAGCCCCAGCACGAAGTCCGGCAGCGCGTCGATCGGCAGGATGAAATAGGCGAGAGCCCCGATCAGGATGCCCTTGGCCTTCAGCGGCGTGGCCCGGTCGAAGGCAGCGTAATAGGCCGCCACCAGCTCATCGGCCAGCGGCACCCGCGCCAGCACGCGTGCCAGCTTGGGGAAGAACTTCTCCCTCACCGTAAATTCGTCAGCCGTGACAGCCATCGCAATCCCTCCGCCAAACGGCCAGAGAGATGGGGAGGGGTCGTGGTGGTTTCAAGCTTTACCGGTGGGTGAAATAGAAGGCCGCCATCAGGACGATGATGGCGACGGCCTGCAGGCCCACGCGCCAGCGCATGAGAGTCTGGGAGGTGCTGGACGAGCCGCCCCGGAACATGTTGAACAGGCCCATGAGCAGCACGACCGCCACGGCCGCCGTCGCAATGTAGCTTAAGTACTGGAAGAACAAGGCTCGCTCCGAACTCCGACTGTGTGGGCCACCCCATGGGCCGGGCAGGGGGGTCGCGTCAAGGCGGCATTCCGCCCGGGCGTCCTACTGGTCCGACGCCTTGTCGAGCACGTAGTCGAGCAGCCTCTGCGGCAGGATGCGACGGGCAATCGCCATGTACTGTGTCGGCCGCGTCACATAATAGCGTGCATGCGGTCGCGGGGACTCCACCGCATGGACGAGCTTTTCCAGCACCGCCTCCGGTCCCAGCTTGTAGCGCGCCGATCCACCGCGTCCGAGCCGCGCGCGCTGTTTGGCATAAGCGTCCTGGTAGTGCGAAGAGGCCTCGTCGATGTTCTTCTCGAAATTCTTGAGCGAAGTCTCGACGAACTTGCTGGTGATGGGGCCCGGCTCGATCAGCGACACGAAGATGCCGCTGCCGCGCAGTTCCAGCCGCAGCGTGTCGGCCAGCGCCTCGATGGCGAATTTCGATGCATTGTAGGCGCCGCGCCACTTCAGCGCCACGAGGCCCAGCACGGAGGAGCACTGCACGATGCGCCCGCCGCCATTGGCCCGCATCAGGGGCAGGCACTCACGCGTCAGCTGGTGCCAGCCGAAGACATTGCAGGCGAACTGCGCCTCCAGCACCTCGCGCGTCAGGTCCTCCACTGCGCCCGGCTGCCCGAAGGCGCCGTTGTTGAACAGCGCATCAAGCTTGCCACCGTTGCGCTTCGCAACCTCGGCTGCGCAGGCGGTGACGGAGGCTGGCTCGGCATAGTCGAGATGGATCGCCTCGACCCCTTCGGCTTCAAGCCTCGCGAGATCCTCAGGCTTTCGTGCCGTGGCCAACACCCGCCAGCCCCGCTGCTTCATGCCGAGCGCACAGGTCCAGCCGATGCCGGTGGAACAGCCGGTGATGAGGATGGTGCGGGTCATCGGTGTGGTCCTTTGCTTTCATCACTGCCGGCTTCCACCGAAAAGGATGTTCCGGTCAAGCCCTGGCAAGCTGAAGAGGGCCGTGGCAAGCTGAAGAGGAAGGAGAGCAGACCCCAAATTCTCACGGTGCGCGGACGTGATCCGCGCATCCTCATTGGCGCCGCTGGTGTGCCTTCTCGGCTGTCAATTCCCGCCCTCGAGCAGCCTGCGTGCAATAACCTGTGCCTGGATCTCTGCCGCACCCTCGAAGATGTTGAGGATCCGCGCATCACATAGCACGCGGCTGATCTGGTATTCGAGCGCGAAGCCGTTGCCGCCGTGGATCTGCAGCGCATTGTCGGCAGCGGCCCAGGCGACGCGGGCACCCAAGAGCTTCGCCATGCCGGCCTCGAGGTCGCAGCGGCGGCCTGCATCCTTCTCGCGCGAGGCGAACAGCGTCAGCTGCCGCGCCGCCATCACTTCTGCCGCCATCAGCGCCAGCTTGTCGGCAATGCGCGGGAAGGCCAGGATGGGCTTGCCGAACTGCGCGCGGTCCTTGGCATATTTCAACCCGATGTCGAGCGCGCTCTGCGCCACTCCCACCGCACGTGCCGCGGTCTGGATGCGTGCGACCTCGAAGGTCTGCATCAGCTGCTTGAAGCCCTGGCCCTCGATGCCGCCCAGCAGGTTCTCGGCCTTTACCTCGAAGTCCTCGAAGCGGATCTCGTATTCCTTCATGCCACGATAGCCGAGCACCTCGATCTCGCCGCCGGTCATGCCCTTCGCGGGGAAGGGGTTCTCGTCGGACCCGCGCGGCTTCTCTGCCAGGAACATCGAGAGGCCCTTGTAGCCCGTCTCGTCCGGATTGGTGCGGGCCAAGAGCGTCATCACGTCGGCGCGCACCGGGTGGGTGATCCAGGTCTTGTTGCCCGTCACCTTGTAGACATCGCCATCGCGCACCGCGCGGGTGCGCAAGGATCCGAGGTCCGAGCCTGTGTTGGGTTCGGTGAATACGGCGGTGGGAAGAATTTCACCGCTCGCGATCTTCGGCAGCCACGTCTCCTTCTGTTCCTTGGTGCCACCGCACAGGATCAGCTCGCAGGCGATCTCGGCGCGTGTGCCGAGCGAACCTATGGCGATCCAGCCGCGCGACAGCTCTTCCGAGACGACGCACATTGATTCCTTCGTAAGTCCCAGCCCGCCATGCTCCTCCGGCAGTGTCAGCGCAAAGACGCCGAGCTCGGCCAGTTCCTTGACGATCTCCATCGGCACATAGGCATTGTCGAGGTGCCACTGGTGGGCATGGGGCGCCACCTTGGTCTCCACGAAGCGGCGCATCGTCTCGCGCATCTCGGTGAGCGTCTCGTCGAGGCCGGAGGACCCGAAATTGCCATCGACCATTAGCTCCACCAGCCGGCGGCGCGCCGCCGCCGTGTTGCCGCGCTCGAACAGCACAAGGTCGTAAAGTCCTGCCGTTTCGCTGCGCGAAAGGCCCAGCTCGGGCAGCCTCAGGAACTCCCCCTGGTTCATCGGGATGCCGCCGGCCACGTGGTTCAGGTATTCGCCCGCTGCGATCTGGGTCGTCAGCTGCTCGATCTCGCCCAGCTTGCCTTCGGTCTCCAGCCGCCCGGCGAAATTCGCCAGTTCGCGCAGCGTCGCGGCATAGGTTGCGAGCCACGCAAGGCCATGTGCCGCATGCTGTTCCTCGTCCAGGAGGCGCGCGTTGATCTTGCCGCCGGGCATCACGCGGGCCGCCACCTTTGCCTTGGCCTTGGCCAGCAGGATCTCCACGGCGGTGGCCGCCTGGTCCAGGTGGCTCACCAGATGTGCCACGCAAACCGTTGATATCATTTCGCTTTCCACTGCCGCCATGATCGAAATCCTTCACGTATGAGCTGAAACGCTAGCCTAATGCCTGTTGCGCTGCAATAATCCATCCGGCCAGACTGCCGAAGTGTCACGATCCGCCAAAATTGGGCCGAAATCCTGCACCATTGGATTTTCGCCTCGGCCAAGATTAAGGTTTCCGGATGAATCAGATACGGCGCACGGGTGTCCTCGGGATCACCCTTCTCACCCTCACCGCGGGCCTTGCCCATGCGGAGAATGAACCCAAGCAGGTCGGCGTCTTCGAGGATTGGGTCGCCTATTCCTACGAGGCAGCCGATTCCAAGGTCTGCTACGTCTCCTCCACCCCGAAGTCGACCGACCCCAAGGGCGTCAAGCGTGACCCCGCCTTCTTCCTCGTCACCAACATGCCGGGGCGCAAGCCACCGGTGAAGGGCGAGGTGTCCACCATCATCGGCTATCCCTTCAAGGAAGGCGAAGCCGTCAAGCTGACGATCGACGACCAGGGCTATGACATGTTCTCGAAGGGCGACACCGCCTGGGTGGACACCGGCAGCGACAAGAAGATCGTCGCCGCCATGAAGAACGGCAAGTCGCTCAAGGTGAAGGGCACCTCCTGGCGCGGCAAGACCACCGAGGACAGCTATTCGCTGCAGGGCATCTCGGCGGCGCTGGCCGCCATCGACAAGGCCTGCAAGTAAAATGTGCCGGGCGGCCCGGCTCTTGCTTGTCTTGCTTGGCTTGCTGCTCGGTGGGGCGCGGGCCGAGGCCGCCTGCATCGCCGAGACCTACGAAGGCAATGACTATACGGTCTGCCGCTTCGACCTCCGGCAGGATCATCTCCAACTCTTCAGCCTCGATGGCAATGGCGAGCCCTATGGTTCGTTTGCCGCCCTCACCGTGGCGCTCCAGGACAAGGGCCAGCACCTTGCCTTCGCCATGAACGCCGGCATGTATGGCGAGGACCTGAAGCCCGTCGGCCTCTACATCGAGGCTGGCCGCACGCTGCACAAGCTCAACCGGCGCAATGGCCCGGGCAATTTCCACATGAAGCCCAATGGCATCTTCTTCATCGATGGCAGCAAGGCCGGCGTGATGGAGACGGAGGCCTTCGCGGCATCCGGAATCCGCCCGCAATTCGCCAGCCAGTCCGGCCCCATGCTGGTGGTCGACGGCCAGATCCACCCCAGGTTCTCGCCCGATGGCACATCGCTGCAGCGGCGCAACGGGGTGGGCGCGCCCGACGGCCACACCCTTGTCTTCGTCATCAGCGAGGACTGGGTGAATTTCCATTCCTTCGCCCGCCTATTCAAGGACCGGCTCAACTGCCCCAATGCGCTGTTCCTCGACGGCTCGATTTCCAGCCTCCATGCGCCCGAGATCAACCGCAGCGACGCCTTTGCGCCCTTGGGGCCCATCGTCGCACTGGTCAAGGGGCCCTGAAGCTCCTATTTCGGGGCCTCGCTCGCATTTCCGTTCCATTTCATGCTATGGGCCCGGTCCATGACCACGCTGCTGTCCACCGTCGAAGCGCCGCCGCGCTACATTCCGAACGACCCGCGCCCCACGCTCCTCGGGCTCACCCGCGAGGGCCTGGCCGAGGCGATGGGCCGCGCCGGCGTGCCGGAAAAGCAGCGCCGCATGCGGGCGGGGCAGGTGTGGCACTGGCTCTACCAGCGCGGCGTCACCTCCTTTGCCGAGATGACCAATATCGCCAAGGACCTGCGCCAGCGCCTCGAAGAGACCTTCATCATCGGCCGCCCGGAGATCGTCACCGAGCAGACCTCGAATGACGGCACGAAGAAATGGCTGCTGCGTCTGGCCCCCGACGAGCGCGGTGCGCGCCATGAAGTCGAGATGGTCTACATCCCCGAGGAAGACCGCGGCACCCTGTGCATCTCGTCCCAGGTCGGCTGCACGCTCACCTGCACCTTCTGCCACACCGGCACGCAGAAGCTTGTTCGCAACCTTACGGCGGGCGAAATCGTGGCGCAGGTGATGACGGCGCGCGACCGCGTGAAGGACTGGCCGCAGGACATCGAGGCCAACCCGACCCCGCCCTTGAGCGGCCGCTACATCACCAATGTCGTGCTCATGGGCATGGGGGAACCCCTCTATAACTTCGACAACGTGAAGGACGCGATGGAGATCGTCTCCGACGGCGAGGGCATCTCGCTCTCGAAGCGCCGGATCACGCTGTCCACCTCCGGCGTCGTCCCGGAAATCCAGCGCGCAGGCGACGAGATCGGCACCATGCTTGCCATTTCTCTGCATGGCACGACCGACGAGATCCGCGACAAGCTGGTGCCGCTCAACAAGAAGTATCCGATCAAGGAGCTACTCACCGCCTGCCGCAGCTATCCCGGCGCCTCCAATGCGCGGCGCATCACCTTCGAATATGTGATGCTGAAGGGCGTGAACGATACGCCCGCTGATGCCAAGCGCCTGGTGCAGCTGCTGAAGGGCATTCCCGCCAAGGTGAACCTCATCCCCTTCAACCCCTGGCCCGGCACGCAATATGAGTGCTCGGAGTGGGATACGATCGAGGTCTTCGCCGAAATCCTCAACCGTGCAGGCTATGCCTCGCCCGTCCGCACCCCGCGCGGTCGCGACATCATGGCCGCCTGCGGCCAGCTGAAGAGCGAAAGCCAGAAACTCCGCGCCAAGGAACGCATCGCGCTGGACGCGACCCAATAGTCGACGTCACCCCGGCTTTCGCCGGGATGATGGTCATTATGGGGAGCCCGCACCCGTCACCTCCCGCCTCTATTGCCATTGGTTCCTGTCCCCGCTGCGTGGGGCAGTGGAATGCCGGTGTGGCAGTTGCAGCTTCCTCCCCCGGCGTGATAGGTGGCGAACAGCAATTCCAACAGGTGCGCTCCATGTCCAGGCAGAAAGTCAAGAAAGTCGTCCTCGCCTATTCCGGCGGTCTCGACACGTCCATCATCCTCAAGTGGCTGCAGACGGAGTATGGCGCCGAAGTCGTCACCTTCACCGCCGATCTGGGTCAGGGCGGCGAGCTGGAGCCCGCCCGCAAGAAGGCCGAGATGCTGGGCATCAAGGACATCTACATCGAGGACCTGCGCGAGGAATTCGTGAAGGACTTCGTCTTCCCGATGTTCCGCGCCAACGCGGTCTATGAGGGGGTCTATCTTCTGGGCACCTCCATCGCGCGTCCGCTCATCGCCAAGCGCCTGATCGAGATCGCCGCCGAGACCGGCGCTGATGCCATCGCCCATGGCGCCACCGGCAAGGGCAATGACCAGGTCCGCTTCGAGCTCACGGCCTATGCGCTGAACCCCGACATCAAGGTCATCGCGCCCTGGCGTGAGTGGGAGTTCAAGAGCCGCACCGACCTGATCGCCTTTGCCGAAACCCACCAGATTCCCGTCGCCAAGGACAAGCGCGGCGATGCGCCCTTCTCGGTCGATGCCAACCTCCTGCACTCTTCGTCCGAGGGCAAGGTGCTGGAAGACCCGTGGGTGGAGCCGCCGCCTTATGTCTACCAGCGCACCATCGCGCCGGAGGATGCGCCCGATCACGCAACCTCCATCGAGATCGAATTCCTGAAGGGCGATCCCGTCGCCATCGACGGCAAGAAGATGTCGCCCGCCACCATCCTCACCGAGCTGAACCGCCTGGGCCATGACAATGGCATCGGCAGGCTGGACCTCGTCGAGAACCGCTTCGTCGGCATGAAGTCGCGCGGCGTCTACGAGACGCCCGGCGGCACCATTCTTCTCACTGCGCACCGCGCCATCGAGTCGATCACGCTTGACCGCGAGGCGGCGCATCTGAAGGACAGCTTTATCCCGAAATATGCCGAGCTCATCTATTATGGCTTCTGGTTCTCGCCGGAGCGCGAGATGCTGCAGGCGGCCATCGACCGCAGCCAGGAGCATGTCGAGGGCACGGTGCGCCTCAAGCTCTACAAGGGCAACGTCATCGTCACCGGCCGCAAGAGCCCCAAGTCGCTCTACAGCGACGCCCTCGTCACCTTCGAGGATGACCGCGGCGCCTATGACCAGAAGGACGCGGCCGGCTTCATCCGCCTCAACGCGCTGCGGCTCCGCACGCTGGCCGCGCGCAAGCGCAACACATAAGACAGGAGGCCCTCATGACCATCGCCGTCGTCGGCAGCATCAACATGGACGTGACGGCCTACATGTATCGCCTGCCGAAGCCCGGCGAGACGCTGCATGGCAAGGAATACATCGTGGGCCTGGGCGGCAAGGGCGCCAACCAGGCCGTTGCGGCGCGCAAGCTCGGCAGCGACGTCGCCTTCATTGGCCGCATCGGGGCTGATGACTTCGGCAAGGGTGCGGAGCGCGCGCTCACATCCTATGGCCTCGATCTCTCGCTCATCCGCAAGGACCATGACGGTGCCACCGGCATCGCCATCATCAATGTCGGCGAGGGCGGCGAGAACTACATCTCGGTCATCGCCGGCAGCAATTTCCGCGTTGATCTGGCAGATGTCGAGAAGGGCCGCGCTGCGCTGGAGCAGTCCCGCGTGCTGCTTCTCCAGCTCGAAGTGCCGCTCGAGGCCTCGCTCGCCGCAGCGGCCATCGTGCGTGCGCATGGCGGCACGGTGATCCTCGATCCGGCCCCGGCGAAGGACCTTGACGCGTCCGTGCTGAAGGCCGTGGACATCATCACGCCCAACGAGAGCGAGGCGGGCCTGCTCCTCGGCTGGCAGCCGCAGTCACCCGAGGAGGGCCTCAAGGCCGCCAGGGAGCTCCGCGTGCGCGGCGCGAAGACGGCGGTGGTGAAGCTCGGCGGCAAGGGCCTCGCGGTTGCGGGTGAGGGCATCGAGAAGATCATTCCCGCCTTCAAGGTGACGCCCATCGACACGGTGGCGGCGGGCGACAGCTTCAACGGCGGCCTCGCCCATGCGCTGGAACAGGGCCAGGGCATCGAGATGGCGCTGCGCTATGCGGCCGCCTGCGGCGCCTTGTCGACGACGAAGAAGGGCGCCTCGGCGGCTGCCCCCACCCGTGACGAGGTCGAGGCCTTCCTGTCGCGCGCCTAGTCCTCGTTACGGTAGATCTGCTGCGACAGCGCGTAGAGGATCGAGGTGCTCCAGGCGAAGGCGAAGAGCCCGGTCACCGCCATGATGACGGCCAGCAGCTGCCATTGGCGCGGCAGGTTGTCGTTGGAAAAGCCCACCGTCGTGTAGGTGCTGCCGGCGAACAGCACGGCGCTGTGCGGGTTGGTCATGGCCCCCGGCCAGTAGATGAACTGCGACCAGATCAGGATCTGGGCCAGGTGCGAGATCAGCAGGATCACGACGCAGGTGAAGAACAGCAGATGTGCCAGCACGCTCCGCTTCTGCGTCGCCAGCACCCGCAACCGCGGTTTCAGCCTGCCCATCACCAGCGCCACCGTGCTGCCCTGAACGCACATGCAGGCCAGCAGTGCTGCACAGCCGACCACCAGCGCCGGCCAGTTGAAGATGTCTGTCGATGTGTCCATGAGCGAAACCCGTTGCTGATCAGGGCCCTCTCGTGAAAAATCCGCCGCGACTTGTCAAGCCTCGCGCGTTACCCCTGCACCCGCATGGTCAGGGTACCGTCGACCACCAGGTTGGTGCCGGAGATGAAGCTCGCGCGCGGGCTCGCGAGGAACACCACCGCGTCGGCGATTTCCTCGGGCCTGCCCATGCGGCCAAGCGGATTGGCCGCGACATTGGCTGCGAAGCTCTTGGGGTCGTTCAGCCGCACGCGGTCCCAGAAGCCGCCGTCGAACAGCGTCGTTCCGGGGGAAACGACATTGGCGCGGATGCCCTTGCCCGCCACGTGGCGGGCAAGCGACTTCACATAGAAGAACAGTGCTGCCTTCATCGTGCCGTAGGACACCCCGTCATAGCCATAATCCTCCGAGCCCGAGATCGACGAGATGGCGACGATGGCGCCGGCACCTGATCGCTCAAGCCACGGCAGGGCCGCCTCGCAGGCATTGCGGGTGTGCATCAGGTCGACGTCGAAGGCCGCGCGAAAGGCCTCCTTGCTTGCGCCATGGGCGAAGGCCGAAGCATTGCACACCACGATGTCGAGGCCGCCCAGGGCAGCGGCGGCATCCTTCACGAAGCTCTCCAGCGCCTGAGGCTCGGCCACGTCGACGCTCGCGCCATAGGCGTTGACGCCGCAAGCCTTGAGCTCTGTCACGGTCGCCGCAACACCCGCCGCCTCGCGCGCGCAGATCGCCACGTCGCAGCCCTCCGCCGCAAGGCCGAAGGCGATGGCCCGACCGATGCCCTTGCTGGCGCCGGTGACGAGCGCGCGCTTGGCCTTCAGCTGCAGATCCACGTCACACCACCTTCACGGTCTTGGGGTCCCACCCCTTGGGCTCGGGATATTTCGGGTTCATGTCCTCCAGTGTCTCGCGCACGATGCGCGAGACGGCGGCATTCCTCACCCAGTTGCGGTCGGCCGGGATCACGTACCACGGCGCATGATGCGTCGAGCAGCGGGTGAGCGCCACCTCATAGGCCTTCATGTAGTCGTTCCACAGCGCCCGGTCCTCGAGGTCGGAGGGGTTGAACTTCCAGCGCTTCTCGGGGATCTCGATGCGCTCGGTCAGGCGTTCCGCCTGCTCCTCCTTGGAGATGTTGAGCATGAACTTGAGGATCGTCGTGCCGTTGTCGGAAAGCAGCTTCTCGAAGGCGTTGATCTCGTCATAGCGCTTCTCGATCACCTCAGCGGGCGCGAAACCCCTCACCTTCACCACCAGAACGTCCTCGTAGTGCGAGCGGTTGAAGATGCCGATGTAGCCGCGGGGCGGACACACCCTGTGCACACGCCAGAGATAGTCCTGGGCGAGTTCGTCCACGGTCGGCGCCTTGAAGGGGGCCACCTTCACGCCGATGGGGCCGCAATGGTTGAACACCGCGCGCACCGTGCCGTCCTTGCCCGAGCAGTCGATGCCCTGCAGGATGACCAGCAGCGACCGCTTGCCCTCCGCGAAGAGCCGGTCCTGCAGTGCGTCGATGGCGGTGGCATCGCGCACCGTGTCCGCCTTGGTGGCCTCCTTGTCGGTGAAGCCATTTGCGGCCCGCGGGTCGCAATCCGACAGCTTGAAGGCCTTGCCGGGCTTCACGATGTAGCGCTCGCCGAAGGCCCTCGGTTTCTCAGCCATTTTCCCCTCCGTCACAAAGCGGCCATCCTGTCATGGGCAAGGCTGGAAAGCTACCCTCGGACCGCCACTTGAAGCCGGGCGCCGGCTGCCCTATCCCTGTGTCAGACATCCCGATCCATCAGGAATTTCCGCAACGTGACTGACTCGAACGAGGCCCAGAAGGCCGCTCCCGCCTACCGCCTTCCCGTCCTGGACCAGGACTTCCTGCTGGGTGACTCGACGCGAGGCCTGCGCTTCCAGCTCGAGTACCAGAAGCCCGAAGAGCACCTGCGGAAGTGGGGTGTCGCCAGCACCGTCATCGTCTTCGGCTCGGCGCGCGTGAAGCCGGGCGAGGCGAATGGCTGGTATGACGCAGCGCGTGAGTTCGCCCGCATCTGCTCGGAAGAGGGCGGCGCCAAGCTCGAGCACAATGGCCCCCGCCAGAACGTGATTGCCACCGGTGGCGGCCCCGGCATCATGGAGGCGGCAAACCGCGGTGCGCATGATGTGGGTGCCCCATCGATCGGCTTCAACATCACGCTCCCCATGGAGCAGGATCCCAACCCCTATTCGACGCCCGACCTCACCTTCCGCTTCCATTATTTCGCGATGCGCAAGATGCATTTTGCCATTCGTGCGGCCGCACTCGTCGTGTTCCCCGGCGGCTTCGGCACCATGGACGAACTGTTCGAGATCCTCACGCTCCGCCAAACCGGCAAGATGGATGACGATCTGCCCGTCGTGCTTTATGACTCCAGTTTCTGGAAGAGCCTCATCAACTTCCAGCAATTCGTCGATACCGGCATGGTGGAAAGCAAGAACCTCGATCTCTTTGGCTTCGCCGATACACCGCGCCAGGCCTGGGAGTTGCTCATCAAACGCGGCCTCAAGACGCCGGGAGATCACGCATGATCCGTCTGAAGTTCCATGGCGCGGCGCGCACCGTCACCGGCTCGTGCTACCTGATCGAGACGGACAAGGCGAAGCTGCTCGTCGACTGCGGCATGTTCCAGGGCTCGAAGACCGAGCGCGAGCTGAACTACCGTGTATTCCCCTTCGATCCCGCTTCGCTCACCGCCGTGCTGCTGACGCATGCCCACATCGATCACGCTGGGCTTCTGCCGAAACTGGTGAAGCACGGCTACAGGAACCGCATCCACTGCACCCAGGCCACTGTAGACCTCTGCGGCATCATGCTGCCGGATTCGGGTGGCATCCAGGAAATGGAAGTGAAGCAGCTCAACCAGCGCCGCGCCAAGCGCGGGATGGAGGAGGTGCAGCCGATCTACACGCAGGATGATGCGATGGCGACACTCGAGCATTTCGAGGGCCATCCTTACGAGACATGGATCAGTCCTGCCCCCGGCATCCGGGCACGTTTCTGGAACGCCGGCCACCTCCTCGGCTCATCCTCCATCGAAGTGGAAGTGGATCAGGAGGGAAGGAAGCCCCTGCGCATCCTGTTCTCAGGCGATCTCGGCCCTGGCAACAAGATGTTGCAGCCCGACCCGACAGCCCCCACCGGTTTTGATTTCGTTGTCTGCGAGTCGACCTATGGCGGGCGCGACCGTTTCGAGCGCAGCGAGGAGGCCCGCCGGCTGATCCTTGCGGGTGAGGTGAACGAGGCCGCCGGCAAGAAGGGCGCGCTGCTCATCCCCTCCTTCGCGGTGGAGCGCACGCAGGAGCTCGTCACCGATCTCGTCAAGCTGATGGATGACGGGCAGATTCCCAAGGCCACCATCTTCATCGACAGTCCGCTGGCCTCCAGGGCCACCGCCATCTTCGTCAAGCACGCGGCCGAGATGCAGCATGCGGGCGACCTCAGGCGCGCCTTCACGTCGCCTTATGTGCGCGTCACCGAGAGTGTGGAAGATTCCAAGGCGCTGGCCCGCTTCACCGGCTTCCGCATCATCGTCGCGGCAAGTGGAATGTGTGATGCGGGGCGCATCCGCCATCACTTGAAGAACCATCTGTGGCAGTCCTCGACCACGGTGCTGCTGGCCGGCTTCCAGGCCGAGGGTTCGCTGGGCCGCATCCTGCAGGATGGCGCGAAGACCGTCACCATCATGGGCGAGGAAATCAGCGTCAAGGCGGCGATCCGCCAGGTCGAGGATTACTCCGGCCACGCCGACGGACCGGAACTCGTGCAGTGGGTGAAGGAGCGGCTGCCCATCGGCCGCTCGACCTTCCTCACGCATGGCGAAGAAGAAGGCCAGCGTGCGCTTTCCGACGACCTGCAGGGCATCGGCATGCCGCATGACTGCATCCTCATCCCGTCGCTCGATTCCGTCTATGACCTGACGGGCGAGGCCTGCGCCTTCCTGGCGGAGGAGACGCACCCGCGCATCGATCCCACCATGGTTGCCCGCTTCGACAGCCACAACGACATGGCGGAACTGCTGCTCGACATCAAGGACACGGTGAGCAAGGCGGGCGACGAGAAGTCCAAGTCCGTCATCCTCCGCCGCCTGCGCCGCGCGCTGTCGGGTGGCGATGCGCCGAACCCCGACGCCATGCGCCGCCGCCCCCCGGTCTCCGGCCCGTCGCGCCGCAGCAGGGGCTGGGACGAGAGCTAAGGTCAAGGACGCCATCATCCCCCGTCTCCCATCCTTCGCACGGGTGACGGGACGAGCGGCCCAAAACCATTTGGAACGTTTCCCCTTTCATGAAATATTCGTTCCAATGACCGAAACCCTTCCGCCCCCGCGCGACTTTGCAGCCCTCAAGGCACTCATTGCCGAGCGCGCCCAGGCGCTGCCCAAGCGCCTCACCCAGATTGCCAGTTTTGCGCTCGAGAACCCGGACGAGATCGCCTTCGGCACCGTGTCCTCGATTGCCGAACAGGCGCAGGTGCAACCCTCCACGCTGGTGCGCTTCAGCCAGGCGCTGGGTTACCAGGGCTTTTCCGACATGCAGGAGATCTTCCGCTCCCGCCTGCGTGACCGCATCCTGAACTATGACGAGCGCCTGCAGCAGCTGCGCGAGCATGCCCGCGAAACCTCAAAGCCCAACGTCATCTTCCACGGTTTCTGCGAGGCCTCCGCCAAGTCCATCGCGGCGCTGCAGGAAAAGCTCGATCCTGCCTCCCTCGACGGCGCGGTGGAACAGCTGGCCGCCGCCGAGACCATCTACCTGATCGGCCTCCGGCGGTCCTTCCCGATCGCCTCCTACATGGCCTATGCGCTGGGCAAGCTCGGCGTCCGGGCGATCCTGGTGGACGCCGTGGGCGGTCTCGCGGCGGAGCAGATCACCTTCGCAGGACCGAAGGACGCGGTGCTGGCCATTTCCTTCACGCCCTATGCCTCTGAGACCGTCAGCCTCACCCGGGCGGCGGCGGACAAGGGCGTTCCCATCGTGTCGATCACCGACAGCCCGTTTTCGCCGCTGGCCCAGACCGCCGGGCTGTGGATCGAGATTTCGGAGGCCAATTTCGAGGGCTTCCGGTCCATGGCCGCCACCCTGACGCTGGCCATGACGCTGACCGTCGCCATTGCCGAGCGGCGCGAGCAGGGAGCCTGAATTCCGCCGCGAAGTTGGGGGATGAGGCCCGTTGAGAGAGAGCGGCAACAGGGGCCCCCACACGTCGATGACCACCATTCCCGACCATTATGCTGCCCTGGGAATCGATCCCACGGCCGATCCGGACGTGATCACCGCCGCCTATCGCGCGCTCGCCAAGAAGTTTCACCCGGACACCGGTGCCGCTGGTGGCACCGCCTCGGCAGAGCGCTTCGACGCGATCCAGAAGGCCTATGAGGTTCTCCGCAGCCCGGAGACCCGCCACGGCTATGACCTTGAATTGCTGGAAGCCACCGAGCAGGAACTGGCCGCCCATCTGGCCACCAAGCGCCGCGTCGCGGTGCGTGAGCGTGCGGCGGAGCAGGCCGCTGCCGCATCCCCGCCTGACCTCGACCTCGGCGACATCCGCCCCCAGCCCGCCGTGCCGCCGCAGGCCAGGGCGGCAGCCAGCCGCAAGTCGCGCTCACTTTTCCCCTTCGCCATTCCGCTGCTGCTGATGTTTGCCATTGGCGGCGCGGCCGCCTGGGTGTTCCTGCCCGGCGGCCCGGACGCCCCGTCGCTTCCCGGCACCGCGCCGCAGGTGGCGGCTGTCGCCCCGAAGCCCGCCGCAACTGAAACCACTCCTGCTGCCGAAGCCACGCCCGATACCGTCGCCGCGCCGGACCAGCAGGCGCCGGCCCAGCCGCCGGTCTTCGGCTCCACCGCCACCGAGGACAATCCACCCGGCATCGAGGAAGCCGCAGTCACGCCTGCGCCCGTCCCCATGCCTGATGTTGCGTCCGGTGTCGGTTCGCAAGCCAATCCGGAAGCCAACTCCGCCGCCAAGTCCGACAAGCCGGTCTTCGGCTCCTCCGGCAATGCCCAGGCCCCTGCCGCCGCTCCGGCGACTGCTCCTGCCCCCGCCGGGTCCGCACCGCCGCCGCTGCCCAAGGCCAAGCCCGCCCAGCCCGCCCGCCCGGTGGCGCAGCAGAAGCCGCCGCAGAAGCCGGTCCAGAAGAAGCCCGTCGTGCAGCAGCAGGCCACGCTGCAGCCCGAGCCTCGGGCCCGCCTGCAGTATCAGGACCCGCCGCAATATTACCCGGAGCCCGATGGCTATCCACCGCCGCCCCCCGGCATGGAGCCGCCCGGCTATGGCCCTGATCCCTACGCGCCGCCCCCCGGCTTTCGCCCGCCCGGCGGCGGCCCCTATCGCCTGGTGATCTTTGAGCGCCGTCCCGGCCAGCCGCCCACCGCCTGGAGCGCCGGCGTGGTCTTCAAGTCGGTGGGCAAGTGCACCCGCCAGGGCGTCAAGGCCGTGCTGCGTCGCACCTCCGGCATGGACCCCTACGCCGACAACGCCCGCGTCTGGTACGAGTGCCAGCAACTCACCCAGCGCTGAGCTCGGCGTCTCCACATTCCATTGCCGTCACCCCGGCGGCCCTCAGGTCTTCTTCAAAAACTCGGTCTTCAGCACCAGTCCCTTGATGGTCGAGGTCCGGCCCTCGATCTCGCCCGGGTTGCCGGTCAGCCGGATGTTCTTGATCAAGGTGCCCCGCTTCAGCGTCTCGCCCGCACCCTTCACCTTCAGGTCCTTGATCACATGAACGGAATCACCGTCCTTCAGGATGTTGCCGTTCGAGTCCTTCACGTCGTCGCTCAAGGGAGCCTCCTGTCACTGTGTGCCGCGCGGTCTAGCACGCCAACCCCTCGCCCGCACGCCTTCCTCCCGCGCCCGCTTTGCGCCGCGTGGCGTCTCACGTCCTCTCCCGCTGAAGACGCGGGAGAGGACGTTTAAGGGCTCTCCGCAGCGCAGGTCAGATGGAACGGGTGTTCTATATCTGCCGCGCGTCGCGACGCTCTATCCGCGTCCATCATTGCCGGGCCTGATCCGGAAATCCTTTTCGCGGTTCCGCAGACGTGATGCAGGGCGCTTGTCGCCTTGCCGCTGGCATGCATTCGCCGCAGGTTGAACATATTCCTGTTGCGGTCGGTGCAATCTGAATTGTTTTCACCGTAGCGGTTCGTTGCCCAGAAGGACAACGCGCAATGTCAACGGCAGCAACACTTCTTGCGTCGAACAGCATCATTGAATCGACGCACACCATCCGTTTTGCATGCATCGCGATGGTCGCTGCAATCCGTCTCACATGCGCGCGCGGTTGCACGGGTCTGGCGCAACCCGTGTCTACGGCGGCAACGCTTTCTGCATCTAAACGCATGCTCCCGGCAACGTTCCGCACTGCAGAAGCATCATCCGGACGTGACGACGGCCGCCTTGCGGGCGGCCGTCGGGGTGCCTACCAGACGGCGGCGGGCGGCTCGGCGGAGCTGTTGCCGGCACCCAGCACCTGCTGGTCGAAGTCGATGATGGAGCCGGTCATCAGGCCGGACTCGTCGCTCGACAGGTAGCCGCAGGCGCGGGCCACTTCCGTGGGCTTCAGCAGGCGGCCGAAGGGGCGGCCGGCCTCGGCGTTCTTCAGCCAGTCGGGGTTGGCGTCATGATAGGTCTTCATGATGCGGTCCTCGCCGGGCGTATCCATCCAGCCGATGTTGAGCCCGTTGACGCGGATCTGGTACTTCATCACCGAATAGGCGACGTTCCTGGTCATGGTGGCGAGCGCACCCTTGGTGGTCGAATAGGCGGTGAGGAAGTCCTGCCCGCCATGGCCCGACATCGACAGGATGTTGACGATGGTGCCGCTGGTCTTCGACGTCTTCATCAGGTGCAGCGCATCCTGCATGAGGAAGAAGGGCGCCTTGACATTGGCATCGAAAAGCTCGTCGTAGCGGGCTTCCGAGGTGTCCCAGATGGTGCCGCGGTCAGTCAGTGCGGCGGCGTTGACGAGGGCGTCGATGCGGCCGAAGGAGGCATCACAGGCGGCCATGATCTTGCGCACGTCGGCGAGCTTCACGAGATCGGCCTGCACGAAGACGGTCTTCACCTTCTTCGCCTCGAGTGCCGCCTTTACCCGCTGCCCGCGCTCGGCGTTGCGGCCGGTGATGACCATCTGGGTGACGCCGCGGTCGGCGAAGAGGTGGGCGATGGTTTCGCCCAGGCCTTGCGTGGAACCGGTGATGACGGCGGTCTTGCCGTCCATCGAGAGATGCCTGAGGCTGTCGCTATTCATCTGATTCAGCTCACTTTCACGGGCTTGCCGGTCATCCACGATTCCGTGGCCGCATCGGCAAGTTTCTGGGCCTGCAGCCCGTCATGGCCCGACGGGGCGACGGGCTTGTTGTTGGTGACGGCGTCGATGAAGGTGAGCACCTCGTTCGAATAGGCCTGGCCATAGCGCTCGGTGAAGAAGTTGAGGATCGGGTCCTCGTGGAAGCCATCCGCGGTGGCCACTTCGACGGTGGTGTTGTGGACATTGCCGGCGCGCAGCATGCCCTTCGAGCCATGGACTTCGATGCGCTGGTCATAGCCATAGGTGGCGCGGCGCGAGTTGGTGATGACGGCGATCTTGCCCGACGCCGTCTGCATCTGCACGGCGGCCGTGTCGCAGTCGCCCTCATCGCCGATCTTCTTGTCGACGAGGGCCGCACCCAGCGCGCTTACCGAGACGAACTCCTCGCCGACGAGGAAGCGGGCGAGGTCGAGGTCGTGGATCATCATGTCGCGGAAGATGCCGCCCGAGCTCTTCACATATTCGGCGGGCGGCGGGGAGGGGTCGCGGCTGATGATGGTGGCCATCTCGATGTTGCCGATGACGCCCTCGCGCAGGCGCTTGGCGAGCGAGGCGAAGTTGGGGTCGAAGCGGCGGTTGAAGCCGATCATCAGGGTCGTCTTGTTCTTCTCCACCGTCTTCAGGCACGCCTCGATGCGCGCCACCGACAGGCTCACCGGCTTCTCGCACAGCACCGCCTTGCCGGCATTGGAGCCCGCCTCGATCTGCTCGGCATGGAACGGCGTCGGCGTGGCGATCAGGATCGCGTCAACATCCGTGGCCCTGATGATGTCCTCCACCGAAGCCACCTTGGCGCCCACCTCGGCGGCCAGATCCGCCGCCGCCTTCGGCAGGGCGTCGGCCAGGTAGGCCACCCTGGCCTTGCCGGAGGCGGCGATGGTCCGGGCATGCACCTTGCCGATGCGGCCCGCCCCCAAGAGTCCAAAACGCAGCATTCAATGTCTCCTTCAAAAGTCGTTCATTGCGGTTGATGGATGACGCAAAAGCGATGCTTCTGCGACGTTGTTCGATGCTTTTCGGATGCTGTCCGGCGGCCCTGGCCGTGCATCCATGCGGGATGCGCAAGAGTGTTGCGCGGCACTGCCGGAGATGCTCCCCGCATGCTGTCGACTGCGCGATGACGTGCATCCGCAGGTCGATGCGCAATTTTGTTGCGCAACCGAATATGTTCATCCGGTGACCGCGATGGATTCGAGCCCGTTCTGTTGCGGCCTGGCTACCGACCGAGAAGCTTTTGTTGCGCTCATGCAGGATGCCGCCGAAGGGTGACTTGCCGATGCTGCAGCGATGATTTTGCCTTGCTGTTCGACGCATTTCGTAGCCTTTTCGGTTGCGCAACAAGCTTGCCCAACCCGTCCCCCGAGCCGATCATGTTTGGAACAAACATTCCGAATTGACTTCATTTTGGAATTGCTGTTTCGTATTGTCAAGCCAGCAAACAGAGTTTCGGAGTGCGACATGACAGCGGGATCAGGCCCCCGGCAGCGGTTGGACGTCATCACCATCGGGCGGTGTTCGGTCGACCTCTATGGCCAGCAGATCGGCTCCAGGCTGGAAGACATCGCCTCCTTCGCCAAGTCGGTGGGGGGCTGCCCGTCAAATATTGCCATCGGCACGGCCCGTCTCGGGCTCAAGTCCGGCCTCATCACCCGGGTGGGTGACGAGCAGATGGGGCGCTACGTGAGGGAACAGATGGCGCGCGAGGGCGTGGCACTGGACGGGATCGCCACCGACCCTGCGCGGCTCACCTCGCTGGTGCTGCTCTCGGTCGAGAACGACAAGACCTTCCCCCTGATCTTCTACCGCGACAACTGCGCGGACTCGGCCCTTTCGGAAGCCGACATCGACGAGGACTTCATCATGTCCTCAGGCGCCGTGCTGGTGACCGGCACGCATTTCGCCAGGCCGAACACCGATGCGGCGCAGAGAAAGGCCATGCGCATCGCCAGGGCCCATGGCGCACGCGTGATCCTCGACATCGACTACCGGCCGAACCTGTGGGGCCTTGCGGGCTTGGGCGCGGGCGAGGAGCGCTACATCAAGTCGGACAAGGTGTCCGAGCACATGAGGTCGATCCTGCCCGACTGCGACCTGATCGTCGGCACGGAAGAGGAAGTGCACATCGCGGCAGGTACGGAAGACACGCTGGAGGCGCTGCGGATCATTCGCCAGCTTTCAAAGGCGGTGATCGTGCTGAAGCGCGGGCCGATGGGCTGCGTGGTCTATCCCGATGCCATTCCCGATGCACTCGACAAGGGCATCGTGGGCAAGGGCTTCCCCATCGAGGTCTATAACGTGCTGGGCGCGGGCGACAGCTTCATGTCCGGCTTCCTGCGCGGCTGGCTCCGTGGCGAGGATTATGCGACGAGCGCCACATGGGCCAATGCCTGCGGTGCCTTCGCGGTGTCGCGGCTTCTGTGCTCGCCCGAGATCCCGACATGGGAGGAGCTGCAGTATTTCCTGACGCATGGCAGCGAGCACCGGGCGCTGCGCAAGGACGAGGCAATCAACCACGTGCATTGGGCGACCACGCGGCGCAAGCAGCCGGACCAGCTTCTGGCCTTCGCCATCGACCACCGCATGCAGATGGAGAAGATGGCCGATGATGCGGGCGCACCGCGCACGCGCCTCAACGACTTCAAGCGACTGGCCATGCGGGCCATTGGTCGCGTGTCCAAGGGCGAGCCCGGCTATGGCACGCTGCTCGACGATGTCTATGGCCGCGAGGCGATGTTCGATGCCGCGAAGCTGGGGTTGTGGGTGGGCCGCCCGCTGGAACAGCCGGGCTCGCGCCCGTTGCGCTTCGAGTTCACGCAGGATGTGGGCGCAAGGCTGGTCGACTGGCCGGTGACGCACACCATCAAGTGCCTCGCCTTCTATCACCCGGATGATCCGAGAGAAATGAAGGACGAGCAGGCGCAGACGCTGCGGACGCTCTATGAGGCGGCGCGCAAGGTGGGGCGCGAACTGCTGGTCGAGATCATCGCCGGCAAGAACGGCCCCCTTGACGACATGACCATCGCGCGCGCCATGACGGAACTCTATGCCCTTGGCATCAAGCCCGACTGGTGGAAGCTGGAGCCGCAGGCCTCCGCGAGGGCCTGGGAGAACATCGCGGACGTGATCGACAAGAATGATCCGTGGTGCCGTGGCGTGGTGCTGCTGGGCCTTGACGCGCCGGAGGACGAACTTGCCAGAGGCTTTGCGGCGGTGGCGGGACAGCCCATCGTCAAGGGCTTCGCGGTGGGGCGGACGATCTTCAGCAGTGCCGCGCAGGCGTGGTTGCGCGGCGAGATGACGGATGAGCAGGCGGTTGCTGACATGGCGGTGCGGTTTCAGGCGCTTGTGGAAATATGGAATAAGGCGAGGGCGGCGTGACCTCTACATTCCGTCACCCCGGCGAAAGCCGGGGCCCCGCTTTGGGCGCCGGAAGGAAGCTGGGTCCCGGCTTTCGCCGGGATGACGGCAAATAACAAGATACGGAATTCCTCGAGGAGCGTTCACATGAGCAAGACCATTCGTCTCACCGCCGCGCAGGCGCTCGTCAGATTCATGACGGCGCAGATGACCGTGGTCGACGGCAAGAAGGTGCCGATCTTCGCCGGCATGTGGGCAATCTTCGGGCATGGCAATGTGGCCGGCATGGGCGAGGCGCTGTGGCATGTGCGGGACGAACTCCCCACCTATCGCGGCCAGAACGAGCAGTCGATGGCGCATGCCGCCATCGCCTATGCCAAGGCGATGCGGCGGCGTCGCATGATGGCCTGCACCACCTCCATCGGCCCCGGCGCCATCAACATGGTGACGGCGGCTGCCGTGGCGCATGTCGATCGCATTCCGCTGCTGCTGATCCCCGGCGACATCTTTGCCAGCCGCCGGCCGGACCCGGTGCTGCAGCAGGCGGAGGACTTCGGTGATGGTACGGTTTCCGTCAATGACTGCTTCAAGCCCGTGTCGCGCTATTTCGACCGCATCATGCGGCCCGAGCAGCTGATCCCGGCCTTGAACCGCGCCATGGTGGTGCTGACCGACCCTGCCGAATGCGGGCCGGTGACACTCTCCTTCTGCCAGGATGTGCAGGCCGAGGCCTATGATTACCCTGAGAGCTTTTTCGCGGAGCGACTGTGGAGCCAACGCCGGATCCGCCCCGACGAGACCGAGCTGGGCGATGCCGTGGCAGCGCTGCGCGCGGCGAAGAAGCCCGTCATCATCGCAGGTGGCGGCGTGCTGTTCTCGGAAGCCTCCGCCACGCTGGCGAATTTCGCGGCAACGCACGGCATCCCGGTGATGGAGACGCAAGGCGGCAAGTCCTCGCTGCCCTTCACTGATCCCTTGAACATGGGCGCCGTCGGCGTCACCGGCACGGGGGCTGCGAACCGGCTGTGCGAGGAGGCCGACGTGATTCTCGCAGTGGGAACCAGGCTGCAGGATTTCACCACCGGTTCCTGGGCGCTGTTCCAGAACCCGGGGAAAACCATCATCGGCCTCAACGCCCAGGTTTTCGACGCCACCAAGCACCGTGCATTGCCGCTGGTGGCTGATGCGCGGATGGGCCTCGAGGAGCTTTCCGCCAATCTTGCCGGATGGGCGCCGCCCAAGGCGTGGACGGCGGATGCCAAGGCAGGCTTCAAGGCGTGGATGGCCACCGCAGATACCTACACCGCGCCCACCAATGCCGAGCGGCCGTCGGATGCGCAGGTGATTGGCGCCGTGCAGCGTGCGCTCGGACGCGAAGTGTCTTTGATGGGAGCATCGGGTGGCTTGCCGGGCGAGCTGCACAAGCTGTGGCAGGCGAGCTATCCGTCCTCCTATCATCTCGAATATGGCTTCTCCTGCATGGGTTATGAAATCCCCGGCGGCATCGGCATGAAAATGGCGCAGCCTGACCGCGAGGTCGTGGTCATGGTGGGCGACGGCAGCTACATGATGATGAATTCGGAGCTCGCCACCTCCGTGATGATGGGGGTGAAGCTCACCATCGTGCTGCTCGACAACCGGGGCTATGGCTGCATCAACCGGCTGCAGCATGCCTGTGGCGGGGAGCGCTTCAACAATCTCTATGACTACAACACCTTCCAGCAGGAAACTCCGCAGATCGACTTCGTGATGCATGCGCGTTCACAGGGGGCGATTGCGGTGAAGGCGTCGTCGCTGGCCGAGCTGGAAGCCGCGCTGGTGGAGGCGAAGGCGGCGCCGCGCACCATGGTGATCGTCATCGATACCGACCCGATGATCTCCACCGATGCCGGTGGACATTGGTGGGAAGTGGCGGTACCGGAAGTATCCGTCAGGCCGCAGGTGAACGCGGCGCGCAAGAAATATGAAGCCGCCCTGGCAAAGCAGCGCGTGGGCGACTGAAGGAGAACCGCCATGTCGAAGCTCAAGATCCATCCGACCCGTGACACCGGCCGCATCGTGCATGTGACGCCCGAGAGCGCTGGCTGGAAGCATGTGGGCTTTGACATCTGGAAGCTGAAGCCGGGAGACGTTGCCGAGGGCGGCGAGCAGGGTCGCGAGGTGTGCCTCGTGTTCATCGGCGGCAAGGGGCATGTGTTCGTCGGCGCCAAGGACTTCGGCGTGCTGGGCGAGCGCAACTCGCCCTTCGAGGGCAAGCCGTGGTCGGTCTATATCCCTGCCGGTGAACGCTGGAAGGTGACGGCGGAGAATGCCGTGACGGTGGCCGTGTGCACGGCACCGGGCGAGGGCGGCAAGCACCCGGCCCGCGTCATTCCCCCCGATGGCTTGCATCAGGAGACGCGCGGCAAGGGCTCCAACACGCGGCACGTCACCAACATCATTCCCGAATGGGACCCCGCCGAAGGGCTGCTCGTCGTCGAGGTCATCACGCCGGGTGGCTGCACCTCGAGCTACCCGCCGCACAAGCATGACCAGGACAATCTTCCGCACGAGTCACTGCTGGAGGAGACCTACTATCACCGCATCAACCCAGCGCAGGGCTTCGCCTTCCAGCGCGTCTACACCGACGACCGGTCACTGGATGAGGCCATGGCGGTGGAGGACGGCGACGTGACGCTGGTGCCCAAGGGCTATCACCCTTGTGCGACGACGCATGGCTATGACCTGTATTACCTGAACGTGATGGCCGGGCCGCAGCGGACGTGGAAATTTCATAACGCGCCCGAGCATGAGTGGCTGCTGAAGGCGTAGTTCCAAAGCGCTGAGGGCTGGTGCCGCTCACGTCACCTTCAGCGTCTGGCGATACTTCTCCGCATCCCAGTTCACCAACCGGTCCACGTCCTGCTCCGTCAGCGCCACCAGCGGATCGGTCACTTCCACGCGGCGCATGACGTCGGCGAGGCAGCGGCCCATGGGTTCTATTGCCGGCTTCGCATCGTCGCGGATGAGCACGCCGACGCCGGGGATGGCGACGAGCGGCGGGTTGCCGTCGAAGGTGGTGGCCACACCGACGCCGAGGAAGACCACGTGGTCAGGATAGAACACCGCATGCTGGCCGCGCTTCAGGGCGAGAAGGTCGGTTGCCAGCGCGTGGGTCTCGTCCATGACGGCGGGCTTGTAGGAGGTTCCGGCGCTGAGTTTCTCGAGCGCGGCGCGATCCACATTTGCTGCAGCGCGGACGGGCCGCGTGACGGCGGCGACCACCTTGTCGAGAACCGCTTCGGCGTCCTCCACGGTATCGGCTGCCACCGCGAGGCCGTGGTTGCCGAGCACCAGCACGTTGACGCCCTTGCGCATGCGCGTTGCGATGGCGCCTGCCAGTGGCAGGCCAGGGCGGGCATAGGGGATGTAGGCCCAGTCGAAATCCTTGAGCTTCTCACCAAGTCGCTGTTCGCCATCGGCACGTATGGCCCAGGCGATGGTGTTGACGCAGTGGACATGCACCACCACGCGCTGCGGCATCAAGGCGTGCACGGTGGTCTCGATCGAGGGGCGAAGGCCTGTGCTGTTCAGGTCGGTGCGCACGAAAGCAGTGCAGGATTCACACGCGGGGTCGTTGTTGGCGAGGGCAGCGAGGATGGCGGCGTGGTCGAGCGGCACGAAGATGTCGCGCGCGGTCGCATCCTTCAGCCATGTGCCCGAGGCCTTGATCCACATGACCCCCTGGTCCTTGAGGGACGTGTTGCCACCGGCGGCCTGCACCAGAAGCGGATCAGAGCCGACTTTGGCCGAAAGCGCGCGGAGGCGGTCGAGTTCTACCATTGGAAAGCGTCCATCACGTAATCGGGTTGGGGAGAGAGCGTTGCGGGGTCGTGGCCCGCCGAGATGCCCTGCAGAACGAGAAGGGTGGCGAAGCCGGCGTTGTGGCCGCCCGCCACGTCATGCTCGGCACTGTCGCCGATGCACAGGATGCGGGCGGGATTGCCGATGAGGCGCGCGGCCTCCCGGTAGATCTCTGCATAGGGCTTGCCGATCCAGGTGACCGTGCCGCCCATCTCCTGGTAGAGCGCCGCGATGGCGCCCGGCGCGGGCATCAGGCCTTCAGGCGTCAGCATCAGCTTGTCGGGGTTGCAGCAGACGGCTGGAAGCGTGACACCGGTGAGCCGTTTGCGATAATCGTCGAGCGAGGTTTTCGGCGCGTTGGAGCCGAGGATGAGGATGATCTCGGCATCGCGCGGATCATCGGTGAATGTGATGCCGTCGAAGCCATAGTCCTCGCCGTCCTTGCCGATGAGGAAGGCCTTCCTGGCGGTGAGTCTCGAGAAGGCCACCTCGCCGGAGCTGACCGCATCGACGAAGTGATCGCGCGGCACGCCCATCTTCACGAGGCGCTGGCGATTCGATTGCGCGCGCTTGCCGGAATTGGTCATGACTGCGACGGGGATGCCGAGTGCCTTCAATTCTGTGAGGACTCGCGCCGTGCCGGGGTAGAGCTTCTGGCCGTCATGGATGACGCCGAACTGATCGATCAGCATGCCATCGAAGCGGGATGCGATCTCGTGGAGGCCACCAATTCGCGTTGCTTCAGTTGGCATGGCCGATGCCACGCCATGCAAGTCGCGCGGTGCCGACGGCGGCATGTTCGCTGAGCGAGGGCTTCTCCGGTACGCCGAGTGCCTTGAGGCGGATCGCCGTCCACGCCGCATTGGCCGCACCTCCGCCCGCCGTGCGGATGCTCTTGAGGGGTGAGGCGCCGAGCTGGCCGAGCTTGGCATAGGCCGCCGCCTCGATGCGGGCGATGCCTTCGAGAATTCCCTGGAAGAACACGCGCTCATCCGCCGGACGTGGCGTGAGGCGCGGCTGGAAGTTGGGGTCGTTGACGGGGAAGCGTTCGCCGGGCTTGGGCAGCGGATAATAGTCGAGGCCCGTCGGCACGTTGGGGTCGAGCAGCGGGGTGAGGCGCGCGATGTCTTCCTTGCTGAAATAGGCGCCGATGGCGGCACCTCCGGTGTTCGATGCGCCGCCCGCCAGCCATTGCTCGCCGATCCTGTGGCTGTAGATGCCGAACTCGGGTGCGAAGACGGGCTTGGCCGAGAGCAGCTTGAGCGTCAGCGTGGTGCCGAGCGAGGTGACGCCGTCGCCCGGGTCGGAAGCACCCGATGCGAGGAAGGCAGCGCAGCCGTCGGTGGTTCCGGCGACGATGGCGGTGGTGGTCGGAAGACCGAGTTGTGCGGCCATTTCGGCGGTGATGTTGCCGATCTTGGTGCCGGCGGGGACGACGGTGGGGAACAGCGCCACGTCGAAGCCGGCCTTGCCGATCCATGATGGCCAGTAGCGGGTGATGGGATCGTAGCCGGATTTCAGCGCGTTGTTCTCGTCCGTCACGTCATAGCGGCCGGAGAGCTTGCCCAGCACCCAGTCGGCCTGGTGGAGGATGCGGGTGCCCTGGCCTGCGAGTTCCATGGCGCGCGCCAAGGGCGAGGTGCCGCCGAGGGCGGCCGTGTCGCGCGGGGCGACGGCGGCGATCTTCGCGAGCTTCGCAGCCTCGCAGACGTCGTTGTACATCGAGCCAAGGCTCGCCGGGGTGCCGTCGGCATTGACCGCGAGAATGGTGCCGGAGGTGCCGTCGATCGAAATGGCGCGCACATGCAGGCCGTCGAGCTTCAACCCCGCGAAGGCGGCCAGCGTGGCGTTCCACCACAGCTGCGGGTCCTGCCAGGCGCGGCCAAAATCAGTGATGGGGGCCATGATGGGGGCCACTGACATGGCCATCAGAGTGTTGTGCTGATCGGTGGCGGCGATGCGCACGCCCGAGGTTCCGATGTCGATTCCCAATGCGACGGCGGTGGTCATGTGTCTTCCATGGCAAGGATGGAGGTGGCGGTCTGCTCATCGGTGATGATGACGTTGCACATGCCACCCCGGAGTACGCCCCGCAAGCCCGGCACCTTGGTCTTGCCGCCCGAGGCAATCATGACGCAGGGAATGTCCTTCAGCTTCTCCGGGCTGAGCGCCACGACACGCTGGTTGAGCGGGTGGTCGACGAGGCGGCCATCGCGGTCGATCCAGTGGGCGGAGATGTCGCCCACGGCACCCACCTTGAGAAGGTCCTCCACCTCGGCGCGTGTCACCAGGCCCACCCGCGTCATGGTGCAGGTGGGCGTCAACTCACCCACCGACAGGAAGGCGAGGTCGACCCTGGCGCCGCGCTCGAAGATCTCATGCAGCATGGGCTGGGCCATCAGGAGGTCGCGCGTCGACTGCGTGTCGGTGAGCGCCGGTGCGGCGACATAGTAGCACTGCGCGCCGACGAGATCGGCGAGATGCGAGGCCGTTTCGTGCGGGTTCATGGCGGAGCCGCGCGTCAGTCCGCCGAGCAGCGATACGATGGAAAGACGGCCCAGCTGGCGGCGCGGCACGGACTGGATCGAGAGCCTGAGCGTGCGGCCCCAGCCGACGCCCACCGACATGCCGTCCTTCAGCCGCACCGAGAGCGCTGCCGCCGCGGCGGTGGCGATGACCTGCGGGATCAGTTCCTGGTCGGGCGGGGTCGGCACCACGATGGCCTCCTCGAGGCCATAGCGCTGTACCAGCTTCTCTTCGAGTTCCACGCAGGAGGCGAGCCTGCCGGTGATGTTGATCTGGACGAGGCCCAGGTCACGCGCCTGGGCCAGAAGGCGGTTCACGCGGGTGCGGTTGAGGCCGAGCTTCTTGCCGATCTGCGCCTGGGTGAGACCCGCGACGAAATAAAGCCAGGCGGCGCGCGTGGCAAACTGCTCCTCGGGGTCGATCGCCAGACTGACGCCGGGGGTAGACAGTGGTTCCGCCGGGGTGCCGCGTGTCTCGCCCTCGTCCATCATCGCCTCACGACATGCGGTGGAAGGCCGCCCATGGGATGTTGAGCGCCGCATCATTGGTGAGCGCGTCAAGCAGGGCGGAGGTGAGGGGAAGTGCCTTGGAGTCCAGCATGCCGGTGTTCATCATGGCGCGCAGTGTTGGCGCCACCGTGACGCCCAGTTCCGCGCCCTCGATGGTGTCGCCCTTCATCGGGCCGTCTTTGGTCTGCTGGTAGGTCAGGCCGCGGCCGAGGTTGTTGCCCAGCCTGGAGTTGCGGCCTGCCTGGCAGGTGACATAGAGATCACCCGCACCGGGCATGCCCCACACGCTGCTCTGCGTGCCGCCATGGGCGGTGGAGAGCACCATCAATTCGCGGATCGCCTGGTCGAAGATGATGGCAGCGGCGTTGTGATTGAAGGCGCGGTTTTCGGTCGCGGCCATCTTCTCCAGATGGCCTGCTGCCCAGCCGACGCTGATGGCGAAGAAATTCTTGAAAGCGGCGCAGATCTCGACGCCGATGACGTCGGCCGAGATGCGCGGATGATAATAGTCACACTCCAGCATGTCGCAGAGTGATTGTGCGAGGGCCAAATCATGCGAGGTGATGACGGTGCCGGTGTGGCGCCTGACCGCCAGCTCGCCTGCGATGCAGGGACCACCGATGGCGGCAATCTTCAGCGCGATGCCGGTGCGGCGCTTCACTTCGGCTGCGACGCGGTCCGGCAGCGCGGTGAGCCGGTCTGCCTCCGGGTGCATGCCCTTGGTGATCATCACCACGGGCACGGGACCTTTGAGCGTTTCGCACAGCCGGTCGATGGCCCAGTTGACGCCCGCCGAGCTGATACCGAGGAGCAGGAGGTCGGTGTCGCTGCCCAGCGCCGTCTCGAACTCGGTGTGCTGGTAGCCCACCACGCCGTCCGGAAGCTTGACGTTGAGCTTGGGATGGCGGCCCGTGGCCTTCACGCTGTCGATGATCCCGGCGTCGAGATGCGTGCCGACAAGACGCACGGCGTGGCCCCGGTCGCGCAGCGGCAGGCACATGGAGGAGCCCATGACGCCGGCACCGAGAATGGTGACGGTGCTCACGCCAGGGCCTTTCCGCTCTCGGAGTCGAAGAGGTGCACCTTGTCGAGACGCGGCATGAGGTTGAAGATCTCGTCACGCGACAGCGATACGCGGTCCTGGGTGATGGCGCAGATTTCCTGGCCGCCCATGTCGGCATAGATGTGCATCTCGGGGCCGGTCGGCTCCACCACCACGACCTTGGCGGGGGCGCCCGAGCCAAAGGTGAAGTGTTCGGGCCTGATGCCATAGACGACCTTCTGGCCGATCGAGGCCTTGTGGACGGGTGGCAGCGGCAGGGTCGTGCCCTCGCCCAGCAGCACGCCATCGGGCGTCACCTCGCCCTTCAGCAGGTTCATCGACGGTGAGCCGATGAATTCGGCGACGAAGAGGTTGGCGGGCTTGTCATAGACCTCGAGCGGTGAGCCTTCCTGCTCGATGTAGCCGTCGCGCAGGATGACGATCTTGTCGGCCATGGTCATGGCCTCGATCTGGTCATGCGTCACGTAGACGGTGGTGGTCTGCAGGCGGTCGTGGAGCTCCTTGATCTCGGTGCGCATCTGCACGCGCAGCTTGGCATCGAGGTTCGACAACGGCTCGTCAAACAGGAAGACGGCAGGGTTTCGTACGATGGCGCGGCCCATCGCGACGCGCTGGCGCTGGCCACCGGAAAGCTCGCGCGGGTAGCGGTCAAGGTAGGGCTCGAGGTTGAGGATCTTGGCGGCCCAGCCCACCTTCTCGTCGACCTCCGCCTTCGGGCGCTTGGCCAGTTGCAGCGAGAAGCTCATGTTGTCGCGCACCTTCATATGGGCATAGAGCGCGTAGTTCTGGAACACCATGGCGATGTTCCGGTCCTTGGGGTGCACGTCGTTGACGCGGCGGCCCTGGATCTCGACGTCGCCGCCGGTAACGGATTCGAGACCGGCGATCATGCGCAGCAGCGTGGACTTGCCACAGCCCGAGGGGCCCAGCAGCACCACGAAGGAACCATCCTCGATGGTGAGGTTGATGCCGTGGACGACTTCCAGGTTGCCGTAGTTCTTTCTGACGTTCTTGATCGTTACCGATGACATTCTTGTGCGGTCCTATTGTTCGTCGCGGGCGAGGAATTCGTCGAGGAGGCCGGCATCGTCGCACAAGTCGAGGAAGGACCAGCGGTTGCGGACGTCACGGGCATGTTTCATGGCATCGCGCCAGACCTTGCGGTCCAGCCCGAGTTCGGTGGCGGTTGTCGGGCCGCCAGCGGCGGCGAGTGTCGCCTTCATCTTTGCGGGGTCCATGAGCATGGGACGGAGCTCTTCGCGGAGCTGAGGCCACAAAGCCCCAAGCTTGCGGTTGAAGGCTTCGGCACCCGCACGGTCGAAGGATTTCTTCTTGGCCTCGGCGTAGCACATGCGGCCGATGGCTTCGCCGTAGCGGGCGATGAATTCCTTCTCCTCGATGTGCGTCGCCTTGATGAGGGGCGGCTGGTCCATCGCGAGGAGCTCGTGATGAAGGCGCGCGATGGCGAGAGACGCTACACCGACCTGCTGGCCATGGGTCGAGCCCGGATGCCTGTCGCCCGCAAACATGTCGATCCAGTGTGACACCTGGTGCTCGCCCATCGAGCCATGGTGCGAGACGCCGGTGAAGCAGACGCCCAGCCCGCACAGCGTGAGAACGCGGTGAAGATGGCCGTTGGCGGCGATGTCATGGGTCTTCAGGCCCGCCGCGGAGTCGATCATGCGCGGCTCATCTTCGCCGATCAGCGTGTAGGGCACGCCCGAGTAGAATGTGTCGAAGAGGCGGTGCGAAGCCCACCATTCAACCTGCGCCGTCGGGCGGCAGAGCGAGTCGCCCAGCCCCGCGGCCGAGAGCCAGTGCGGCGCCTTCGCCGAAACCTTGAGATCAAGGAAGATGCCGCGCGGCGCGTGGGCGGGAAGGGACGTCTTGTAGCCATTTGCCAGCGTCACCGAGGCGGTCGATGCCGCATAGCCGTTCATCGAGGCGGCTGTGCCGAAGGTGGCGTATTTCCGGCCGTCCTTGAAGGTGGCGAACTTGCAGGTATCCGACAGCGCACCAGAGCCGACGGCGACGATGGCGTCGGCATTGCGGGTCTTTTCCTGCACCATGGCGATGGTGGGTTCATCGCAGTGGGTGTTGCCGGGCAGCACCAGCTCATCGATGGTGCCGAGGCCCTTGAGGTGCTTGGCCACGCGGCGGCCCATGGCCTCGTGCGTGTTGACGTCGGAGACGACAGCGATGCGCTTGCCGAGATTGAGCGGCGCCAGCATGTCGGCCTCGCCACCATCGAGGTCGTCCTCGATGCGGATCACCTCGAAGGGGACGATGGCGGTCTTTCCGGTCGTCGGGTCCTTCCAGTGGCCGGCGACGACATCGCTGATCAGTTCATTCCAGTCGGTCATTGATGTGCACTTCGCGAGAAATCGACGAGTTTCTGGTTCCAGTCGGAGAGCTTTGGCCAGAGTTCTGAATAGATGCCGAGGAGGTCCTGGTAGCGCGCGGAATCCTTCTTGCGCGGACGGAAGGTCTTTGACGGCTTGCCCGACATCGCGGCGGAGGCCTCCGGAACGGACTTGTACCAGCCCGCCCCCCTGGCGGCGGCCATGGCAGCGCCAAGTGCGGAGGCTTCGGCGGTTTCCAGGCGCTTCACGTCGCGCGCGGAGGCGTCCGCCAGGATTTGGCACCAGAGATCCGAGCGCGAACCACCGCCCACTGCGGCGAAATGGGTGATGGGTGTGGTGGCATCGGCCACCTGGTTGGTCATCATCGCCTGTTCCAGCGCCACGCCCTCGAGCAGCGCGCGATAGACGTCACCGCGGCTGTGGTTGCCTGAGAGACCGGCGATGACGCCGCGCGCGGCGGAGTCCCAGTAAGGCGTCATGACGCCCGACCAGTAAGGGACGAGCACCAGGCCATGGGCGCCGATGGGCGATGCCTTTGCTTCCGCCTCCAGCGCCTTGAAGATGCCCGGGTCCTTGCCCGGCGAAACGTTGAACAGGCGCTCCACCATCCAGTTGACGAGGAATGTGCCGGTGCGGATCGCCGTTTCGAAGGAGAAGCCGTCATCGCTCACCGCCATCATGGTGCGGAAGGCGCGGTTGGTGGCGTAATGCTTGCCATAGCTGCCCGACACGGCGGCCGTGCCGAGATTCACATAGGCGCGGCCTTCAAGGAAGGTGTTGGCGCCGGTACCGGCGCATTGGCCGTCGCCACCGCCGGCGATAACGGGCGTGCCGGCCTTGAGGCCGGTGAGCTTTGCGGCGTCCGCCGTGACCTCGCCCATCACCTCGCCGGGGCGGTGGAGCTTCGGCAACTGCTCGCGGGTGAGGCGCGCAGCCTTGAGGAGAACGTCCGACCAGTCATAGGCGCCGATATCGAGCAGGCCCATGGGATCGGCGGAAGCGGTCGAGGTGGTCCATTGGCCGGTGAGGTAGTGGGCGAGCACGCCATGCACTTCCGCCGTCTTGGCGGTCTTCGCCCAGATCTTCGGCATGTGGGTGGAGAACCAGCGGCAGCGATAGAGGCAGGGGGTGACGTCGGCGGGCTTGCCGGAAATATTGTGCACGGCTTCGGCGCCCAGTTCGGCGACGATGTCCTTCACTTCCGTCTGCGCGCGCTCGTCGAGCCACAGCGTGCCCGGGCGCAGCGCTTTACCCTTCGCGTCGAACTGCGCGAAGCTTTCGCGCTGGTTGGAAATTGCAAGCCCTGCGACGCGCCTGGCGTCGATCTTCCTGGTCAGCTGCTTCAGCGCCTTGGTGAGGGCGCCGGTCCAGTCTGACACCTCCTGCTCGAACCAGCCGGGGTGCGGGGTGGACAGCGGAACGGGCGCGCGGCCTTCAGCGACGATGCGGCCACGCGCATCGAAGGCGATGGCCTTCGTGGCGGTGGTCGAGCTATCGATGCCGATGACGAGATCGCCGCGCATGGAACGGGTACTTACCTTTAGATGAAAAACGGAGGCGGCGAAGCGCCGCCTCCGCGTCTGTTTGCTCAGAGGCCGGCGTCGGCCACTGCGGCATCGATCGCCGCGGCGATCGTGTCCATGCACTTCTTGGCGTCGCCGCCGAAGTCCTGGCCCGTCAGCAGCTTGCCGAGGTTAACCGGGATCTCGTTGTTCGAGAAGCCAGCCCACAGCGGCATGTCCGGCTCGGAAGCCATGTCGTTGTCGATGATCCACTTCACGAGCTCGAGGTGGCGGGTGGTGCCGGGGCCCACCTTGGCCTTCTCGTTGACGCGCGGATCGGTGAACGACGACAGACGCATCGGGGCGAAGCCGCCGATGAGCGTGCAGCGTGTCATCACGTCCTTCGAGCAGGCCCACTGCATGAAGATCCAGGCCGCATCGACGTTCTTGGAGTACTTCGACAGGCCGAGGACCGAGCCACCCTGGTGAGCGCGGTTCGGCACTTCGCCGAAGCCGACTTCAGAGATCGGACGCAGCGGCTTGCCGGTGATCGGCTTTGCCGGCATCCACAGGCCCTGCACCTTGGAGTCCGCCGCGTCGAGGCCCGGGAAGAACTCGTCCCATGACTCGACGAGGGCGCACTGGCCCGACGCCATCATCTGGAACTGGCCGTCCCAGGTGGAGTTGAGCGACTCCGGCGGAGCGTACTTCAGCCACTCCTGGTAGAGTTGCAGGCCGGCGATGCCAGCCTCGTCGTTGCCCTTGAACTTCTTGTCGGCGCCAAAGATCGAGCCGCCGGCGTTCCACACCATCTGGGTCCAGTCGCACTCGAGCGAGTAGTGACCGGACTTGGCCTGGAGGCCGGTGCCGTACATGCCGTTGGCCTTTTCAGCCTCGGTGATCGCCTTGATCGCAGCGGTGAACTCCTCCGAGGTCGTCGGCACGGCGATGCCGTGCTTCTCGAGGATGTCCTTGCGGTACATCAGCATCATGATCGGGATGTCGAAGGGAATGCCGACCATCTTGCCGTCGTACATGGCAAGGCCGTCAACCAGCGGCTTGGAAAAGTCTTCCCAGTCGAAGCCCGGCATGGCCAGGTCCGGCTTGTCCTTGTAGTACTGCATCGGGTCGATGGTGTCCTGGGCGAAGGTGGCAACCCACGACTGGTCGAGGTAGTACAGGTCGTAGGTACCAAGCTGGCCCTGCACGTCCTGCGTGGCCTTGGCGAGAACCTGCTCGAGCGGAACGATTTCCACCTCGACCTCGATGCCGGTCGGATCGGTGAATTCCTTCTTGATCTTGTCGAGCACGACGGTCGGGGGCGTTGCTTCCGAGGTGTAGCGGATCTTGGCGCCCTTGAACTTGGAGCCCACGTCCTTCAGCCACGCGGTCATGGTCGCATCCTGCGCCATGGCCTCGGTGCCGATCAGGCCGAGATTGCCCTTGAAGGGGCGGGTCGAACCCAGCATGCCGGCCGAGAAGGCCGAGAGGCCGACGCCGGCGATGCCCATCTTCTTCATGAACTCGCGCTTGGTGATGCGGCGGGCGGCAAAGTCGCGGGCTGCATCGGCGATGAAGGTTTTCTTGTCGTAGTCTTTGAAGCTCATTTAAGTCCTCCCATGGGTTTGAGCTTAGGTTCTCGCACGCGTCATCACTCTTTCAGGGAGCCAAGAGTGAGGCCGCGCACCAGATTCTTTTGAACGAGCAGGATGAATATGAAGCTCGGGATGATCGCCGCCGTGCCCAGCGCCGCGATGAAGCCCCATTCATTGCCCGTCGATGTCACGAAGGTCTGGATCTTCACCGGAACGGTGCGGATCTCGGTCGTGAGGAAAAGCGAAAGCAGGAACTCGGTCCAGCTGAAGATGAATACCAGAACGGCCGATGCGGCGATGCCGCCCTTTACCATCGGCAGCACGATCTTGCGGAAGGTCTGGAACCTGGTGGCGCCGTCGATCATCGCGGCTTCGTCCACGTCCTTCGGCACGTCGTCGAGGAAGGATTTCATCAGCAGCACGGCGATCGGCAGGTTCATCAGCGCATAGATCATCATCAGGCCGAAGTAGCCGGCGTAGAGATTGTCGGTGTCGCGCAGGCCTACCGTCTTGTAGATGGTGACGAGCGGCACGAGGATGGCGATGGGCGGCATGAAGCGCTGGCCCAGCACCCAGTTGAGGTAGCCGTTGCGGCCGCGGAACATCATGCGCGAGATGGCGTAGGCCGCGAGGACCGCGATCGCCATGGTGATGACCGTGGTGCCGAGCGAGATGATGACCGATTCCATGATCGACTGGCGCGAGTCATAGGCTGACTCGCCGCCAACGCCCATGCCCAGACCCTGGTCGATGGCGAGTTGCGAGCGCGATTGGCCGAAGAGTGTCACGCCATAGTTGATGAAGGTTGGCACGAAGTCGAAGAAGTTGACGCGGTCCTTGTCGAACACGGCCGAGATCGGCTTGATCGAGGTCAGCGCCCACCAGAAGATGGGAAACATGAATATCCCCACAACCGTCACGGCGACCACGTCACGCAGGATCTGGAGGCGGCGCGAGCTTTCCATCACAGTTTGACCCTGAAGAGCTTCATGAAGGTCGAGGACACCACGATGACGATGATCAGCGTGAGCAAGGCGACCGTCGAGGCATAGGGAAAGTCGGCATTGCCGAAATAGATGCGGCCGGCATAGGAGGTGAGCGTCTCGGTTGCGGTGCCGGGCCCTGAGTCGGTCATCACCTTCACGTAGTCGAAGGCGCGGAACAGGTCGATGCCGCGGATCAGCACGGCGATGGCGATGACCTTGGACATCATCGGCAGCGTCAACTTGAAGAAGGCCTGGACCGCGGTGGCGCCGTCGATGGCGGCGGCCTCGAAAGGTTCCTTGGGAAGCGAGCGCAGGCCCGCCAGCATGATCAGCACCATGAAGGGCGTCCACTGCCAGATCTCGGCCGTGAGCACGCCGGCCATGGCGGTGTCCGCCGTGCCGAGGATCGAGAAGCCGGTGGGAAGCAGCCCGAGCGCGATGATGCCGCGGCTCAGCACGCCGAAGGAGCCGTTGAGCATGAGCAGGAACATCATGCCGGTGACGGCGGGCGGAATGACGAGCGGCAGGGTCATCATGGCGCGCAGCACGCCATAGCCTTTCCGGTCGGAATCGAGCAGCAGGGCGATCAGCATGCCCAGTGTCAACTGGAAGACGAGCGCGACGCCGGTGTAGAAGAAGGTGTTGTAGATGGCGTTCCACACGCGGTCATCGCCGAGGATCTTCACCCAGTTGTGGGTCGGGTCGAAGACCATCTTCCGGGTCGCGGCGTTCTTCTTGTAGAGCGACAGGGTGATTGCATAGATCAGCGGATAGATGCCGAAGACGATCATCAGCGCGGCGGCGGGGAGCAGCCAGGGAATCGGGCTCTCGGAGGCCAGCCAGCGCGGCAGCCAGGGACGGCGCTCCGTCCCGGGGTCCGGATAGCTGGCGATATTGGCAGACATAGGCACGGCTCCCGTTGCCCGCCCTTGCCGGGCGATTGCATTTGTTATTTTTGAATTGCAAAAGTGCGGAGGATTTCGACCGGAGTCAACAGCGGTGAGTGTTCCGGGGCTAATTTCGCAATGCAAACAATATATTGCAACGCAATATAAGAAGCGATCAGCGGACCGGCAGCAGGGCCCTGAGGTGGTTCGGCAGGGCCGCGGCAAGGCCGCCAAAGCCAATCCCTGCGGCACCGAAGGACGCAGCGTCAAAAGGCATGCCGAGCAGGGCATAGGCCTCGGCCACGGCATCGTGCACCGCCCCCGCGGGCTGCACGGAGATCACTGCGCCCAGGTGATAGCCGCCACGGCCGACGCGCTGGGCGATGCCGGCGAGCTTCACGCGGCCCTGGGCGTTCACGCTGTAGTCGCCCGGGCAATATTCACCGGGCACCGCGCCGACGCGGGCATCGATGCCGAGGTCGCACAGGGCTGCGGCGACCGCAGCGGCGAAGCCGCCGAAGCGCTCCAGCACGTGATGGCGCGGTTCGGCATGGGGAGCGACGAGGTCGATGACCAGGGCATTCTCATCATAGATGGCGAGCTGGCCGCCGGTGCGGCGCTCGACGGCGGCGAAGCCCCGCGCCGCCAGTGCTGCCAGTGCCGCGCCGTGGCCCGCCAGCGCGGCATCGCGCGGGGCGAAGGCGGCGGTCGGCCGCGGCCGGTAGATGCGCAGGAGGCCGGTGTCGCCGGGCTGCAGGGCGCCGAGGAGGAGGCGCACTCGCTCCATGTCCTCGGCCGGGGTGAACAGCGAGATGCCGTCCCCCGCCACGCCGGACTCGATTGCGACCGGGCCGCCGAAGGCCGCGCTCACGCCGCCGCGGGCGCCTTTCCGGCGCAGCCATAGAGCTTCATCTTCTCGACGGTGGCGGCGATCATGCGCTTGCGGCCCTCGGTCATCGCCTCTTCCAGCTGGAGGTCGCCCTCGGCGAAGACCGCCTCGAGACCCGCACGGAAGGCGTGGCGCAGGTCGGTGTCGGCGTTGAACTTGTGCACACCCGCGGCGCGCGCCGCCAGCACCTCGTCGGTGGGAATGCCCGAGGCGCCGTGCAGCACCAGCGGGATGCCCGTCGCATCACGGATTTCCCGGGTGCGCTCGATGGCCAGCGGCTCCGGCTTGAGGCCGGGGATGACGCCATGCACGATTCCGACCGAGATGGCGAGATAGTCAACACCCGTCTCCGCGACGAAGCGCTTGGCCTCACCGACGTCGGTGTAATAGTCGGGCCAGTGCACGCTCTCGCCGACATCCGGAATCTTGCCGAGCTCGGCCTCGACGGGGATGCCGAAGTCATGGGCGATCTCGACGATGCGGCGCGTGGTCTTGATGTTGTCCTCGAAGGACAGGTGCGCGCCATCATACATGATGGAGTTGAAGCCGAGCCTGATGGCCTCGAGGCATTCGTCCCACGAGCCGTGGTCGAGGTGGACGACGAAATTGGCTTTTGAGTCCTCGGCCACGCGCTTCGTCATCTCGAAGGCCTTGCGCACTCCCATGTGCGGGATGATGGCGCGGCCCACCTGCAGGAACACCGGCGCCTCGGCCTGTTCCGCCGCCCAGACCAGCGCCTCGGTGGTCTCGACATTGTGCATGTTGAAGGCGCCGACGGCATAGCCGCCCTTGCGGGCGTCGGCGATGAGCTTGCGGGGATCGGTCCAGGGCATTGGCTTCAGGTCCTTCGGATTATTCTTTGACGATGATGGCGACGGCGGTGCGGACCTCGACGGTGGCGCCCTCCGGAACGAGGATCTCGCTCAGCCGGCCGGCGCCGGGCGATTCGATGGTGTCGGTCGACTTCTCGGACTCGACGTCGGCGAGTGGCTCATCCTCGGTGACCATGTCGCCCACCGCCTTGTGCCACTTGATGATCTTGCCTTCGCTCATGCCCATGCCCCACTGCGGGAGCAAAACCTTGATGCGTGCCATAATGTCTCTATCTCTTCTCTCGTCTTGCTGTGGTCGTGTCAGGCCGCGCGCGTGCGCGCCTCCATCGTCCGCTTCACGGCGGCGATGGTCTTGGCGGCATCGGGGTAGAGTTGCTTCTCGATCGCCGGGCTGAAGGGGATCTGCGTATCGGGCGTGGTCACCCGCATGATCGGGCCCCTGAGGCAGTCGAAGGCCTTCTCGGCGACGATGGCGGAGATTTCCGCCGCCGCGCCGCAGGTCGTGTGCGCGGGATCGACGATGACCAGCCGTCCGGTGCGCGCGACCGAATTGAGGATGGCGTCGGAATCGAGCGGCACCATGGTGCGCGGATCGATCACCTCCGCCGAGATGCCCTCGGCCTCGAGCTTCTGGGCTGCCTGCAGTGCGGCGTGAACACCCGTCGAAATGCCGACGATGGTGACGTCATTGCCGTGGCGGTGGGTGCGGGCGACGCCGAAGGGGATGCGGTATTCACCCTCGTCGACCTCTTCTTTCAGTCCCCACAGGATACAGGCCTCGAAGGACAGCACGGGATCGTCCATGTCGACGGCGGTGCGCAGCAGGCCCTTGGCGTCGGACGGCGTGGCCGGCACCATGATCTTCAGCCCCGGCACGTTCATGAACATCGGATAGGGCCGGTCGGAGTGGTGGGCGCCGGTGTTGAGGCCGAAGAACATGGCCGAGCGGAACACCACAGGAAGCGAGGCCTGGCCACCGAACATGTAGCGGTTCTTGGCCACCTGGTTCACCAGCTGGTCCATGGCCATGTAGAGGAAGCTCGAGTACGACAGGTCGACGATGGGGCGGAGACCCGTCATCGCGGCGCCTGCCGCCGCACCCACCATCGCCTCTTCCGAGATCGGCGTGTTGCGGATGCGCCTGGCGCCGAACATCTGCAGGAAGTCGCCCTTGTCGGCGCGCGACTTGCCGCCGCCCATGGTGCCGTAGACATTGGCCTCCACGTCCTCGCCCATGATGATCACGCGCGGGTCTGCTTCCATCGCCTCGCGCTGCGCGGCGCCGATGGCGCCGAGATAGCTCATGACGGTCATTGGGTTACTCCAAAGGGTTCGGTGTAGAGGTCCTTGAAGGCGACGGAGGCTGCGGGATAGTCACTCTCCTCGGCGAACTGGTAGGCGGCCTCGACCTCAGCCGCGACCTCCGCCTCGAGCGCGTCGAGCACCACGGCATCGGCAATGCCCTTGTCGATCAGGTGGGCACGGAACATCTTGATCGGGTCGCGCTTCATCCAGGCTTCGCGCTCCGCCGGGTTGCGATAGTCAGTGCCAAGCTTCAGGCCTTCGGAATGTTCGTTGAAGCGGTAGGTGATAACCTCGACGAGGCTCGGCCCCTGGCCGGCGCGGGCGCGGTCAACGGCGGTCTTCACCGCGTCATGGACCTTGAGAACGTCCTGCCCGTCCTCGACGCGCACGCCCGGCATGGCAAAGCCCGCCGCGCGCTCGGCGATGACGCCCGCCGTCACGGTATGGGCGGGCGTGGAGAGCGCATACTGGTTGTTCTCGCACAGGAAGACGATGGGCAGGTCCCACACCGAGGAGAGGTTCATCGCCTCGTAGAGACAGCCCTGGTTCGCGGCGCCATCACCGAAGAAGGCCAGTGACACGCGGCCGGTGCCCAGCACCTTGCTCGACAGGGCCGCACCCGTGGCAATCGGGATCGACGAGCCGACGATGCCGGATTCGCCCAAGCTTCCCACCTTGAAGTCGGCGAGGTGCATCGAGCCGCCCTTGCCGCCGCATACGCCGGTGGCCTTGCCGGTGAGTTCCGCCATCAGGGGGCCCAATGCCGCGCCCTTGCCGATGGGGTGGCCGTGGCTGCGGTGGTTGCCGGTCATGTAGTCGCCTTCGGCCAAGGCCATGCAGGCACCGACAACTTGAGCTTCCTGGCCGATCGAGGTGTGCACGGTGCCGGGAATTTCGCCGCGCTTCACCATCTTGGAGGCGCGTTCGTCGAAGAACCGGATGCGCAGCATCCGCTTCTGCATCTCGAGCAGAAGGTCGTTGGGCCTTGTCATGGCGTGCCTTTCACTTGCTTTGCGGGTGTGCTGGCCTGGGCCAGCAGCACATTGGCGCTTTCGACATCGGTCACGAGAACGTCGATCCAGTCGCCAGCCAGTGCGGCGGCCAGCGCCTGGTGCTTGGCCTTGCCGCCCGCCACCGCGATGCGGCGGCCGGCGTTGCGCAACTGCTCAAGCGTGATGCCGATGACGAGATCGTCGAGCGGGGTCTTCACCGTCTGGCCCGTCGCATCGATGAAGCGCTGGTGCAGCTGGCCCACGGCACCTGCCGCGCGCACCGCGGCAAGCTGTTCGGCGGTGAAGAAATTGTCGTTCTCCTCGAGCGGCCCGTGGAAGTCGGCCGGGCCCAGCCCGACGAACACGATGTCGACCTCGTCGAGGAGGCGCACTGCCTTCTGGAGATGGGCATCGGCGAGGGCGGCATCGCGCATCGCCTTGTTACGGGCCACGCCGGGGGCGCGCAGGAACACCGCCTCGGCGCGGAAGGCCTGGGCCATCTGCAGCGTGGCGACGTCGGCCTCATGCTGCAGCATGGGCGAGCCAAGATCGCCCAGCGTCTCGACCACGTGCCTGATGCGGCTCGCAAGGCGCGGCGCGATGAGGCGCGCCATTTCGCGCAGCGTGGTGCTCCACGAGGTGAAGCCCAGCACCGGGCCTCCCTCGAATTCGCCGGCGAGGCAGGTGGCGGCGGCGGCGCCGAGGATCTGGGCCACGCCATCCTCGGCGGGATCGACATCGACGACATAGACGGCGCTGAGGCCATAGGCCTTGGCGAGGCCGTCTTCCAGGTCGGGGTAGAGGCCCTCGGGTGGCACCACGATGGAGCGGATGATGCCGTGTTCCTCGGCCAGCCGCAGCAAGCGCGAGACACCGGCCTGCGAGATGCCCATCTTCTCGGCGATCTCGGTCTGGCGTGCGCCCTCCACATGGTGCAGGCGTGCGGCGCGCGTCATCTGGCGCAGCTGCTCGATGTCGGCGGTGGTATATTTGCGGGCCAGCTCGGCCGTCGATTGCCGCCTCATGACATGGTCTCCGCGATCAGCCGGAAGGTGGAGCTGAGGCCCGGATAGATGCTGCGGTAGGCCGCGAAGATGGCGCCGTAGCGGGCATGGGCTTCAGGGTTCGGCGCGTAGGCGCCTTCGATGCCGGTCATCGCGTCGGCGGCGGCGCGGATGTCGGCGTGCAGGCCGAGTGCTGCCGCGGCATGGATGCCGGCGCCCAGCGCCGTGCTTTCCTGCTCGCGCACCAGCTTCACATCGCGGCCCAGCACATCGGCGATGATCTGGCACCACAGCGGGCTGCGCGAGCCGCCGCCCAGCATGAGGATCTCGGTGATGGGCTGGCCGGTGGCCACCTCGACGCCATCGGTGAGCAGGCGCTGCTCCAGCGCCATGCCTTCGAGCACGGCGCGATACATGTGGGCCTTGCCGTGGACGCCCGACAGGCCGACGAAGGCGCCGCGCGCGTGGCCGTCCCAATAGGGCGTCATGGCGCCGGTCCAGTAGGGCAGGCAGAGCAGTCCGCCAGCACCCGGCGGAATGGCCGCAGCGGCATCTTCAAGGATTGCTTCGGCGGAGCGGTCAGGACTTGCGGCCGCGTTGCCCGGAAGGCCCAGCTGCTCGGCGAACCACACGACGTTCTGCGTGCCGCCGCCGATGAAGGTCTCGAGGATGTAGCTGCCGGGAACCGGCCCGCCCATGGTGCGGTAGGCGGTATCGTGGGTGTAGGCATCGGCATGGACGCCGGACACGGTGCCGGTGCCGAGGTTGAGATAGGCGCGGCCGGGCCTCGTGACGTTGCAGCCGAGGCCTGCCGACTGGCCGTCGCCGGCGCCGACGATGACGGGAAGTCCGACGGGAAGCCCCACCACTGCGGCGACATCGGCCAGCAGCCCGCCGGCAATGGCGCCCGGCGGCAGCAGGCGGCTGACCTTTGAACGGTCAAGCCCGGCGGCGGCGAGCAGGCCATCGTCATAGTCGAAGCGGTTGAGGTCGACGAGGCCGAGGGGATCAGCACAGGACCATGAGGTGGCCCATTCGCCGGTGAGCTTGTGGACGAGGTAGCCCGCCACGTCGACCACATGCGCGGTGCGGGCGATTGTCTCCGGCTCGTGCCTGCCGAGCCACAGCAGCTTGTACCAGGCGGGCGTCGGGTTCGGCGGCTTGCCGGTGAGGCGATGAACCTCCGGCGTGCCGTGCGATGCGACCTCGGCGGTGGCGCGCACATCCATCCACGTGATGGCCGGGCGGATCGGCGCACCGGTCTTGTCGAGGCAGACGAACGTTTCGCGCTGGTGGGTGATACCGATGCCGGCGATGCGGTCGGCGCCGACCTTGGCCACCGCCTCGGCCAGCGCGCCTGAGGTTGCCTCCCACCAGTCGGGCGCGTTCTGCTCCACCCAGCCGGAGCGGACGTGGGAAAGACCATAGCCGCGGCGGCCCACCGCGACGGACTTGCCGCTGCGGTCCCACACCACTGCCTTGGCGGCGGTGGTCGAGCAGTCGATGCCAATGACCAGGTCGCGGGCCTTGCTCATGCTGCCTCCAGCGTTTCTGCGAGTGCCCAGGCGATGCGCTCCTCGGTCCACAGTCCCATCATGTCGAGCAGGTCGACGAGGTTGAAGCGGTTGCGCATCAGGAAGCAGTTGCGCGTCGCCCACACTGTCAGCTCGGGCGATATGGCGGGTGACAGGCGCTGGAAGCTGGCGGGCCCGCCCGAAGCGGCAAGCGCCTTGCGCAGCGTCGCCGATGGGGTGACAAGCTTTGCGAAGGCTTCGGCGTGGCGTGGCCAGTCCGCCACCACCTGCTCGAAACGGGCCCAGTTGCGGATCACCGCGGCATGCTTGGCCTCGGCGTCGCGCAGGCATTCCGCCACGATGCCGTCGCCCAGTTGGCCGAAGGCCTGGCGGATCAGGCCCTCGATGCGTGCGGGTTCGGGTTCGCGGAGCAGGGCCGGGGTGATGACGCGGGTGTCGATTGCCTCGCGCCACAGCCTGGTGGCAACGAGGCTCGCAACACCCACCTGCGCGCCATGCAGGCCGATCGGCTGGTGATGCGCGGCGTGATGCAGGTCGAGCATGTGACTGATGACATGCTCGACGCCAGACAGGCAGGCGGTGGTGTTGGAAACCCCCGACACGATGCCGCGCAGGGCGAGCAGGCGGGTGAGTTCGCGTACCGCGCGGGGCTCGCCGCGCGCAATGCCCGCCGACCAGTCCGGCGGCTCTGCCGCTGCGGCCTGCAGCATGGCCAGCGAGGCTGGGTGGAAGGTGTGGTCGAGGCCAAGCAGGAAGGAGAGGTACCAATCGGCCGGCGCGGTGAACAGCGAGATTGCCTCGCCGAAGCCGGCGGTGTTCATTTCCTGCGGCGCACCGGCAATGGTCGTCACGTCGGCGAGCACCGCGGAGGGCCAGCGTGAGGGCACCGTGCGCTTCACGCCGTTGCGCAGGATGACCGAGACATTGTCGGTGAAGCCATCGACCGAGGCGGCGGTCTGCACCGCGACATGCGGGATGCCGCCATTGCGTTCGGCGGCGATCTTGCCGACATCCGTCATGGTGCCCGACCCGATGGTGACGATGGCATCGGCCCCCCTGGCGGCCTCCGCCGCCATGGCCAGCACCGTCTCGTCGGCATGCAGTGCGCCATGGCCGCCATCAAGCCGCGCCAGCTGCACGGCATGATGGCCGGCCAGCTGGCGCTCGACCAGACCCGCCAGCAATTCGCCGTCACGCCGGATGGGGGTGGTGTCGGCGAGGATCACGACAGTGGCCCGGGACGGCCTGCCGGCGGCGGCCAGCGCCTCATCCAATGCCTCTGCGACATGCAGGTGGGCGGTGTCCGAAATCTCGATGCGGCCGATGCCCAGCGGTGCCAGGCGACCTTCGGGGTCAAGTGCTGCAAGCCCGCGCCGGATGGCCTCGAGGTCGGTCGGGTCGGTGAGCGTGCCGGTGGCTGTCATCACGGTTCCGGGAGTTATGCAGGTGCTGAATAATTAATATACAGAGCTTGAATATTTATGCAATAGAGTCGTAAGTTGTTGAAAAACAAGAAACCCGCCGCCAATGGCAGCGGGTTTGTCAGCGTCAGTCGTGCGATCAGAGTGCGTGGAAGCGGCTGTCGGCCTGGTCAAGGCGGCGGCGGATCTGGGTGACCAGCAGGCTCTCGTCCGGCACGCAGTTGTCATAGGTCAGGCGCTCGCCGGCCTTGACGGCTTTCACCACCTTCGCACCCTGGGCGAGGCCCAGTGGCACCGCGTTGGCGTTCCGCGCCTCGGCGTGGGTCATGGCCCAGGCGCGATAATCGATCTCGCCGATGCGGCCCAGTATCTCGCCGGGGGCGAGGTCACGCTTGGCCAGCGTCACGCATTCGGCCACGGGGTGTTCAAGCGGCACCATGTCGGCCTGGCCATGCAGCACGGCGCGGGCGGCGGAGAGCGGCACCTCGAGGCTGGTCAAATGATAGGGGCGCGTCAGCGTGAAGTAGGGACCCTTGCCGACCTTGAGGTCGATCAGCCGCTCCTGCAGGCGGGGGTGATCGGTGGTCACGATGCAGAATACGCCCGGCGCCACACCCTTGCCGATCGAATAGTCGACGCAGCCCTTCCGCGACAGCACGCCGCCATCGGCCTTGGGGATCAGCACCGAGGCGAGTTCGTCCCGCGTGGCGGCAGGGCCGTGCATGCCGGGCACGTCCGGCACGAGGCCGGTGCAGTTGGCGATCGCCACCATCTCCACCATGGTCTTGGAGCCGTCGACGAATTCGACCAGCATGCGGGCGTTCATGTTGCGGGCCTTGGCCTCGGCCTCATAGTCGGCGGGCACGGCGTCCCACTTCAGCGGGTTGTTCTTGCCCTTGCCGGCGCAGACCACCTCGAGCCCGATGGACTGGGCGAAGCCAATGAGCTCCAGCGTGGCGGCAGGCTCGTCACCCGCCGCACCGGTATAGACGACGCCGGCGGCCTTCGCGGCCTGGTGCAGGTGGCGGCCGATGGTGATGTCGGCCTCGACGTTGAGCATGACCACATGCTTGCCGCTGGCGATGGATTCGAGTGCGAACTGCGTGCCGGTGTTGGGGTTGCCGGTGGCGTCGATCACCACGTCGATGCGGCCCGACCTGGCCAGCACCGCGGGGTCCGAGGTGATGGCGATATGGCCCTTCTCGATGGCGGCATCGATGGCGGCGGGGGTGTCGGCGTAGACGGTACGCTCTTCCGTGAAGCCGGCCAGTGCTGCTGCGGCGCGGGCCTGCGGCGGGCGCATCTCGGCCACGGCGCCGAGCTTGAGGCCCGGCATGCGGTTCAGCTGCACCATGATGTCGGTGCCCATCTGGCCACAGCCGGCAAGGCCGATGGTGACGGGTCTCCCCGCTTCGGCGCGGGCTTTCAGCTCGGAAACGAGGGGGGAGACGCCTGCGATCACTTCTTTTTCGTGCCTTTCTTCTTCGCGACGGCCTTCTTTGGCACATCGCGGCGCACCAATCCCGTCACCGAAGGTGCATCGGTCTTCTTGAACTCGCCTGTCTGCTTACCATAGGTCTTCATGCGTGCGAGCACGGTATTCATCTGGTTCGACTTCAGGATGACGGGCTTGCCGACCTGCAGGGCCGCCCAGTACTGGTGGGCGATGGTCTCGACCTCGCCCGCCCGCCACAGCGCCTTTTCGAGGTCGGGGCCGAAGGCGATCTGGCCATGATTGCCGAGGAGGCAGGCCGAACGGTCCTTCAGCGCCTTCAGCATGACCGCCGAAAGCTCCGGGGTGCCGAACTCGGCGTAGCCCGAGCAGCGGATGTCGGTGCCGCCGGCGATGCCGATCATGTAGTGGAAGGGCGGAATGTCCTTCCTGAGGCAGGCGAGTGCCGTGGCATAGATCGAGTGGGTGTGGACGATGGCGCCGGCCTCGGCACGATGCTTGAATATGTCGAGGTGCATGCGCCATTCGGTGGAGGGCAGGTACTCACCAATGTAGCCGCCGTCCAAGTCCATCTCGACCACGTGTTCCGGCTTCATCCTGCCATAGGGAATCCCTGAGGCCGTGATCAGGAAGCCCTCGGGGGTGCGAACGCTCACATTGCCGGAGGTGCCCTGGTTGATCCCTTCCTCATTCATCCTGAGGCAGGTGTCGATCACGGCCTCGCGGAGGTCGAGATACTTGAGCTTGGCCATGTACGCGATTCCCGAAATGATTATCAGGTGAAAGGCTATAGACCGCTGGGGCCACCCGCTTCAAGTGTCGAGGGTGATTGACGCCCATGCAGCGAATGCGAGAGAGTGCCTGCAGAGAATTGGAAAGAGCGGCATGGGGCAGCAGCAGTTGCGCGGCATCGCGGTGGTCGATGTGGGCTTCACAAACACCAAGATCGCGCTGTTTTCACCGCAGGGCGAGCTCCTGGCGGAGAAGAAGGCGCCGAGCCTTCACCTGCCCGCACCGCCCTACAAGCACATCGACCCGGAGCCGATGGTGGCGCTGTGCCGCTCGGCTCTGCCGGAGCTCGACCAGATGCTGCCCATCGACGCCGTCGTGCCGACAGCTCATGGTGCGGCCATGGCCTGTCTCGATGCGCAGGGCAATCTGGCGCTGCCGGTGATGGACTACACCAGCGAGCCGCCGCGCGAGATCGTGGCGGAGTACGAGAAGATCATGCCCTCCTTCGAGGAGGCGCTGTGCCCGCTGCTGCCGATGGCGATCACCCACGGCCTGCAGCTTTACTGGCAGCAGCGCATGTGGCCGGAGGGTTTCGCGAAGGTGCGGACGTTGCTTCCGTGGATCCAGTATGTGGGATTCCGCCTGAGCGGTGTGCCGGTGACGGAGATATCCTCCATGGCCTGCCAGACGCACCTGCTCGACATCCGCGCGCAAGGGCCCTCGCGCATGGCGCGCAAGCTCGGCTGGGACGTCCTGTTCCCGCCCATGGCCAAGGCCTGGGAGATGATCGGCACGCTGAAGGATGAGTTCCGCGGCACAGGATTCCGCGGCGAGGCCCGCGTGCTCGGCGGCGTTCACGACTCGACGGCCAATTTCATGCGCTATGTCTGCGCCGGGCTCGACCGATTCACGCTGGTGTCGACGGGCACGTGGAGCATCAGCTTTGATCCTTCAACGAGTGTCGATGTGCTGGACCCGGCGCGCGACACCAACACCAACACCGACGTGCTGGGCCGCAACGTGTGCTGCAGCCGGTTCTTCGGCGGCATGGAGTTCGCGGCGGTGTCGGGTGGTGCTGCGGCTGAGGCGGCGAACCTGTCTTGTGTGCAGGAGCTGGTAAGGCGCGGGACCTATGCCGTGCCGTCCTTCACCATGACCAGCGGGCCGGTGCCGGAGTCACTCGGCAAGGGTTACGTGAAGGGGCCATCGGTCGAGAGTGCGGAGGAGCGCGCCTCGCTCGCCGCACTTTACTGTGCGCAGATGGTGTCGGAGCAGCTGGACGCGATCACCTCGAAGGATGAGATTATCGTCGACGGACCCTTCTCGCAGAATCCGGTGCTGCTGGCCGTGCTGGCGGCACTCAGGCCTGCACAAAGGGTCAAGGCGTCTGCACTGCGCGACGGCACGACGGCGGGCGCGGCGGCGCTGGCGGTGATCGAGGACGGCAGGCTGCCGAGCATCGCCATCATGATGACGGAGGTAACGCCAGCCGCGATTCCGGGGCTTGGCGACTATCAGACGGCGTGGCGCAAGATGGCGTATGAGAAGCGGTGAATGCACGCCCTCATTGCCGTCGCCGGGATGACGGCACCCAAGATGGATCATCATCACTTCCCTAAAATGCGGCAAGTTTCGCGCAAGGTGCATTAACCATCCCGCAAAGCATCGGGCGTAGGATGGCGTCCAGTGTGTTGCGTGAGGTGTTCTATGGAATCCGATGGCTCGTTCACTCTCATCTCCCCCGGCTATCGTCCCACGGCGGGGCGGCTGGCCTTCACCATCAGCGCGCAGCTGGTCGCCGAGATGGATGATGACGACCTTGCCGAGAGCTGGCGGGCGGCGGTGGAACTGACGGCCCGCGAGGCAGCCGAACTCAGCGACGCCGCGGCGCTCAACCTGATGGAATTGCTGGAGGAGGGGCTGCCCACGGCGGACCTTCCGGTTGCCGTTGCCGATGCGGCCGTGGTGTTCCTGATCGCCATGAAGCGGCATGGCATTTCCGACCCGAAGCGGATTCCTGCCTGCGCCGTGATGTGGAACCTGCACGCCGAACGTGCGCGCGTCCACGTCGCCTCATGAAGACGCGACCGCCCGACAAGACGCCGCCGGTTTCGGCGGAGGACTACGGCCGCGCCCTCAGAGGCCTGGGCTTCAACCTGCTGGTGACCGACGTGCCGCGCTCCGTGACCTTTGCGACCGAGGTGCTGGGCGCCACCAGCTTCTATGACGATGCCGATTTTGCGGCTTTGCGCTGGAGCGGCCAGGACTTCATGTTCCACGCCGACCATGCCTATCGCGACAACCCGCTGTCGGGCATCGTCGCCGGTCTCGAGGCCCGTGGTGCGGGCGTCGAGCTGCGGCTTTATGGCTGCGATCCCGACGTGGCCGAATCAAAGGCGCGGGAACTGGGCTTCACGGTACTGTCGGGAACCATCGACAAGCCGCACGGGCTGCGCGAATGCGTGATCCTCGATGATGACGGATACGCCTGGGTGCCGGCTGTGGCGCTCCGCCGATAGGCGACCAGTCGAAGACCGCCGTCACGAAATCGCTGGCTTCAGGCGGCCTCCGCCATCTCGTCACCCGGCGCGTGCAGCGAGCGGAGTTGTGCAGCGGAATTGGCGGGTTTTACCGCGAATCCTTGGTTTCGGACCACGAAATCAAGAATATGGTGCAATGCAGCAAAAAACCGGCTAATGACCCATACAGTTCTCGCATGGCGCCGCGCAGTTGCGGGATGGCTGGCCTTACCGGGGTTGCGACCCTGACCCTTGCCGGGGTGGCAGGCGGCTTCTAGGTTGCGCCACCGTTTCAGTTTCGTTTGGAGGATGGCCTCATGGTCAAGGAAATCGGACATTTCATCGGCGGCAAGCATGTGAAGGGCACGTCTGGCCGCTTTGCCGACGTGTTCAACCCCAACACCGGCGAGGTTCAGGCGAAGGTGGCGCTGGCGTCTGCCGCCGAACTCCGCGCCGCTGTGGAAAACGCCAAGGCCGCTCAGCCCGAATGGGCGGCGAAGAACCCGCAGGTCCGCGCCCGCGTGATGATGCGCTTCCTCGAACTTTCGCGCATCCATGCCGAGGAGATCGCCACGCTGATCTCCATGGAACATGGCAAGACCATTCCCGATGCGCTGGGTGATTTGCAGCGCGGCGTCGAGGTCGTCGAATTCGCCTGCGGCATTCCGCATCTGCTGAAGGGCGACTACAGCGACGGTGCCGGCCCCGGCATCGACATGTATTCGATGCGCCAGCCGCTCGGCATCGCGGCGGGCATCACGCCGTTCAACTTTCCGGCCATGATCCCCCTGTGGAAGGCCGCCCCGGCAATCGCCTGCGGCAATGCCTTTATCCTCAAGCCATCGGAGCGTGACCCGTCCTGTCCGATGCGGCTTGCCGAACTGTTCCTCGAGGCAGGGCTGCCCGCCGGCATCTTCAACGTGGTGAACGGCGACAAGGAAGCGGTTGACGGCATCCTCGATGATCCGGACATCGCGGCTGTTGGCTTCGTCGGCTCGACGCCGATTGCGCATTACGTCTATTCGCGCGCCACCAACAACGGCAAGCGCGCGCAGTGCTTCGGCGGTGCCAAGAACCACATGCTGATCATGCCGGATGCCGACATGGACAAGGCCGTCGATGCGCTGATCGGTGCCGGCTACGGCTCGGCGGGCGAGCGCTGCATGGCGATCTCGGTGGCCGTGCCGGTGGGCGAGGCGACGGCCGATGCGCTGGTCGCCAAGCTCATGCCGCGCGTTGAAAAGCTGAAGGTGGGTCTCTCCACCGACCGCGAGGCCGACTACGGCCCGCTCGTCACCAAGCAGGCGATGGACCGCGTCATCGGTTACATCGACGCTGGCGTCAAGGAAGGCGCCACGCTGAAGGTCGATGGCCGCGGCTTCAAGATGCAGGGCTATGAGAACGGCTACTTCCTCGGCGGCACGCTGTTCGACAACGTGACGAAGGACATGAAGATCTACAAGGAAGAGATCTTCGGGCCCGTGCTCTCCGTTGTGCGCGCCAAGACCTATGACGAGGGCCTGAAGCTGGTGAACGACCATGAATATGGCAACGGCACCGCGATCTTCACGCGCGACGGCGATACCGCGCGCGACTTTGCCTCGCGCTGCCAGATCGGCATGGTGGGCATCAACGTCCCGATCCCGGTGCCGCTGGCCTATCACACCTTCGGTGGCTGGAAGCGCTCGTCTTTCGGCGATCTGAACCAGCACGGGCCTGACTCGGTGCGCTTCTACACCAAGACCAAGACGGTGACGGCGCGCTGGCCGTCCGGCATCAAGGAAGGCGCGCAGTTCTCGATCCCGACGATGCGCTGATGATCGGCACGACACCACGCGGGCGGCCCCGGAACACCGGAGCCGCCATTCTGTCTGCGACATTCAGGTAATGGGAGTTCACGGCATGGCACAGCGGCATTCGGCCTTCGACATGGGGTTCTCCTCCGCCGAGGTCATCGCGCGGCGCATGCCCGGGCTGTGGTGGGGCATGATGAACCCCACTGCCGCCTCCAACGCCGAGGTGACCAAGATGGTGGTCGAAAAGCAGATGGCCTTCGCCGAAACCTGCTTCGCGGTGCAGGCCGAACTGTTCATGATGATGGCGTCGCCCTGGGCTGCGGGCAGTGCTGACCGCCTGATGCAGGCCGCACTTGGCCCTTCCGCCAAGCGCGTGAAGGCAAACGTGAAGCGGTTGCGGCGCTGAGCGTCCGGAACGAGAAACCGCGCCATCATGATGCACGAGACGCCCCTGCCCGTCGGATGTCACCCGTTGCCGCCCGACCACATCGCCAATGTGGTGACCTGCCTTGAAATGCATGCAAGACCCGCGCTGCGCCCCTCACCCGACAGCGGCTTCTCGCTCGAACGCATGGGTGCTGAGGACACCGAGCGCTTCCGCGCCCTGTTCCGCGCCATCGGGCAGGACATCATGTGGTTCTCGCGGCTGATCATCCCCGAGGAAAAACTCAGCAGCATCATCGGCGACGCCAATGTCTTCTGCTTCGCGCTGGTGCGGGAGGGCCAGGACATCGGCCTGCTCGAACTCGATTTCCGCATGGAAGGCCAGTGCGAGCTGTCCTTCTTCGGCGTGGTGCCCTCCGCGGTGGGCGGTGGCGCCGGGCGCTACCTGATGAACGAGGCGCTGACGCGGGCCTGGGCGAGGCCCATCACGCGGATGTGGGTGCACACCTGCCATTTTGACCACCCCTCGGCGCTGGCCTTCTACCAGCGCTCGGGCTTCCGGCCCTATGCGGTGATGGTGGAGGTCCACCCAGACCCGCGCCTGATGGGCGCCATGCCGAAACACGCGAGTCCCAAGGTGCCGCTGGTCGAGCAGGACGGCTGACCCCTCCTTGATGCCGTCATCTCGGCTTTCGCCGGGGTGAGGGCGGCATAAACGGTGGCGGCCCGTGGGGTGGTTAGCGAATGTTTACCGCCACACCCTACCCTCCCTTCCCATGTCCGACTTCGCCACCAGCTTGAGCCCCGATGCGCTTGCCGCCGTGCAGGGGTGGCTTTCGAGCCTGAAGTCCGAGCGGCGCATGTCGGCGCAGACGCTCGAAGCCTATGCGCGGGACTTTGGGCAGTTCGCGCAGTTCATGGCCGATCATCTCGGCGGCGCGCCGTCAAACCGTGAGCTTGCGGAACTGACCGTCTCCGACTTCCGCGCCTTCCTCGCCCGGCGGCGCAGCCAGGGCGTGGAAAGCCGCACGCTGGCGCGCCAGCTCTCAAGCCTGCGCTCCTTCTATCGCCATGCCGAGAAGACCGGGCTGTTCCGCAACCCCGCCCTCTCCGCGCTGCGCTCTCCGAAGCTGCCGCATGCGGTGCCCAAGCCGCTCTCGCCCGAGAAGGCGCGCGCCGTGGCGAAGGCTGACGCGCTGGCCACCGATGAAACCCCGCGCTGGGTGCTGGCCCGCGACCAGGCGGTGCTGACGCTGCTCTATGCCTGTGGCCTTCGCATTTCCGAGGCGCTCAACCTCACCACGCTGCAGGCCGATGCCACGACGCTCTCCATCACCGGCAAGGGCAACAAGACGCGCCTTGTGCCGCTGCTGCCGGTGGCGCGTGAGGCAGTGACAGCCTATCGCGACCTCTGCCCCTTCGCGCTGTCACCCAAGGAACCGATGTTCCGCGGTGTGAAGGGCGGGCCGCTCAATGCCCGCAACATCCAGTTGCTGATCGCCCGCCTGCGCGGCGCGCTGGGCCTGCCCGAGACGGCGACGCCGCACGCGCTGCGCCACTCCTTCGCCACGCATCTGCTCGCCAATGGTGCGGACCTGCGCGTCATCCAGGAACTGCTGGGCCATGCCAGCCTGTCCACCACGCAGGTCTACACCGAAGTGAACCGCGCGCATTTGCTCGCGCAATACCGCAAGGCACACCCGCGCGCCTGAGGCTGGAAGTTGGGGCGCGCGCGCGCTAGTTTTCATTCATGCCCAAGATCAAGCTCGTTCAACCAGATGCCCAACTCCCCAAACAGGCCTCCGTCTGCGTGATCGGCGGGGGCGTGGCGGGTGTGTCGACCGCGCTTGAACTGGCTGAGCGAGGGCTCGACGTGGTGCTGCTGGAAAAGGGCGAGATCGCCTGCGAGCAGTCGAGCCGGAACTGGGGCTGGTGCCGCCAGATGGGGCGCGATGCCCGCGAGATTCCGCTGATCCAGGTGTCCATGGGGTTGTGGGACGGCATGGACGCCCGCGTCGAGGGCCAGACCGGATTCAACCGCTGCGGCATACTCTATCTCTGCGAGACCGATGCGCAGCTGGCGCAGAAGGGCGACTGGTTCGAGAAGAACGCCAAGCCTGCCGGGCTTTTGACGCGCATGATCGGCGCCAATGAGGCGAACGAGCTGCAGCCCGGCTGTACGCGGCCGTGGAAGGGCGCGCTCTATACGTCCAATGATGGCCGCGCCGAACCCTTCGTCGCTGTGCCGCTGATGGCCGAGGCGCTGAGGCGCAAGGGTGGCAAGCTCTTCACCAACTGCGCGGTGCGCGGGCTGGAGACGAAGGGCGGGCGCATCTCCGCCGTGGTGACGGAGAAGGGGGCGATCGCCTGCGACACGGTGGTGCTGGCAGGTGGCGCATGGTCGCGCCGCTTCTGCGGCAACCTCGGCATCGCGCTGCCGCAGCTCAGTGTCGTCAACTCGGTGATGCGCACCGAGCCCATCGACACGGGTCTGACACGGACTTTTTCCGGCGGTCGTTTTGCGGTCCGGAAGCGGCTGGATGGCGGCTACACCATCGCGCACAATCATTTCTCGGTCGCCGACATCGTGCCGGATAGCTTCCGGCTGCTGCGCGTATTCATGCCTGCGCTGATGCTGGACCGCAAGGGGCTCCGCCTCAGGCTCGGCAAGCGCTTCATCGATGAGGCGAAACTGAAGCGGCGCTGGGCGCTCGACGAGGTGTCACCCTTCGAACAGGTGCGCATCCTCGACCCCGAGCCGGTGCGCGACATTCTCGACGAGGCGGAGAGGGGGCTGAAAGACTATTACCCGGTGTTCAAGCCGATGAAGATCGCCGAGCGCTGGGCGGGCTGCATCGATGCGCTGCCCGACGCGGTGCCGATCATCTCGAAGGTGGAGAAGCTGCCGGGCTTCCATTTATGTACCGGCTTCTCAGGGCACGGCTTTGGCCTTGGCCCGGGTGCGGGCAAGCTGATGGCGGAGATCGTGACGGGGGAGACGCCGTGCGTGGACCCGTCGCCGTTCCGCTATGCGCGGTTCTTCGACGGGTCGAACCCGCGGCCGTCGACGGGGTTGTAGTTCACAGGGGAATGCTTTCACCCCGGCCTTCGCCGGGGTGACGCCAGTATGATCAGGAATGAATGGCCCGGCCCGCCACGGCCATGGCGGCTTCCTTCACCGCTTCCGACAGTGTCGGGTGCGCGTGGCAGGTGCGGGCGAGGTCTTCCGCCGAGCCGCCGAATTCCATCAGCACGGCGGCCTCGTGGATGAGTTCGCCGGCCATGGGGCCGACGATGTGCACGCCCAGCACGCGGTCGGTCTTGGCATCGGCCAGAACCTTCACGAAGCCGTCGGTCGTCTGGTTGGCCTTGGCGCGGCCGTTGGCGAGGAACAGGAACTTGCCGGCCTTGTAGTCCATGCCTTCGGCCTTCAGCTCTTCCTCCGTCTTGCCGACGGCGGCAACTTCCGGGTTCGTGTAGACGACGCCGGGGATGGTTGCATAGTTCACGTGGCCCGCCTGGCCCACCAGGATTTCAGCAAGTGCGATGCCTTCGTCCTCTGCCTTGTGGGCCAGCATGGGGCCGCGGATGACGTCGCCGATGGCATAGATGCCCGGCACATTGGTCTGGAAGTGGTCGTCCACCTCGACCCGGCCGCGATTGTCGAGCTTGACGCCCACGGCGTCGAGGCCGAGGCCTTCGGTGTAGGGCGTTCGGCCGACGGCGACGAGCACCACCTCGGCCTCGATGGCCTCAGGCGTGCCGCCTGCGGCGGGTTCCACCGTAAGGGTGACCTTGTCCTTGCCCTTCACCGCGCCCGTGACCTTGGATGACAGGCGGAAGGCAAAGCCCTGCTTTTGCAGCATGCGCTGGAAGTTCTTGGCGACGTCCAAGTCCATGCCCGGCAGGATGCGGTCAAGATATTCGATGACCGTCACCTTGGCGCCGAGGCGCGCATAGACCGAGCCGAGCTCGAGGCCGATGACGCCCGCGCCGATCACCGCCAGCGTGGCGGGCACATTCTCGAGAGCCAGCGCGCCCGTCGAGGAGACGATCTGCTTTTCGTCGACGTCGATGCCCTTGAGCTTCGCGACATCAGAACCCGTCGCGATGATGATGGACTTGGTCTCGAGGGTGTCCTTGCCGACAGTGACCTTGCCCGGCCCGGTGATCTTGCCGGTTCCGGTGAACACAGTGACCTTGTTCTTCTTCAGCAGGAAATCGATGCCCTTGGTGTTGCCGTCGATGGCTTCCTGCTTGAAGCCCATCATCCTGGGGAAGTCGACGCTTGTCTCCGCCTTGATGCCCATCTTGGCGAAGGCATGCTTCGACTCGGCATAGAGTTCAGACGCATGCAGCAGCGCCTTCGATGGAATGCAGCCGACGTTGAGGCAGGTGCCGCCATGGGTGGCGCGCTTCTCCACCACCGCGACCTTGAGACCGAGCTGGGCGGCCCGGATGGCGCAGACATAGCCGCCGGGGCCGGTGCCGATGATGGTGACGTCGAACTGGTTCGCCATGGTGTTTTCCTGTTAGCAGCGTCCGCCGGCCACGGGGATGATGGAGCCGGTGACATAGGAGGATTGGTCCGAGCACAGCCACATGATGGCGTCGGCCACCTCGTCTGCCGTGCCTTCGCGCTTCATGGGGATGGCGTCGCGCATCAGCTTGACGCGACCCTTGATGCCTGAGCTGTCATGAATCTCGGTATCGATGATGCCGGGGCGCAGCGCGTTGACGCGCACGCCCTCGGCGGCGACCTCGCGGCCGAGCCCGATGGTGAGCACGTCGATGGCACCCTTGCTGGCGCCGTATTCGACGCCGAGGCCCGGTGCGCCGTGATAGGCGGCGGCGGATGACATGTTGACGATCGAGCCGCCCGTTCCGCCATGCTTCGTCGACATGCGCTTCACGGCTTCGCGCGCGCAGATGATGGAGCCGAAGGTGTTGATGTCAAAGATGCGGCGGATGCGCTCCGTCGTCATCTCGTCCAGCCGGTTCTGCTGGTCCATGACGCCGGCGTTGTTGACGAGAACCTTGAGGGTCCCGAGCTTGTCGGCGGCGGCGAAGAGGGCGAGGCTGTCGGCCTCCTTCGCCACGTCGCCCTTGATGGCAACGGCCTTGCCGCCCGCGGCGGCGATGGATGTCACCACCTCGTCGGCGGCGGCGGCATTTGAGGTGTAGTTGACGACGACTGTGTAGCCCGCCGCACCGAGCTTGAGGGCGGCGGCCCTGCCGATTCCGCGGCTGCCGCCGGTGACGATGGCGATGTTGTTGGTCATGCACGTCCTCCCCATTTATCCGTTACCCCGGCGAAAGCCGGGGCCCCGCTGTCTGCCCGCGTGGCTGTCGCCCGAAGCGGGGTCCCGGCTTTCGCCGGGATCACGGGCTTATTGTTAAAGTTCCAGAATCGTCCGCTGCGGGTCTTCCAGGTTCTCCTTCACGCGCACCAGGAAGGTGACGGCTTCCTTGCCGTCGACGATGCGGTGGTCATAGGAGAGCGCAAGATACATCATCGGGCGTATCACCACCTGGCCGTTGATTGCCACCGGGCGCTCCTGGATCTTGTGCATGCCGAGGATGCCGGACTGCGGCGCATTGAGGATGGGCGTCGACATCAGTGAGCCATACACACCACCGTTGGAGATGGTGAAGGTGCCGCCCTGCATGTCGGCGATCTGCAGGTTTCCGTCACGCGCGCGCTTGCCGAATTCGGCGATGGCCTTCTCGATGCCGGCAAAGGACAGCATGTCGGCGTCGCGCAGCACGGGAACGACGAGGCCCTTGTCGGTGCCCACCGCCACGCCGATGTTGTAGAAGTTCTTGTAGACGATGTCGTCGCCGTCGATCTCGGCGTTGACGGCGGGAATCTCCTTCAGCGCCTGGATGCAGGCCTTCACGAAGAAGCTCATGAAGCCGAGCTTCACGCCGTGCTTCTTCTCGAAGATGTCCTTGTACTGGTTCCTCAGCGCCATGGTCGCCGTCATGTCCACCTCGTTGAAGGTGGTGAGCATGGCGGCGGTGTTCTGCGCGTCCTTGAGGCGGCGCGCGATGGTGAGACGGAGCCGCGACATCTTCACGCGTTCCTCGCGCGAGGCGTCTGACGGGGCGCGGGCAGCAGGTGCGGGTGCTGCAGGAATGACCAGCGGCTTTGCCTCCGCCGCGGGCTTTTCGAGATGCGCGATCACGTCGCCCTTGGTGAGGCGGCCGTCCTTGCCGGTGCCGGCGACGGCAGCGGTGTCGACCTTGTTTTCCTCAACGATCTTGCGGACGGCAGGCGACAGTGTCTGCTCGGCCGTCTTGGCAGGCGCTGCGGCCTCGGCCTTCTTCGGCGCTTCGGCTGCCTTGGCGGGGGCGGCACCTGCCGCACCTTCCTCGATCATGCCGAGCAGGGCACCGACGTTCACCGTCACGCCTGGTTCGGCGGAGATGGAGGAGAGCTTGCCGGAGGCAGGTGCCGGGACTTCGACCGTCACCTTGTCGGTTTCGAGTTCGACGAGGGGCTCATCGGCCTTCACCGCTTCGCCGGCCTTCTTGAACCACTTCGCAATCGTCGCCTCGGTCACTGATTCACCCAGAGCCGGAACGCGGATTTCCTTTGCCATCGTATTTTGTCCCTTAAGCCTTGTTCTCGCCCAGCGCCTCGTCGAGGAACGTTCTCAGCTCCTTGAGGTGCCGGCTCATCAGACCGGTTGCGGTGGAAGCCGAAGCCGCGCGGCCCACATAGCGGGGCCGCGTGTACTTCGCGCCGATGAAGTCGAGCACACGCTCGATGTTGGGCTGCACGAAGCTCCAGGCGCCCATGTTGTAGGGCTCCTCCTGGCACCAGATGAACTCGGCACCCTTGAAGCGCGACAGGATGTTGATGAGCGCCTTGTGCGGCCACGGGTAGAGCTGCTCGACGCGCAGCAGGTAGATGTCGGTGAGGCCGCGCTTCTCGCGCTCCTCGTAAAGATCATAATAGACCTTGCCGGTGCACAGGATGACGCGGCGGATCTTGTCATCAGGCTTCAACTTGATCACCTCGCCCTTCAGCATCTCGGCGTCGTCCCACAGCAGGCGGTGGAACGTTGTGCCCTCGTCCATCATGGAGAGCGGCGAGGTGGCGCGCTTGTGGCGCAGCAGCGACTTCGGCGTCATGATGACGAGCGGCTTGCGGATGTCACGCTTCAGCTGGCGCCTCAGGATGTGGAAGTAGTTGGCGGGCGTGGTGACGTTGGCCACCTGCATGTTGTCTTCCGCGCACATCTGCAGATAGCGCTCGAGACGGGCTGAGGAATGCTCCGGCCCCTGGCCCTCGTAGCCATGCGGCAGCATGACGGTGAGGCCCGACATGCGCAGCCACTTGCGCTCGCCTGACGAGATGAACTGGTCGAACACCACCTGCGCGCCGTTGGCGAAGTCGCCGAACTGGGCTTCCCAGATGGTGAGCGTGTTGGGTTCGGCCAGCGAGTAGCCATATTCGAAGCCCAGCACCGCCTCCTCCGAGAGCATGGAGTTGATGGCGTCGATCTTGATCTTCTGGTCCTTCACCAGGTGATTGAGCGGCGTGTAGCGCTTCTCGTTGTCCTGGTCGACGAGCACGGCGTGGCGCTGCGAGAAGGTGCCGCGC
>CANJMQ010000010.1 GCA_947475225.1 Bradyrhizobiaceae bacterium
CGCTCTCAACAGGGCCAACTTCAACAGGCGGCGGCGGCAGCCCTGGGGCACGGGAAACCCGATGCGGCCCAGCGACTGGCGGATCTCGCGGTCAAACTCGCAGGGAAATAAGCCATGAAACTCCCGGGCAATGTCGGTCCCATCCACTTCATCGGAATCGGCGGCATCGGCATGAGCGGCATCGCCGAGGTGATGGCGACGCTGGGCTACAAGGTGCAGGGCTCTGACCTCACCGACAATTACAACGTGGCGCGCCTGAGGAAGAATGGCATCGATGTCCATGTTGGCCACAAGGCGGAAAACCTGGGGGATGCACAGGTCGTGGTCGTCTCCTCAGCGGTGAAGGACGACAATCCGGAACTGGTCGAGGCGCGCAACCGCTATCTGCCCATCGTGCGCCGCGCCGAAATGCTGGCCGAGTTGATGCGCTTCAAGTCCTGTATCGCCGTCGGCGGTACGCATGGCAAGACGACGACCACCTCGCTGGTGGCGGCCCTGCTCGATGCAGGGAACCTCGATCCGACTGTCATCAACGGCGGCATCATCAACGCCTATGGCACCAATGCCCGCCTCGGCAAGGGCGACTGGATGGTGGTGGAGTCGGATGAGTCCGACGGCACCTTCGTCAAGCTTCCGGCCGATATCGTGATTGTCACCAATATCGACCCCGAACACCTCGACCACTACGGCACCTTCGACAAGGCCAAGGAAGCCTTCCTCGCCTTCGTCGAGAACATTCCCTTCTATGGCTTTGCGGTCATGTGCATCGACCATCCAGTGGTGCAGGAGATGATCGGCAAGGTGCGCGACCGCCGCGTCATCACCTATGGCCGCAGCCCGCAGGCTGATGTGCGCCTGACCGACGTTCGCTATGAAGACGGCGAGACGCGCTTCTCGGTGTGCCTGACCAACCGGCGCACTGGTGAGACGCATGACATCAACAACCTCAGCCTTGCCATTCCTGGCGACCACAATGCCTTGAACTCGACGGCCGCCATTGTGGTCGCCAGGGAACTTGGTATTTCAGACGAGGGCATCCGCAAGGGCTTCAAGAGCTTCACCGGCGTGAAGCGCCGCTTCACCCGGACCGGCGAGCACAACGGCATCATCGTCTATGATGATTATGGCCACCATCCCGTGGAAATTGCCGCAGTGCTGAAGGCGGCGCGGGGTGTTGCCAAGGGCAAGGTTATCGCTGTCATGCAGCCGCACCGCTACACGCGGCTCTCCTCGCTGTTCAATGATTTCTGCACCTGCTTCAATGACGCTGACACTGTTGTCATTGCCCCGGTCTATGCGGCAGGCGAGCAGCCCATCGACGGTGCATCGCATACGTCGCTGGCCGAAGGCCTGAAGTCACGCGGCCACCGTTCGGTTCACACGATCGACAAGCCGGAGCAACTGGCTCCGCTGGTGCGCAGCATTGCTAAGCCCGGCGACATCGTGATGTGCCTGGGTGCTGGAACCATCACCCAGTGGGCCTATGCGCTTCCCGGCCAGCTTGAGGCCTTCGACAAGGCGCAGTCATGACCAAGCGCGACGGTGACGCGCTGCTGAAGCGCCTGCCGCAGGTGCGTGGAAGACTAGAGGCCAATGCGCCGCTCGCCGACCTCACGTGGTTTCGCGCCGGTGGCCCGGCGGAAGTGCTGTTCACACCCGCCGACGAGGCGGACCTTGCTGCCTTCCTGAGGGAAACGCCATGGGAAGTGCCGGTCTGTGTCATCGGCGTCGGCTCCAACCTGCTGGTGCGGGATGGTGGCGTGCCGGGCGTGGTCATCCGGCTTGGCAAGGGCTTCGCCGACGTCAGCGAAGACCCCGGCCATCGTGTGAGGGCAGGGACGGCAGCGCTGGACGTGCGCGTCGCCCGCTTCGCGCTGGAGAAAAGTATCGACTCGTTAACCTTTCTGAGAGGTATACCGGGCACGATCGGCGGTGCGTTGCGCATGAATGCCGGGGCCTATGGGGGCGAGACGAAGGACATTCTGATCGAGGCGCGCGCTGTCGACCGGTCAGGGAATATCCACGTGCTTACCAACGCGGACATGAAATATACCTATCGCCATTGCGGCGCGCCTGAGGACCTTGTGTTCACGCAGGCGTTGTTGCAGGGCCGTGCGGGTGACCCTGCCGAGATTTCCGCCGCTATGGACAAGATCACCGAGAGCCGCGAGGCCACCCAGCCGATCAAGAGCCGCACCGGCGGCTCCACCTTCAAGAACCCGCCAGGCAACAAGTCCTGGCAACTGATCGACAAGGCCGGCATGCGCGGCTTTGCTGTGGGGCCTGCCAAGGTGTCAGAACTCCATTGCAACTTCCTTATAAACGAGGGCGGCGCCACCGCCACGCAGATTGAGGAACTCGGTGAAACCGTTCGCGACAAGGTGAAGGCGACCTCGGGGATCGAACTCGACTGGGAAATCAAGCGCATCGGCCTCAAGGCCGGAGATGCTTCGTGATCCGTGTGCCATCCAGCACGACGGTCGCCGTGCTGCTGGGCGGCTGGTCCGCCGAGCGTGAGGTGAGCCTGAGTTCGGGCAAGGCCTGCACCGCCGCGCTGGAGCGCGCCGGCTTCAAGGCCGTGCCCATCGACGTCAGGCGCGAGACCATTGTCGCCGATCTGCTGCGGCTGAAGCCCGACGTTGCCTTCAACGCGCTGCACGGCAAGTGGGGCGAGGACGGCTGCTGCGCCGCCATCCTCGAGACGCTGCAGATTTCCTATACGCATTCCGGCGTGCTGGCCTCCTCGCTCGCCATGCACAAGGAAAAATCCAAGATCATGTTCCGCGCCGCCGGCGTGCCGGTGGCCGAGAGCCTGCTGGTGCCGCTGGAAGACGTCGCGGCCGGCCATCCCATGAAGCCGCCCTATGTGGTGAAGCCCGTGGCGGAAGGTTCCAGCGTCGGCGTCCACATCGTCCTCGAAGGTGCAAACGCTCCCGTAAGGGCCGTGCTCGACGAGCGCGCCATCTTCGGCAGCCACGCCATGGTCGAGCGCTTCGTGCCGGGCCGGGAGCTCACCTGCGCTGTGATCGGCGACAGGGCACTGGGCGTCATCGACATCGTCTCGAAGGGATCGGGCTGGTACGACTACGAGGCCAAATATGCGCCGGGCGGCTCGCAGCACATCCTGCCTGCGCGAATTCCGGCGGACATCTACAGGAAATGCCAGGACTATGCACTGGCTGCTCACAATTCGCTGGGTTGCCGCGGCGTATCTCGCACCGATTTCCGCTATGATGAGAAGGCGGGCGACCTGATCGTGCTGGAAGTGAACACCCAGCCCGGCATGACGGGCACCTCGCTGGTGCCGGAACTCGCAGCCCACGCCGGCCAGAGCTATGAGGAACTCGTGACCTGGATGGTCAACGATGCATCGGTGGACAGATGAACGACGACTTCTCCGTCTATCAGCGCCGCAGCCACTCCTGGCTCGACCAGGGTAAAACGCTGCGGGTGCGGCTCGCGGCCCGCGCTGCGGCGCTGCTGATGCTCGGTGGTGTGATCATGACGGGCTTGGTCAATGGAGGCTACCTTGATTACGATGGCAGCCCCTGGATGCTGCTGCCGGGCAAGGCGGCGAGCGTCGTGGGCATGGCCGCGCAGGAAATCACCATCACAGGCCTCGAGCACCATGAGCCGGAGACGCTGCTTTCGGCGATCGGCGTCGAGCCTGGCGGTTCGCTGATGGGCTTCGACGCGGTGCAGGCGCGCAACATCCTGCAGAACCTCGACTGGGTCGAGACGGCCAAGGTGCAACGTCTGTTTCCCAACCAGCTCGTCGTCGAGGTGAAGGAGCGTGAGCCCTTCGCCATCTGGCAGCGCGGAACGGCCTATTACGTGATCGACAGGTCGGGTGCCGCAATGAGCGGCCTCGAGGCCTCGCAGATGGTACGCCTCCCGCTGGTGACGGGTGAGGGGGCCAACGTTGCAGCGGCGGAACTCATTAACCAACTTGCAGCCTATCCCGACATAATGTTGCAGGTGAAGGCAGCTGCCCGCGTCGGCAGCCGGCGCTGGACCCTTTATCTCGACAACGGCATCACGGTGCAGTTGCCGGAAAGGGACTGGCAGCAGGCAATCGCCATGGCGGACCAGTTGAACAAGACGCAGAAGATCCTGGCGCGCGGCATCCGCTCGATGGACCTGCGCCTTCAGGGCCGGGTGACGGTTGAGGTGGCGGAGATCGCCGCCACCGACATGAAGGCCGGAGACAAGAAGACGGTGGCCGGAACCAATTGATGGCGGCCAGGCAGGCGTGAGTTCCGAGGGGTTGGCGTAGATGACGGTTGTTCAGTTCCAGGGCAAGGGCACGGCCAAGGGCACACTGGTCCCCAAGGGCGGGCTCGTTGCAGCGCTCGATATCGGATCGACCAAGATCAGCTGCCTCATCGCCGAGGCCGTTCCCGCCAAGCACCGTACTTCGGACTCCGAAGACAGGCATACGCTCAAGGTCCTCGGCACCGGCCACCAGCTTTCACGCGGCATCCGCGGCGGGGCCATCGTCAACATGGACGAGGCCGAACGGGCCATCCGCCTGACGGTGGATGCGGCGGAGCGCATGGCCCAGCGCACAATCAGCGAAATCTATGTGAATGTGTCAGGTGGGCGCCCGCAGTCGCAGCGCTACATCGGTTCGGTTCCAACCCATATGGGCGAGGTCATGCAGCGCGACACGGACAGGGCGCTCAATGCGGCGCTCGACCAGGTCGATCCCGGCCGCCGTTCCATCATGCACATCACGCCGCTGCAGTATCACCTCGATGATGCCAGCGGCATCAAGGATCCTGCGGGCCTGTTCGGTGACAACCTTGCGCTTGACCTGAGCGTCGTCACCGTCGAGGCCCCGCATCTCAAGAACCTCGTCATGGCGGTCGAGCGCGCCCATCTGTCGGTCGCCGGCTTCGTGATCGCGCCCTACGCCGCCGCCCGCGCCGTGCTGGCCGACGACGAGAAGTCGCTGGGCGTTACCGTGGTCGACATGGGCGGCTCAACCACGTCCTTCGCGGTGTTTCACGAGAACCACCTGGTGATGGCGGACGTGCTGCCGATCGGCGGGCAGCACATCACCAATGACATCGCCCGCGGCCTGTCGACCACCATCGCCCATGCCGAGCGCATGAAGACGCTGTGGGGGTCTGCGCTGTCGAGCACAGTTGACGAACGCGAGATGATTTCCGTGCCGCTGCTCGGCGAGCGTGGTGTCGATACCGTGCAGCAGGTGCCGAAGTCGATGCTCACCGGTATCATTCGCCCGCGGCTCGAGGAAACCTTCGAGATGCTCCGCAACCGTCTTGACGGGTCAGGACTGGCCCATTTCGGCGGCTGCCGGATGGTGATCACCGGCGGCGCCAGCCAGTTGAACGGCGTCCAGGAAGTGGCCAGCCAGTGGACCGGCCGCCAGGTCCGCATGGGCTTCCCCGCCCATGTGCCAGGCATGCCGGAAAGCGCCCATGCCCCGGCCTTCTCGGTCTGCGCCGGGCTCCTCAACTATGCGCTGAAGCCTGATCGCCACTATGAGCTTCCCAAGCACAAGGTAAAGCAGGTGGAACGTGCCCAGCAGAACTATGTAACCCGCGTGGGCCGGTGGATCGCCGAGAGCTTCTGACGCAAAGCAAGCCTCCATTTGCACCCACGGCGCTGAGGCCCTATATGCCTGGCCTCCATGTTCGCGCTCGAAATTCTCCTGGTCCTCGCCCTCGTTGTGCTGAATGGCATCCTTGCCATGTCGGAACTGGCCATCGTTTCCTCCCGCACCGGGCGGCTCAGGTCCATGCGGGACCGGGGCGTCAAGGGTGCGCGTGCGGCGCTCGCGCTTGCCGAAAATCCCGGGCGCTTCCTGTCCACCGTGCAGGTCGGCATCAGCCTGGTCGGCATCCTGGCGGGCGCCTTCTCGGGGGCGGCACTTGGCGACCGGCTCGCCGCCATGCTGGCGGGGCTGGGCATGCCGCAGAACTATGCGGGTCCAGTCGGCTTCACCATCGTTGTCACCATCATCACCTACATCTCGGTGATTATCGGTGAACTTGTGCCGAAACAACTGGCGCTGAAGAACCCGGAGGTCATCGCCTGCCGCGTCGCCTATCCGATGGACCTCCTGTCGCGTATCGCAGGGCCTTTTGTCTGGATGCTCGACGGCTCGGGCAAGGCGCTGATCCGTCTCCTTGGCCTCAAGGAATCGAGCGAGGCGGGTGTTACTGATGAGGAGATCAAGTCGCTGATCGCGGAGGCCGAGTCGGCGGGCGTCATCGAGAGCGGCGAGCGTGACATGATTGCCGGCGTCATGCGGCTGGGCGACCGCCCGGTGCGCGCGTTGATGACGCCGATGACCGACATCGACATGATTGCCATCGACGATGACCTTGCCGACATTCGCAAGAAGATCGTCGCGACGCCGCATTCCCGCATCCCCGTGCACGGCAAGGATCCCGAGGAGGTGATCGGCATCGTGGTCATCAAGGATATCGCGGACGCGCTTCTGGAGCGGCGCAAGCTCGAGATCGGCAAGCTGGTGCAGAAGGTGCCGGTGATACCCGAAAGTATGCCTGCGCTGGAGGCGATGGAGCTATTTCGCGGCTCATCGATCCATGTTGCCTTCGTGCAGGACGAGTATGGCCGTACCCTGGGGCTTGTCACTGCGGCTGACCTGTTGAGCGCTATCGCCGGAAGCCTTGAGCCGGTGGGAGAGGGGGATGACAGGGCCGTGCAGCGTGACGATGGCTCGTGGCTCCTTCCCGGTGACATGGCGGTCGACGAGATGGCAGAATTGATCGGTTTCGCCTTGCCGCCCAAGCGCCGCTACGAGACGGTGGCGGGGCTCGTCATCGACGCCCTCAAGCACTTGCCGTCACTTGGCCAGGCCGTGAAACTCGGCAACTGGCGCTTCGAGGTGGTGGACCTTGACGGCCGGCGGGTCGACAAGGTTCTGGCCAGCCGGCTGCCCGACACCCACCGCCCCGCGCGCAGGGTCACGACAGGCTAAACCGCGCGTTACCGCGAAGGTCCATTTCTGAGCACATTTTATAGCTAGAAAGGGCAATGGTTAGCGCGCATTAACCATTTGTTATGGATTTGGTAAGAAATAGGTAAGCGGGCAAATCAATTCCGGGCGCCACGCAAAATGACCATCAATCTCACCGTTCCGAACCTCTCAGATCTCAAGCCCCGCATCGCCGTTTTTGGTGTTGGAGGTGCTGGCGGCAACGCCGTCAACAACATGATCGAGAGCCGGTTGGAGGGGGTCGAGTTCGTTGTCGCCAACACCGATGCGCAGGCCCTGATGCAGAACGCCGCGCAGCGCCGCATTCAAATGGGTACGGCCCTGACCCAGGGGCTGGGTGCCGGATCTCAGCCGCAGATCGGTGCCGCCGCCGCCGAGGAGGCGTTGCCTGAAATCCTCGACCATCTCGCCGGCGCCCACATGGCCTTCATCACTGCCGGCATGGGCGGTGGCACCGGCACCGGTGCCGCACCCGTCATTGCCCGCGCAGCGAAAGAGCAGGGCATCCTGACCGTTGGCGTCGTGACCAAGCCGTTCCAGTTCGAGGGCGTTCGCCGCCAGCAGACGGCTGAGCGCGGCATCGAGCAGTTGGCAAAGCATGTCGACACGCTCATCGTCATCCCCAACCAGAACCTGTTCCGGGTCGCCAATGAGAAGACCACCTTCGCCGCCGCCTTCGCGATGGCCGACCAGGTGCTCTACTCCGGCGTGGCCTCGATCACCGAACTGATGACCAAGGAAGGCCTGATCAACCTCGACTTTGCCGACGTGCGGGCGATCATGAGCGAAATGGGCCGCGCCATGATGGGTACTGGCGAGGCTTCCGGCGACAAGCGTGCCATTGAAGCCGCCGAAGCCGCAATTTCGAACCCGCTGCTCGATGACGTGTCGATGCGCGGTGCCCGTGGTCTTCTCATCTCGATCACCGGCGGTCCGGACCTTACCCTCTATGAGGTTGATGAGGCTGCCACCCGCATTCGTGAGGAAGTGGATCCCGAGGCCAACATCATTCTTGGCGCCACCTTTGATGAATCCCTCGAGGGCATCATGCGCGTATCGGTGGTTGCCACCGGCCTTGCCGCCGAAGCCATGAAGGGCGGAAAGAGCACTTCCGCCGAATCCGAAGAAGTGCCCGAGAAGCCGTCGGTGTTCGGATGGACCGGCAAGCAGGCTGCGCCGCCCAAGAAGCCGCTTGCCACGGTTGTCGCTGCGCCGACGCCTGTTGTTGCGCCTGCCCCTTCCATTGCCGCCCGCGTTGCAGCGCCCGCACCGCAGCCTGCCGCTGTGCCCGCGCCCGTTCAGCTTCGCATGGGGGGAGAACATTCCGAGGCGGTGCCGCCCATTCCGGCTGCGGTCATTCCGGAGCGTTCGCCCGTTCCGACTGCTGCCCGCGTGCGCATGCCTGCCATTGATGACTTCCCGCCGCAGGTGAAGAAGCAGATCGAGGCTCAGCAGACCCGCATCGAGACCATTGCCAACCATGCCGATAAGAAGAAGCCCGGGCTGTTCCAGCGCCTCGCGTCGGTTGGTCTCGGCCGCAAGGATGACCCACCTGCGGCATCAGCCCAGCGCGACCCGTCGATTGCGATGCAACCCGCTCCGCAGCGCCCATTGATGGCGCCGCGCGCCCATGCGCCGTCGCCTCAGCCTCAGCATCACGAGCAGCACCTCGACGATGACCAGCTCGAAATTCCCGCCTTCCTGCGTCGCCAGGCCAACTGATTGTTATTAAAGAAAAAACTTGCAAACCCGGCGGGTCACACTTCCGCCGGGTTTGCCGCATTAAACGCTTCGCATGTTGGCGTCCGGCGCGCCGCGGTTTATTGAGACGGTTGGCTGGTGCAGGTGGGGTTGAAGGTGACGAGACGGATTTCGCAAGGCATTGCGGCAGCATTGGTCGCCGTTCTGCTGTCTGGCTGCGCCACCAAACTGATGGACGGCATCTGGGGCGATGATTCGAGTGCGACTTCCGCCGCCGCGGCGTCTTCAACTGCCGCCGTCGCGCCTGACATGGCCGCCGCCCAGGAAGATGCCGCTGTCGCCAAGCTCTACAATGAGGCGCTCGCAGACCTGAACGGGAATTCCCTGAGGTCCGCGCTGAAGCAGTTCGGTGAGGTGGAGCGGCAATACCCCTATTCGAGCTATGCCACCCAGGCCCTTCTGATGCAGGCCTATATCAGCTACAAGCTCGGCAAGTGGGATGACTCGGTCAACGCCGCCAACCGCTACATCACGCTGCATCCTGGCGGCAAGGATGTGGGCTACGCCTATTACCTTGTAGCCGTCTGTAACTACGACCAGATCGGCAATACGAGGCACGACCAGTCGTCCACCAAGCGGGCGCTCGATGCCCTCCAGGAGGTCGCCCAGCGCTTCCCCGACACGTCCTATGCGGCGGATGCGGCGACGAAAGTGCTCGTGGCGCGTGATCATCTGGCCGGCAAGGAGATGGAGGTTGGCCGCTACTATTACCGGCAGGGCGCCTATCTCGCCGGTATCAACCGCTTCAAGACGGTGGTCACCGACTATCGCAACACCAGCCAGACGCCTGAGGCGCTCTATCGTCTGACCGAAGGCTACATGGCGCTGGGCGTGGTCTCCGAGGCGCAGACGGCGGCCGCCGTTCTCGGCACCAACTATCCCCAGTCGCAGTGGTATAAGGATGCCTATCAACTGGTCTCGACCGACGGCCAGGTGCCGGAAGCCAGCAAGGAATCCTGGATCACCAAGGCCTTCGACGCCGTCAACCCGCTGTAAATCAGGCTCGCCTGAGGCTCCGACTCCGCTATAAATGCGGGTCATGCTGACCGCTCTCTCCATTCGCGACATCGTACTGATCGAGAAGCTCGACGTCGTTCTCGACAAGGGGCTGACCGTGCTGACCGGTGAAACCGGCGCCGGGAAATCGATCCTGCTCGATGCACTCGGCCTGGCGCTGGGGGCCCGCGGCGACAGCTCGCTGGTGCGCACCGGAGCGGAGCGGGGCGTGGTAACGGCCGCCTTCGCGCTGCCGCGCAACCACCCCGCCTTCGCGATCCTGAAGGAGCAGGGGGTGGATGCCGACGGCGAACTGGTGATCCGCCGCATCCAGAATGCCGATGGCCCCAGCCGTGCCGCCATCAACGATCAGCCGGTGAGCCTTAACCTGCTGCGCCAGATTGCCGGCGCGCTTGCCGAGATCCATGGCCAGCATGCCGACCGGGCACTCGTCGATGTCAGCACCCACCGCCGCCTGCTTGATGCCTTCGGCGGGCACGAAGCGGAGGTAAATGATGTCGCTGCCTTGTGGGCCAGGGCCTCCGTCGCCGAAGAAGCGTTGAAAGAGCACCGCGCCCTCATGGAGCGGGCCGAGGCCGAGCGAGACTATCTCGAGCATGCGGCGGAGGAACTGCGTGCCCTTAATCCCATTCCCGGCGAAGAGGCGATGCTCGCCGAGGCGCGGCAGATGATGATGTCCTCCGAGCAATATGCCGACGCGCTGACCGATGCCCAGGAGGCGCTGGCCGGCGATGGCACATCGGTCGCGCGCCTCAATGCGGCGCTGCGCAAGCTCGAACGCCGACGCGAGAGCGCAGGTGGCCGGCTTGACCACGTCTGCCAGGCGCTTGATCGCGTGCTGGCCGAGGTGAGCGAGGCGGAGCGTGCGATTGCCGAGGCCCAGTGTGCCTTCGTGTTCGACCCGAGAGAGCTGGAAAAATCCGAGGAGCGGCTGTTCGCACTGCGCGCCGCGGCGCGCAAGTTCAAGTGCACGGTCGACACGCTGGCCGACGTGCGCGAGCGCTTCGACTCTGAGCTGAAGGTACTCACCGATGGCGGTGGTCGACTGAGGAAGCTGGAGCAGGAGTTCAGGGCGGCGCGCGAGGCCTTCGATGCCGCGGCCGAGAGGCTCTCCAACAAGCGCCGCAAGACGGCGAAGGCTCTCGACAAGGCAGTGATGGCGGAACTGTCGCCCCTGAAACTCGAGCGTGCCCGTTTCGAGGCGTCGGTCGAAACCGACGCCGGCAAACCCGTACCGCAGGGTATCGACCGCATCGAGTTCATGGTGGCTGCAAACCCTGGCACGCCGCTCGCACCATTGATGAAAGTCGCCTCGGGCGGCGAGCTCGCGCGCTTCATGCTGGCCTTGAAGGTGATCCTCGCCTCCAGGGGCTCCGCTCCCACGTTGATCTTTGACGAAATCGACACGGGCGTGGGTGGTGCTGTAGCTGATGCCATCGGTGCGCGGCTGGCGCGACTTGCCGAAAACCTGCAGGTTCTCGCCGTCACCCACAGCCCGCAGGTTGCCGCGCGGGCTTCGCAGCACATGCTGATTTCCAAGATGGAAGAAGTGGCATCGAAGCGCATGGTGACGCGCGTTCAGCCGCTCTCCGATAAAAGCCGCCGCGAGGAAGTAGCGCGCATGCTGTCGGGCGCCAAGATCACTGAGGCCGCTCGCGCCCAGGCCGACGAGTTGCTGCGGGGCAGGGGATAGCGCATGGCGAAGAAGACGCAGGCCCCGGTCGAGGACCTTACCCTCCTCGAGGCCTCCGCCGAATTGGCGGCGCTGGCTGCCGAGATCGCCAGGCACGACCGCGCCTATCATGAGCAGGATGCGCCGCTTGTATCCGATGCCGAATACGACGCCCTGCGCCAGCGCAATGATGCGATCGAGGCGCGTTTCCCCGAACTCGTCCGTGAGGACTCCCCATCGCGCCGCGTCGGGGCCGGTCCGGCCGAAAAATTTGGCAAGCTGCGCCATATGGTGCCCATGCTGTCGCTGTCGAACGGCTTCACGGAGGAGGATGCGCGCGACTATGTGGGGCGTATTCGCCGCTTCCTGGACCTTCCCGACAGTGAGGAGGTGGCGATCATCGCCGAACCGAAGATCGACGGCCTCTCTATCTCGCTGCGCTACGAGAACCGCAGGCTGGTGCAGGCCGCCACCCGCGGTGACGGCTATGAGGGCGAGAACGTCACAGCGAATGTGATGACCATCCATGACGTGCCGAAGCGTCTGCACGGATCGGCTCCGGACCTCATTGAGGTGCGCGGTGAAATATATATGTCCCACAAGGATTTCGCGGCGCTCAACGCAAAGCAGGCGGCAGCGGGCGAGAAGGTCTTCGCCAACCCGCGCAACGCGGCCGCCGGGTCGTTGCGCCAGCTCGACGCGTTGATCACCGCGGCCCGCCCCCTGAAATTCTTCGCCTATGCTTGGGGCGAGGCGCCGGAGCTTCCGGCAAAGACCCAGATGGGTGTCATCGAGGCTTTCGCTAGCTGGGGCCTACCTACCAATCCGCTGACCAGACTCTGCCATTCGGTCGAGGAGCTTCTCGCGCAGTATCGCCTGATCGAGAGTGAGCGCGCGGACCTTGGTTATGACATCGATGGCGTCGTCTACAAGGTGAACCGGCTGGACTGGCAGCAGCGCCTGGGGTTCGTCTCACGCAGCCCGCGCTGGGGCCTTGCGCACAAGTTTTCCGCTGAGAAGGCGACGACTGTGCTGGAGAAGATCGACATTCAGGTGGGACGCACGGGTGCTCTCACCCCTGTGGCGCGGCTGACACCCGTTACCGTCGGCGGCGTCGTCGTCACCAACGCGACGCTGCATAACGAGGATGAGATCGCCCGCAAGGACATCCGCGAGGGTGACACGGTCATTGTGCAGCGCGCCGGCGACGTGATACCGCAGATCCTGGGCTTCGTGCCCGAGAAGCGCCGGTCCGATGCCGCGCCCTATCACTTCCCGCAGGAATGCCCCGTCTGCCACTCCCACGCGGTGCGTGAGGAGCGTGCGTCTGGCAAGGTCGACGCGGTGCGCCGCTGCACCGGCGGCCTGATCTGTGCCGCGCAGCGCGTCGAGCGGCTGAAGCATTTCGCCTCGCGCAATGCCTTCGACATCGAGGGGCTGGGTGACAAGATCATCGAGGAATTCTACGCCGACGGCCTCATTGAATGGCCGCATGACGTGTTCACGCTGGAAGAGCGCGACAAGAAGAACCTCAAACGGCTTAAGAACCGCGCAGGTTGGGGCGAGGCGAGCGTCAGGAAACTGTTTGACGCAATTGATGCGCGCCGCATCATTGGCCTGGACCGCTTCATCTTCGCGCTCGGCATCCGACACGTGGGTGAAACAACGGCGCGTGCGCTGGCCCGCGCCTATGGCACGGCTGATCATTTCCGCGAACAGATGATCGCCGCCGGCTCCATGGAGGGCGAAGAATGGAATGAGTTCAACGCCATCGATGGCGTCGGCGAGGTTGTCGCCGAGGCGGCGGTTCAGTTCTTTGGCGAACCGCATAACAGGGACGTGGTGGATGAGTTGCTAAAGCACGTCACCGTCACCGAACTTGGAGCTCGAAGCACAACATCTCCCGTTGCAGGGAAGACGGTGGTGTTCACCGGAGCGCTGGAGCGCATGACGCGCGAGGAGGCCAAGGCCATGGCGGAGCGGTTGGGCGCCAAGGTGTCCGGCAGCGTCTCGAAGAAGACCGATCTGCTTGTCGCCGGGCCCGGTGCTGGCTCAAAGCTCAAGGATGCGGAGAAATACGGCGTCGAAGTCATCGACGAGAACGCCTGGTTCGATCGGGTAGGCGAATTGTGAACTCAAAGACACGTGATTTCCTGTCCGGCGTTGCCGAGGTGGCGCCGGTGATGGTGGCTTACATTCCTATCGGGCTGCTGTGGGGCACGCTGGCCGCCGCCAAGGGAATTTCGCCGCTCGAGGCGTTGATGATGAGCGTCATTGTCTTTGCCGGGTCCGCGCAGTTCGTGGCGGTGGACATGTGGCACGACCCGGTGCCGGTGCTGCTGCTCACCTTCACTGCGCTGATCGTCAATATTCGCCACGTGCTGATGTCGGCCTCGCTGTCACGCCACATCGATGCCATCCCGCGTGTGTTGCAACCCATCGTCGCCTATTTCCTGACGGATGAAAGCTGGGCGCTGGCAGAACGCCGCGCGCAGCAGGAACCACTGACGCTCGCTTTTTACCTTGGCGTATCCCTTCCGCTGGCGGCGACCTGGTGGATTGCCACCGGCACCGGCGCCATGCTCGGCCGCGCACTGGGAGATCCCTCGGCCATCGGGCTCGACTTCGCCTTTTCGGCCATGTTCATCTCCATCCTCATGGGATTCTGGAAGGGCCCGAGCACGGCGGGCGTCCTGGTTGCCAGCGGTGCGGTTGCGGCTGCCACCCATCTCGTCTTTGACGGTCCGTGGTACATCATGGCGGGCGGCCTGGCGGGCGCGCTCTACGCTTATCTGACGTGGCGCGCGGAGGATGTGGCATGAGCAGCACTGCGCTCCTCGCCATCATCGGGATGGGGGTTGCCACCTATCTCACCCGTCTCTCGGGCTTCTACCTGCTGCGTGGCGTCAACCTCTCAGGCCCGATGAAGGCGGCGCTCGATGCGCTGCCGCCCGCCGTGCTGATGGCCGTCATCGCGCCGGTCATACTGACGACGGGTTGGGCGGAAAGCATTGCCGCAGCGATCACCGCCATCGCCGCATTCTACCGCCTGCCGCTGACGGTTACCATCGTGATCGGAATTGTCAGCGTCGTCCTGTTGCGGTCGGTTCTTGGCTAAGCATGTCGCCCCAGCGGCTACTCGAGCGGGACCGCGTAGACCTTGCCCTCGTAAGGTGCGCCCTTGGTATTGTCCACCGCCATGACATACATCGTCTTGCCATCATCGCTGAAGGTCAAGTTGGGTGACGCCGTCGAGGGCACCTTGTAGCTTCCCTTGAGTTTGCCGTCCGGCGTGATTTCGAGGATTTCGGCGGTGCTGTACTGGCCGACAAAGAAATTGCCGTTTGGCCCCAGCTTGATACCGTCTGGATAGGCGTTGGGCGGCTGGCCCATCTGGTAGAGCCTCACGAAAAGGCGCCTGTCGGAGAGTGAGCCGTCAGCCTCTATCTTGAAGGAAATGACGCGCCCAGCCTCTGACTCGTTCACGTAGAGTCGGCCTTCCGGCCCCATCACGATGCCGTTCGCGTAGTGAAGGTCGTTGGCGACTTCGGTCAGCTTTCCATCCGGCTCAAGGTGAACGATGCGGCCAACGATGGGCCCCGGTTCCCAGGGCCCCGAGAGCGTGAAGTAGGCACCACCCTTGCCGTCCGGCGCGCCGTCGTTGGGACCCTGCAGCTTGTTCCCGACCGCATCGGTGTCATAGGACTTGATCGTCTCGCCGTTCGCGGCGATGACCACCAGCTGGCCCGAGTCATAGCAGGTGATGCCAAAATCAGAGCCAAGCGGCACGATGGCCGATGGACCGCAACCGTCCTGCTTCCAGAATTGCGTATTGGTCTTGCCATCCCAGGAGTCCGCAGTGTTTCCGGCATACTCGACGTAGAGCAGCTTGCCGTTGGACATGACAGGGCCCTCGGGGAAGAGCGCCTTGGCATTGATGACCTTGATCTCGGCCGCCCCCGCCAGCGGCACTGCGATCGACAGGAACAGCGTGGAAAGCAGGACATCCGTGAAGCGCATGGTCATCTCCCGTGTATATAACCGAGAGGCTAGGCCCCTGCGCTAAGCCCTGTCCAGTGGGATCATTCCAGGTTTCTGGCGGCGCCCCTTTCTCTACAGCGGCGCGCAAGCCCTGTTCAGCCACACCAGCTCGTCGCCCTCAAGATAGTCGCCTACCTCCTTCAGCACGCGTGCATGATAGGCGTCGAGCCACTGGCGTTCGACCTCCGACAGCAGCCCCACATCGATCAGTCGCTGGTCGATAGGCGCCAGCGTCAGCGTCTCAAAGCCCAGCATGGGGCGCTCTCCACCGCTGACGGGCTTCGCCTCGTGCACCATCACGAGGTTCTCGATCCGGATGCCGTAGTCGCCCTGCTTGTAGAAGCCAGGCTCGTTGGAAAGGATCATGCCCGCTTCCAGCGGCGTGCGGTCCGACTTGTTGATGCGGGCCGGGCCCTCATGAACCGAGAGATAGGCACCCACACCGTGGCCGGTGCCGTGGTCGAAGTCGAGGCCGGCGCTCCAGAGGTGCTGGCGCGCCAGGATGTCCAGCTGTGAGCCTGTCGTCCCCTTTGGGAAGCGTGCCAAGCTGAGGCCGATCATGCCCTTCAGCACGCGGGTGAAGCGGTCCTTCATCTCCGGCGTGGGCGTGCCGACGATCACTGTGCGGGTGATGTCGGTGGTGCCGTCGATGTATTGCGCCCCGGAATCGATGAGGAATATTTCGTTGCGGACCAGCTTGCGGTTCGATTCCTGCGTCGCATGATAGTGCGGAATTGCCGCATGCGGGCCTGAGGCAGGAATGGTTTCGAACGAGAGGTCCCTTAGCTCGCCCGTCGCCTCGCGGAAGGCCTTCAGTCTTGCCGCCACTTCGAGTTCAGAGAGGCTGCCCTTCGGCGCTTCCTTCTCCAGCCAGAAAAGGAAGCGGCTCACCGCCACGCCGTCGCGCTTCTGGGCACTGCGGGCACCTTCCTGCTCGGTCCTGTTCTTGCGCGCCTTGGGCAGCATCACCGGGTCCGGGCCCGTCACCACCGTCGCCTTGGCCTTCACCAGCAGCTCGCGGATGCGCTCCGGTGTCCATACGGGGTCGATCAGCACGCGGGCCTTCGCCCTGCCCAGTGCCTTGAGGGCTGCGCCGATCTGTTTCGGTGCGTGGGTGGTGGCGTTTGACCTGAGATGCGCCTTCACCTCCTCGGTGAGCTTCTCCGGCGCGATGAAGATCTGCGCCTTGCCTTTGGCCGGCAGGATGGCATAGGCCGCCGCCACCGGCGTATGCGGCACATCGAAACCGCGCAGGTTGAACAGCCATGACACGGAGTCCGGTTGCGTCAGCACCACCGCATCGACGGAACCGATGCCCTTGCGCAGGTCCTTGATCTTCTCTGCCCCGGTTCTCCCGGCGAATTGGGTGGGCTGGGTGGCGAGTTGGGCGGAAGGGCGGGCCGGCTGGTCGTTCCACACAGCATCGATGGGATTGGTCTCGACGGGCACGAAGTTCGCGCCCACGCCCGCGCAGGCCTCGCTCAGGCGCTTTGCCTGGTCGGCGGTCACCAGCCACGGGTCGAAGCCCAGCCGGTCGCCCTTCTTCAGGTTCCTGGCGATCCACATCGCTGGCGGCTCCTCCATCAAATGGAAGGGCGCGAAGATCTTCTCGTCCACCTGCTGGCGCACCTGAATCACATAGCGCCCGTCAACGAAGATCGCCGCCTTCTTCAGGGTCACGATGGCAATGCCGGCGCTGCCGCGGAAATTGGTCAGCCAGCGCAGCCGTTCGGCGAAGGCCGGGACGTATTCCCCCTGAAACTCATCGGCCCGCGGCACGAAGAAACCAGTGAGCTTCCGCTTCTTCAGTTCAGCACGGAGCAGGGCGACGCGAGTCTTGTGTGTATCAGTCATAGGAGAGACTTAACCCGGCTCGCGGCGCAACGTCTATATCCTGAGCCCGATCCGCCCCTCCACCTTGGGGGCCACGGTCTTCAGTGCGGCGATGTAGGCCATCACGTCGTTGGCCATGAGCTTGCCGTCGTGGGCACTGAGCAGAGCCGTTTCGGCTTCGAGCACTGTGTATCCGTCGCCTCCGCCCGCGATGTAGTCGCTGGTGGCGAGCGTGTAGGTGGCAGCGGGGTCGAGGGGTTCGCCGGCAATCGTGATGTTGTCAACGCGCTGGCCAACGGGCCGCATGAGGTCTTCCGTAAGGGTAAGGTCGGAGACCTTTGGGAAGCGGCCGGTGGCATTGCCGACGTCGCTGACGCCATTCTTTAGGGCCGGGCGGATCATCTCGCCGGTCACGGTAAGCTTCACTGTGCGCTTGCCGAAGGGCAGTTTGGTCAGTATCTCCCGCCGGGTGAGGGGCACCTCGCCAGATAATGTTTGTTCCCGCAGATGCCGCCGCCATTGATGATGGCGATGTCGGTCCGTGGGGCGGTTCGCAGCGGGTCAGCGACGGCATTGTCGATGGGAAAGCGTTCGCCAAATATGTGAAGACTGGCCCGGGCGCGGCAAGGCGGCAGTTATTGCGCAGCGCATAGCTGATATCGCTTCATTTTGAACAATGATTTTGGCTCGTGTCGTAAGTCTCCCGCAAGTACCCGCCCCTACTCTGTCAGCAGGTCACTGATAAATCGGCAGGAGCAAGACATGGCATCACTGAAATCTGCTCGTCTGGTCCTGCTTGTTTTCGGGACGATCCTCAGCCTCGCGCTGCTTTCTGCTTATGCCATTCATCAGTTCTCGGACGTACGGTATCAGGCGGCATTCAGCGATTACGAGGCAGGTTTCCATGCGGAAGGCGAAGCCGCACAGGCCCGGCTGAATGATGTCTTCAAGCTTGTCTATCAGGGTATCAGAACCATCTCGCTTCTCCCGTCGGTCAAGAATATTGACAGGCATGCCACGCAGCTGACGGAAGGTGACCGTGAAACCATTGGCCTGCTCTATGAAAACGCCTATTCCAATGTGCAGGTATCTGAAATCTATATCATGCCAGCCTCATTCAATCCTTTGGCGATCGTTTCTGTGACGGGAGAGCTGGAAGCTCCGATTGCCAGCTTTGACACTCAGATCACAGACGGCCCTGACCAGGCCGATCAAGGTCCTGCCAGCGCCAGCGCGGCTCCGGAAGTTGAGGGCGAGGAATACAAGCTGCTCGCGGAGCAGATTGCCTTTCTCAAGCAGCAGTATCCAGACGCCGGAAGGATCGACGGCTTGAATATTCCGATGGTATCCGGTCAGGAGGTGATCACTTGCGACAATTCCGAATTTGCCACTACGAACGCCGATAGCGACCGGAAAGGCATTGTTCTCTCCGTGCCGTTCTACTCGCCGGATGGGAAGCTGGGAGGCGTGATCGCGGCGATTATTCGCACCAATGTTCTGCGCCGGTTCCTGCCAGATGCCAATTCGGCCTTGAGCAGCAGTGCCTACAGCTACACTGTCTATTCGGCGGAACCTGGCCAGGCTGAGCAATCTTCAAGCGCGGTCGGCGCCGGTGTACGCGATGCGACCATCAAGACCAGCGAAGTCTTTAAGATCAGCACAGCGGATGCATCTGCGGGCTGGACATTGTGGAGCGGCAGGCCGGACGCCGAGTTCGAAAACCTGCCTGCCGTCCAGAGCATCCGGTTTGCCGAGCGCGTTTCCTACGCGATCGTGGCCATTGTTGCTGTGCTTTCCGTGCTCGGATTCTTCTTTTTCCTGAAGCGCTATTATGAACCAGTGCAGAAGCTTACCAAGTCGATGCTCAGCCTTGCATCTGGAAACCTCGATGTTGAAACGCCCCACTATGCAAGGCACGACATCATTGGCCAGATCAGTGAGGCCGTCGGTGCCTTTGGCCAAAACTTGCGTATTCTGAAGTCTGTTGAGGTTACGCGCGAGCAGGTCATTTCTGAACTGGGCCACGGGCTCAGCCGAATTCAGTCCGGCGATTTGTCCTATTGGATCAAAACGCCGTTCCCAGGGGAAATGGAAAGGCTTCGGACCGCATTCAACCAGGCGGTGGAGCGCCTTCAAGGTGCAATCTCGAATGTGAAGGCCGGCGCTGACACGATCAAGAACGGTTCCAAGCAAATCTCCACAGCTTCCGAGGCCCTGGCGAGGCGCACCGAGTCGCAGGCCGCAAACATCGAGGAAACAGTGGCAGCCGTTTCACAGATTGCCGCACGCGTGAAGGAAGCAGCCGCTGGTGCAGGGCAGGCAAGGGACGCTGTGGCCCTCGCAAAGAAAGATGCGACGCATTGTGAGGTCGTCGTCAACGACACGATCGGTGCCATGAAGGGCATCGACGACTCATCGCGTGAAATTACCCAGATCATCGGCGTCATGGACGAGATTGCATTCCAGACCAGCCTTCTTGCACTCAATGCCGGCGTGGAGGCGGCCAGGGCCGGCGAGGTTGGGCGTGGCTTTGCGGTTGTGGCTTCGGAAGTGCGGGCCCTGGCGCAGCGCTCCGCTGAGGCTGCAAAACAGATCAAGGAGCTTATCGGCACATCGCGCGGCCATGTGGAACTTGGCGTCCAGCTTGTTGGCGAAGCTGGAAAGTCGCTGGTTCGCATCGTGGGCCGCGTGACTGAGATTGACAGAGTGGTCGAAAGCATTACCAGCAGTGCCCAGCAGCAGGCAGCGGACCTGGGTGAAATCAGTGCCAAGGTCAGCCAGATGGATCAGATGACCCAGCAAAATGCCGCCATGGCCGAACAGTCGAACTCAGACACGCGCAGTCTGGTCAATCAGTCGGACGATCTCAATTCCACCGTCGACAGCTTCATAACCAGGTCCGGCGCTCTGGCCGCCTGACGTCAGAGTCCACTGCTCCGGCGTCTGCAACGTCATCTAACACCAGAAGGCCTATGGCAGTTTTCGAGATTTGAATGGAAACAGTATGCGCACAGTGCTCAGCGTGGTGTGAACCTGAAGTGTTTCCGCTTTGCCTCCTTACTGCTGCCTTCTGTCGAAGCGGCAGTCTCCATAAACTGTGCTCCGGAATTCATCCAAGTTACAGCCTGGCACGTCATCGCATTTGGCTGTGTTTGATCTTGCAAGAAAAGACCAACTAAGACATAGATTCTTTATCGAAAACTTGGCCGGTCGGCTGCCCGCTCCGCAACCCTTTGGGCCACGCGCGCAAGACTTCTCCAATTCTCGACCATGGTCGTGTCGTGCCTCTCGAGGAACACGTCACGGCTGACGACAACCCAACGTAAGGAAGACACCCATGGATACGGGGACTGTGAAGTGGTTCAACGAGCAAAAGGGCTATGGTTTCATCCAGCCCGACAATGGCCAGAATGACATCTTCGTGCATATCTCCGCCGTTGAGCGCGCCGGACTGCGCACGCTGAAGGAGGGCCAGAAGGTGTCCTTTGAAGTCGTGACCGACAAGCGCACGGGCCGCGCTTCGGCCGGAAACCTCGTTGCCGCCTGATCGGGCTGACCGATTTCACGTTTGATACCCGGCCAAGCGGTCGGGTATTTTTTTGACCAAGCGTTAGTGCGTTGCACAATACACCGTCGTTCAATCCATGCATAATGAGCATGCAAATGGCACAAAAACGACGCTCTTGAGAGAGAAAAAAACTCGTTAACGGTCATTAATTTGTCCGACCAAATTATGTCGCTCATCGTTATAAATTCGACGTAATCAGCTAATAAACGCTGGTCCCAAGGGGGTCGGGTGGGGGAAGCTTAAGCGACACTTAATCCATGCGATTAATGCATGACTGTGACGCAAAGCTGCATCTGGTTTGTGCTGCAAGTGCTCTCTATATGGACAGGCAACAGTGCGATGCACAATCAACCCTCGAAAAGTCGCCGATGGCCCTAACGGCCCGGATTTTGAGAGATGAGCAGGAGAATGACAATGACGACGATCACCTACGGCCGCGAGACGGTCCGCAACGAAGGCTTCAACATGGGCTCCGGCCTGTTCGGCCGGGTCAAGAACTACCTGGCCCGCAGCCGCGCCGAGCGCCAGCTGGCCCAGCTCGATGACCGACTGCTCGCCGACATCGGCATGAAGCGTTCGGAAATTTCCAGCATGGTCTGGGGCGCCTGAGCCTCAGCGATTGAACGACCGGCCGGCTCATCGGGAGCCAGCTACAAGCAAGCGCCCGGGTGTCCTCCCGCCCGGGCGCTTTTTCTTTTGCGCCCGGGTGAAGACGAGGGTGGCCCAGTTGCCGCGCGTGATGCGCCCCGCCAGTGCCAGGCCGCGCGATTCGTAAGTTGCCTCGATCCAGCGCATCTGTTCCAGCGTCAGGCCGGAAAGGATGAGGTCGCCGCCGGGCTTCAGCGCTCGCGCGAGGCCGGTGGAGAGGGCCACCAGAGGTCGTGCCAGAATGTTGGCGAAGATCAGGTCATAGCGGCCAGCGCCGGCGATGCGCGGATGGCTGAGGCCCCTCGCCACGAAACTGCCGATCAGCGGCTTCACGCCATTCAGCGACGCGTTGGTGAGCGTCACTCGCACGGCTTCCGGGTCGATGTCGCTTGCCAGTGCCGGGCGCCCGGTGGCCTTGGCCGCGGCAATGGCGAGCACGCCCGTACCGCAACCGACGTCAAGGATGGCGCAGGGTGTGCGCCGCTTCAGGATACGATCCAGTGCAATGAGGCAACCCTCTGTGGTGCCGTGATGGCCGGTGCCGAAGGCGGTGCCGGCGTCGATCTCCAGCGCGATGCCGCCGGGCCGCCGCCGGTTCCTGTCATGTGAGCCGTGCAGGAAGAAACGCCCGGCGCTGACGGGGGCGAGGCCTTCCAGTGACTGGCGCACCCAGTCCTGCTGTGGCATGGGGGAAATGAGGCCCTCCCGGAGTTCATCGAGGCCCCTGGCGTCCTCGGCCTCCGCTTCGCTCCCGAAATAGAGAACAAGCTCCCACAGGTCCTTGTCCTCATCCGTCTCGTTGATGGCGATGGCCATGGTGTCGAGCCGGACGTTCTCCTCCAGCGCCCACGCGAGATCGTTCGCGCCATCGTGCGAGAGGGCGGGCAGGGTGAGGGTGAAACGGGCTTCGGTCATGGGGGCCGTTAGGACCGAAAAGGATGCGCGGGTCAAGCCCGCGCATGATGTCGAGGCCTCATCATGGCCGGGCGTGACCCGGCCATTCTTTTCAAGTCAGCGGAACGATCTTGATCTCGACGCGCCGGTTCTGGGCGCGGCCATCCGGCGTGGCATTCGAGGCGATGGGGTCGTTCTGGCCCATACCGATCACCTGGAAGCGCTGCGGGTTGTTGCCCTGCGCCACGAGATAGTCCGCCACCGATCCGGCGCGCGCCTCGGAGAGGCGCTGGTTATGGGCGGCCGTACCGGTTGAATCGGTGTGGCCGGTCACGTCGATGAGCGTCTGGTTGAACTCGCGCACCACGATCGCCACCGAGTTCAGCGTGTCGTAGAACTGCGGCTTCACCGCTGACTGGTCGGTGTCGAATGTGATGTTGGAGGGCATGTTGAGGATGATGTCGTCGCCCACCCGGCTGACCGATACGCCTGTTCCCTGCAGTCTGGCGCGCAGCTTCGATTCCTGGTTGTCCATGTAGAGGCCAACGCCACCGCCGGCCAGCGCGCCAAGGCCAGCGCCGATCAGCATCGACTTTCGCGTCGAGGCAGACGTCGTCTTGCCGATGACAAGGCCTGTGGCGGTACCCAGCAGGGCGCCCGCCGTGGCGCCCACGGCGGTGTTCGAGATCTTCTGTTCACCCGTATATGGATCGGTTGAACATCCGGCGAGAAAAGTGACCGCGATGGCCACGAGCGCGAATTTGCGAAGCATGTCTTCCCCACTGCAACACAGCGCCAATCGCCCGCCCGTATGGCGGCAATGAGGTAAAAGGAAGGTTTATTCGGCCGCCTCGAGCTCCGCGTCCTCCACAAGGAAGCCGCCCGACTGGCGCTGCCACAGGGAGGCATAGAGCCCGCCCCTGTCGAGCAGTTCCCGATGCGTGCCGTCTTCCACGATCACGCCCTTGTCCATGATGACCAGGCGGTCCATGGCGGCGATGGTCGAGAGGCGATGCGCCACGGCGATCACTGTCTTGCCCTCCATGAGCGCATAGAGGTTTTCCTGGATCGCCTGCTCGACTTCCGAGTCGAGTGCGCTCGTCGCCTCGTCAAGCACGAGGATCGGCGCATTCTTCAGCAGCACGCGGGCAATGGCGATGCGCTGACGCTGTCCGCCTGACAGTTTGACGCCGCGCTCACCCACATGCGCTTCATAGCCGCGCCGCCCCTTGGGGTCCATCAGCGAGGCGATGAATTCGCTGGCATGGGCCTTGCGCGCCGCGGCCTCGACCTCCGCCATGCTCGCATCGGGCATGCCATAGCGGATGTTGTCGATTACCGAGCGGTGGAGAAGAGAGGTGTCCTGCGTCACGACGCCGATCGCTGCGCGCAGCGAATCCTGCGTCACATGCGCAATGTCCTGGCCATCGATCAGGATGCGGCCCTTCTCGAGGTCGTAGAAGCGCAGGAGCAGGTTGGTCAGCGTCGACTTGCCGGCACCTGATCGCCCGACGAGGCCCACCTTCTCGCCCGGCGCGATGTTGAGGTTGAGGCCTTCCAGAACAGGCCGGTCGCGGCCAATCAACGGCTTTCCGTAGTTGAAAGTCACGTCCTCGAGCTTGATGGAACCACTCGTGACGACAAGCGGCTTCGCGTCCGGAAGGTCCTTGATGGTACGGTCGCGGGCAATGGTCTCGATGCCGTCCTGGATGACGCCGACGCTCTCGAACAGCCCGGCCACCTCCCAGATGATCCACTGCGACATCGCCTTGAGGCGCAGCGTGAGGCCCACCGCGAAGGCGATGGCACCGGTGGTAATCGCGCCCTGGTACCACAGCCAGATCGCCATGGCCGACATGGTGAAGATCAGCACGCCCGACAGCGCCTGCAGTGCGGTGGTCATCATGGTGGACATGCGCATGGAGTCGTTCACCGACTTCAGCATCCAGTCCATGCCCTCGCGTGCGTAACCGTCCTCGCGGTCGGTATGAGCAAAGAGCTTGACGGTCGGGATATTGGTGTAGCTGTCTACCACGCGGCCGGTGACCAGCGAGCGCATCTCGGCCTGTATCTGCGAGAGCTTGCCGAGTTTCGGCACGAAGTACCAGCAGGCGGCGGCATAGCCGGCAAGCCAGATCAGCAGGGGGATCATCAGCCAGCGGTCGGCGGTGGCGACGAGAATCAGCGCGCCGAGGAAATAGACAATCACATAGACGAGCACTTCGGTGAACTTCATCACCGCGTCGCGCACGCCGAGTGCGGTCTGCATCACCTTGGTGGCAACGCGGCCGGCAAAGTCGTTGGTGAAGAAATCCATCGACTGGCGCAGCACGTAGCGGTGCGCCACCCAGCGGATGCGCATTGCATAGTTGCCGCGCAGGCCCTGGTGTGACACCGCCTCCGAGAAGAAGTTGAGGATGGGCAACAGGATGAGGGCAATGGCGCCCATGGCCAGCAACTGCATGCCGTGGTCCTGCCAGAAACTCGCCCGGTTGGCGGCCGCCAGCACGTCAACGAGCTTGCCGAGGAAGGCGAAGAGATAGACCTCGAGGAAGGCGATGACAGCCGAGAGCAGGGTGGAGACCAGCAGCAGCGGCCAGAACGGCTTGGTGTAATGCCAGCAGAAGGCGAGGAAGCCTTCCGGCGGCATTTCCGGCTGCTCGGACGGGAAGGGGTCGACCAGCGACTCGAGCCAGGTGAAGAAACGGTCGATCAACGAATTACTCCGGGGCGCGCGCGCGGGCGGACGGCAGGAAGCGCGCCAAGACTGCCTGATTCAATGTGAAGCCCCTTATAAACCCGGGAATTCGGGCCGGAAAGGGGCGGGGAGCCCGGCCAGCCCCTTGTCACCTTTGCATTATCGGCATGAAACGCCGGGCAACTCCCGTGCTATCGGGTGAGTCATGTCGTCTTCCCGGCTGATCCCCCTCATCATCGCCTCGGCGCTGTTCATGGAGAACATGGATTCGACGGTGATCGCCACCTCCCTGCCGGCCATCGCCAAGTCGCTGGGAACTGACCCGATCGTCCTGAAACTGGCTTTCACGACCTATCTGCTCAGCCTCACGGTTTTCATCCCCGTCAGCGGCTGGCTGGCCGACCGCTTCGGCTCGCGCCAGGTGTTCAGGGTGGCAATCGCCGTCTTCACCCTGGGCTCGCTGGCCTGCGGCATGGCCAATTCGCTGGGAGGTCTGGTGGCCGCCCGTGCCTTGCAGGGCATCGGCGGGGCGATGATGGTGCCGGTCGGCCGCATCATTCTCCTGCGCACGGTGCCCAAGGCTGAACTCGTGGATGCACTGGCCTGGCTTACCATTCCCGCCCTCATCGGCCCGCTTGTCGGTCCCCCGGTGGGCGGCTTCATCACCGATACGGTGGGCTGGCGCTGGGTGTTCTGGATGAACCTGCCCTTTGGCATCCTCGCCTTCGTGCTGGCCAGCGTGCTGATGCCGGATACCCATGTGGACAAGGTGCCGAAGCTCGATGTGGTGGGTTTCTTGCTCTCTGGTCTCGGTCTCTCCTCCTTCATCTTCGGCTTGACGATCATGGGCCGCGACCTGCTGCCGGGCTGGACGCCGAGCCTGCTCGCGCTGTTCGGCGCGATCATGGTAGGCCTCTATATACGCCACGCGCGGGTGACGCCGCACCCCATCCTCGACCTGTCGCTGCTCCGCATCGAAACCTTCCGCACGGGCGTCGTCGGCGGCAGCCTGTTCCGGGTGGGCGTGGGTGCTGTTCCCTTTCTGCTGCCGCTGATGTTCCAGCTCGCCTATGGCATGACCGCCTTCCAGTCCGGCATGATCACCTTCGTCGCGGCGGCCGGCGCCATCTCGATGAAGCTCGGCGCGGCGAAGCTGATCCGCCGGTTCGGCTTCCGCCGACTGCTGCTGGTCAACGGGCTCCTCGCCAGCGTCTCGATCTCGATCATGGGCCTCTTGTCGTCATCGACGCCCTATCTGCTGGCCATCTCGCTTCTCTTCATTGGCGGCTTCCTGCGCTCACTGCAGTTCACCGCACTCAACGCCATGTCTTATTCCGACGTCGACCACCAACAGGCGAGCTACGCGACAAGCCTCTACACCGTGGTGCAGCAGCTCTCGCTGTCCATGGGCGTTGTGCTCGCCGCTTTCGTGCTGGAAGCCGCTCAGTGGTTCCGCGGAGAAATGAAGCTGACACCGATGGACTTCACCATCGCCTTCGCTGTGGTCGCCGCTTGCTCGGTGACGGCGTGCATGGAATTCCTGACGCTGTCGCCTGGTGCAGGCGAAGCGGTGAGTGGCAAGAAGGCGGCGACATAGCTCGCGCGGACCGGGCCTCTTTGCCACCCCACCGTCACATACCCTGTGGGCACCAACGAAAGTGCACTGGTGAAGCCCGCGCATTATGGACTTTGGATAGAGAACTGATGCCTATCCGCCGTGGCTGGTCACGCGCGCCCAGACCGTTTCCATGCCGCGCGTGATGCAAAGGATCGCACGGAGGGTTCGCGTCTGGGTGATAACGCCATCCGCCCCGCTCGTGCTTCTGAACGCGGCTTCGCTGTGGAGGATCTGGTGAAGGATAGCGGCTGAGCTCGACATCTCATTAGTTGACGCGATTCGGTCGCGGCTGGCGAGATCGCGCTACGTCAAGTATGTTTAGAAATTTCTGCTATGCTCGCGCCACGAAGCTGTCGATCACGCGCTTCTCGCCGGCCTTGTCGAAGTCGATGGTCAGCTTGTTGCCTTCCACTGCGCTCACCACGCCATAGCCAAACTTCTCGTGGAAGACGCGCTCGCCTTTCGCATATTTCACCGCGTCGGTGTCGCGTGCCACCATCTCGCCCTCAATGAAGGTGGGCGTCGAGCGGGTGGCCTTGCCCTCGCTCCAGCGCGTCTGCGCACGCTGCCAGCCGGGTGTCGAATAGGTGTTGCCGAAGGGCTTGGTCTCTTCGTCGAAGCGGCTCTTGCCATAGGTGCCGAGCCCGAAGCCGCCATAGCTGGTCGCCATGGGGGCCACCTCCACATGCATCTCCGGCAACTCGTCGATGAAGCGCGAGGGGAGAGCATTCTGCCACAGGTTGTGGACGCGCCGGTTCTGCGCAAAGGAGATCGTGGCGCGGCGCTTGGCGCGCGTGATGCCAACATAGGCGAGGCGGCGCTCTTCCTCCAACCCGGCGCGGCCTTTCTCGTCGAGCGAGCGCTGAGACGGGAACAGGCCTTCCTCCCAACCGGGCAGGAACACCGTGCCGAATTCCAGCCCCTTGGCGCCGTGCATGGTCATGATGCTCACCTTGTCTTCCTCGGCGGATTGCTCGACGTCCATGACCAGCGAAATATGCTCGAGGAAGCCCGCGAGGTTTTCGAAGTCGCCCATGGAGCGCACGAGTTCCTTGAGGTTATCGAGGCGGCCTTGCGCCTCCGGGCTCTTGTCGTTCTGCCACATCTCGGTGTAGCCGGACTCGTCCAGAACGATTTCGGCCAGTTCGGTGTGTGGAATCCCCTGCGCCATGTGCCGCCAGCGCCCGAAGCTCTCGACCAGCTTCCGCAAAGCGCCGCGTGTCTTGGCAGGAAGCTCGTCGGTGAGTGAGATCGCCTCCGCCGCGCGGTAAAGCGAAATCCCCTGGGCGCGGGCAATGGCGTGCATGCGCTTCACCGAGGTGTCGCCGATGCCGCGCTTCGGGGTGTTGATGATGCGCTCGAAGGCAAGGTCATTGTCGGGTGAGGCGACGATCTTCAGATAGGCCAGCGCGTCGCGCACTTCGGCGCGCTCATAGAACCGCGGGCCGCCGATGACCCGGTAGGGCACGCCCAGCGTGATGAAGCGGTCTTCGAAGGCGCGCATCTGGAAGGAGGCGCGAACCAGGATCGCCATGTCGTTCAGCTTCTCGCCCTTGCGCTGGAAATTCTCGATGTCCTCGCCGATGACTCGGGCTTCCTCGTCGCCGTCCCAGTGCGCGCGCACGGTCACGGTCTCGCCGTCCTCGCGGTTGGTGTGCAGCGTCTTGCCCAGCCGACTTTCGTTCTTGGCGATCAGGCCGGAGGCGGCCCCCAGGATCTGCGGTGTCGAACGGTAGTTGCGCTCGAGCCGGATCACCTTGGCGCCGGGGAAGTCCTTCTCGAAGCGCAGGATGTTGTCGACCTCAGCGCCACGCCAGCCATAGATCGACTGGTCGTCGTCGCCCACGCAGCAGATGTTCCTGTGGCCCTGCGCGAGGAGTCGCAGCCACAGATATTGCGCCACGTTGGTATCCTGGTATTCGTCCACCAGCATGTACTTGAAGCGACGCTGATACTCCTTCAGCACGTCGGGGTGCTCCTGAAAGATACGCAGCACCTCGAGCAACAGGTCGCCGAAGTCGGCGGCATTCACCACCTTCAGCCGCTGCTGGTATTCGGCGTAGAGCTTGCCGCCGAGACCCCCGTTCCCGAAGCTCGAAGCCTCGCCTGGCGGCACGCGGTCGGGCGTCAGCCCGCGGTTCTTCCAGCCGTCGATGAGGGAGGCCAGCTGCCGGGCAGGCCAGCGCTTTTCGTCCACGTCATGGGCTTCGAGCAATTGTTTGAGGAGCCGGATCTGGTCGTCCGTGTCAAGGATCGAGAAGCCTGAGCGCAGGCCCGCCAGTTCGGCGTGGTTGCGCAAAATCTTGACCCCGATCGAATGGAAGGTGCCGAGCCATGTCATGCCCTCGACGGCACCGCCGATCAGCGCGCCGATGCGGTCGCGCATCTCGCGGGCAGCCTTGTTGGTGAAGGTGACGGCCAGCAGCTGGCCCGGCCAGGCCTTGCCGGTGGCGAGGATGTGGGCGAGGCGCGTGGTGAGCACCCGCGTCTTGCCGGTGCCAGCACCCGCCAGCACCAGCAGGGGGCCGTCGGTGTTTTCCACGGCGGCGCGCTGCTCGGGGTTGAGACCCTTCAGGTAGGGCGGTTCCGCCTGCTGACCCATGGCACGAGCTGCCAAACCCCCGGGCTTGATCTCGGGGGCCGGCGGCTCGTCACCGAAGTCGTTCAGGTCGAAATTCTTGCTGCTCATCGATTAGGTCCGAATCCTCTGGACCTATATAGAGCTTGCGGAACGAAATGCGAAACCTCAGGCGGCCCGGAGGTTCACGCAGGCGCTCGGCCGCTTCAGGTCGCGGAGCGCACCCTGCAACTGGCGCCAGGTATCCGCCGTCTCCATGTCGCCCAGTCGCTCGCAGATCTGGGCGTGCTTGGCGGCTTCCGATTCGGCGCCTTTGCCATGAACGAAAACAAGCGCTTCTGCGAACAGGTTGAGACCGGTGTTCATGATACTCGCCTCCTTCATTGCTGGTGTGCACGTCATGGAGGCTTAATGCGTCGTTAATGTTGCGCGAATGTGACGCCTTTGGGTGTCAGGCCTTTTTTGGGATGCCGATCCTGTGCCCAACTTGCGGCGGTACGGCCAAGTGGCGGTGGGCCTCGTGCATTTGTTGAATCTTTTCCATGACATCGGACGGGAAGGGGGTTGATTTCTTGAGCGCCATGTCGACGTGCATCACGATGATTTCCGTCACGCAGGCGAGCCAGCCCTCGGCGGCGTGGAACATCTGTTGCACATAGTGGACACGTTTTGCGTCGCAATCGAGGATCTGCGTCGCGATCCGCACCGAATCACCCGCGTGCAACTCGCGCAAATAGGTGTTGTGGCATTCCAGCGAGAAGAAGGAATTGTTGCGCTCCTTCACATAGTCCGGACCCAGGCCCACGGCTTCGAAGGCCTCGTCGCCCGCCCGGTCGAACAACACGTTGTAATAGGCCATGTTGAAATGGCCATTGTAGTCAACCCACTGGTCCTCCACCTTCAGCAGGCGGCCCACAAAAGGGGCTGGATAACCCATCGCAAAAACTCCGGTTTCCGGTTAAATTCCACCCATGGATACTCCGCTTCCCAAGAACAGCACAACACAGACCGTGGCCGACCTCCGCTCCTGGCTGGGCGACCGGCTGTCCACCGCCCCCGCCGTGCGCGAGCAGCATGGCAAGGACCAGACCTGGAACCCCGGCGCCCCACCGGACGCCGTGGCCTTCGTGAAGACCACGCAGGAGGTGCAGCGCGTCGTCGTCACGTGCGCCCAACACGGCACGCCGGTCATCCCCTACGGCACCGGCACCTCGCTCGAAGGGCACTTCTCCGCGCCCTTCGGCGGCATCTCCATCGACCTGTCGCAGATGAACCACATCCTCGAGGTCAATGCCTCCGATCTCGACTGTCGGGTGGAGGCGGGCGTGACGCGGAAGCAGCTCAACACCCACCTGCGCGACCAGGGCCTGTTCTTCCCCGTCGATCCCGGCGCTGACGCCAGCCTCGGCGGCATGACGGCCACCCGCGCCTCCGGCACCAACGCCGTGCGCTACGGCACCATGCGGGAGAACGTCCTCAACGTCACCGCCGTCATGGCCAATGGCGAGATCATCCGCACCGGCAGCCGCGCCAAGAAGTCGTCTGCCGGCTATGACCTGACCCGGCTTCTGGTGGGCTCCGAGGGCACCCTCGGCGTCATCACCGAGGTGGCCCTGAAGCTTTATGGCATCCCGGAATCGATCGTCTCCGCCGTCTGTCCGTTCCCCAGCGTCGAGGCCTGCTGCAAGGCGACGATCACGGCGATCCAGATGGGCATTCCGGTGGCCCGCATCGAACTCGTCGATGCCGAGCACGTGAAGGCGTTCAACGCCTACTCCAAGCTCGACCTCAAGGTGACGCCCACGCTCTTCCTCGAGTTCCATGGCACCGAGGCCTCGGCGCATGAGCAGGCGGAAACCTTCGCGGCGATTGCCGAGGAACTGGGCGGTGGCCCCTACAGCATGGCCAAGAAGGAGGAGGACCGGCAGAAGCTGTGGCAGGCGCGGCATGATGCCTTCTGGGCCACCAAGTCGCTGATGCCCGGCAAGGAGTCTCTCGCCACCGACGTTTGCGTGCCGATCTCCAGGCTTGCCGACTGCGTGACCGAGACCCAGGCGGACCTTGCCGCCAACAATCTCTATGGCCCGATTGTTGGCCATGTGGGCGACGGCAATTTCCACGTGGTGCTCTATTGCGATCGCTCGGACGCGGGGGAATACGCCCGCGTGAAGGAGGTCTATGGCCGGATGATCGACCGTGCCATCGCCATGGGCGGCACCTGCACCGGCGAGCACGGCATCGGGTCCGGCAAGCGCTCATATCTCGAGAAGGAGCACGGGCCGGCACTGGCCTTCATGCGTGACATCAAGCGCGCGCTGGACCCGAAGAACATCATGAACCCCGGCAAGAATGCCGCCATCTGATGGCCGCACGGAGACGCAAAGGGTCGGGGTCCATGAAGATGTGGAAGTCACCCGTCCTGTACCTGGGCATCCTGCTGGTCATCGCGGTGGCAGGCCTCCTTATTGCGCCGTTCGTTATTGACTGGAACGGCTACCGCGCCGACCTCGAGGCCTACGGCAAGAAACTGACGGGCCGCGACGTGATCGTCGAGGGCCCGGTCTCGGCCCGCCTCTTTCCCTGGCCGCGCCTCACCGTCGAGAATGTCCGGGTGGCCAGCCCCGACGGCATGGACGCCAAGGAATTCGCCTCTGCCGCGCGCCTCACCGTCAACATGACACTGCAAGGCCTTTTGCAGGGCGGCATCGACGTCGAGAGCATCGACATCCGGGACCCGGAAGTGAATTTCGAGCGGCTTCAGTCCGGCGACAGCAACTGGGTGCTCACGCCCTCGGCGGACCTTGTCACCAGCGACATCCTCTCGCGGGTGAGGCTGGACAAGATCACGCTCAGCGGCGGCACCGTGAATTTCCACGATCACCGCCGCGGCGAGACAGTGACGCTCGACGACATCAACGCTGACCTCGCCTCGCCTGGCGTCGCCGGCCCATGGCGCATGCGGGCGAAAGCCGTCTATCAGGACAAGCCCGTAAACTTCGCAATCAACACGGCGGCCTATGAGAAGGGACAGCCCTTCCTGTTCGGGCTCACCTTCCAGTCGGCTGACAACTCCGGCTACGTCTACAGCTTCGACGGCACCTACACGGACGGCATGGCCGCGGGTGACGTGAAACTCGCCCCCGCCCAGAGCGACGACGGCAAGGGTGATGCCGAGGGTCAGATCCGGCCGCTGGTCTTTACCGCCAAGGCCAAGGGCAATTTCGACCAGTTCGACTTCACCGACATCCAGGTGGTGCGCGACGATCCGGTTGATGCCGCGGCCATCGCCACCGGCTCCGCCGCACTGCGCTTCGGTCGTCATATTGACGCTACGGCGGACCTGAACGCATCCATGCTCGACCTCGATGAACTGGCAGGCGCCAAGTCGCGCAATGTGCTGCGCCAGGCCGGAAGCCTGGCCGTCATTGACAGCCTGCTGGCGCTACTGCCGAAGGAAATGAGCCTTGATGGCAGCGTTCAGGTCACCTCCCTCAAGAGCGGAGGCCAGTCCTTCGACAATGTGGAACTGGCCATCGCCGCCGACCGCGAGCGGCTGAGCATCCGCCGGCTGTCCTCCGGCCTGCCGGGCCGTAGCGAGATGCTGTTCAAGGGCAGCTATTTCACCGCCCCGGGCGGCGGGGAGTTGTCGGGCGATCTCGGCCTCGAAGCCAACGACCTGCGAGAGTTCACGATGTGGCTGTGGCCCGGTGCGCGGGACAGCCTTGGCGGCATGTGGACCGGCAACCGCGGCCGCCTCAAGCTGCAGACAGCTGTCAGCCTCACGCCGCAGGGCATGCGGCTGACCAACAGCGACTTCGAACTTGATGGTGAACCCGGCAAGGGCTCGCTCGCCGTCACCGCGGCGGGCCGCGGTGCTGTGGACCTCGAGCTTGAGAGCGGCCGCTTCGATCTCGATGCCTATGCGCCACAGGGCATTCCGGCCTTTCAGGCGGCGGCACGGCAAGGCGCAGGCGGGGTTCTTGGCTTCATCCTGCCGCGCCCTGACGCGCCCGACCTGCGCCTCAAGGTCAAGACCGGCGAATTGCTGATGAATGCCGTGACCGCGCAGAACGTGACGCTCGATCTGCAGTCCGGCGCCAATGGCCTCGACCTCCGGGCGCTCAACATCGGCGCGGTCGGCGGCGCCAATGTCACCGCTTCGGGTCTCATCCTCGACAATGGCAAGGGAGCGGATGGCTCGATCAGCCTCGATGTGAAGGCCGATGATCCCGGCGAGCTCATCCAGCTGCTCGGCCTTGCCGGCAGCACCGGCCTGCCGGTCTGGGCGCAGAACCTTGGTCGCACCAACCTGCGAGCAGATCTTGCCGTGAAGCCCGGTGAGGGCGGCTCGGTGACGACGCTGAAGGCTGACGGAACGGCGGGGCAACTCACCGTGCTGGCCTCGGCGACGGTGGCACCCGATCTCACTCTTGCTGGCACTGCACGGATCGATGCGCCGACATCGGCGCGCATCCTGACGCTGATCGGTCTCCCGCCCATCGGGCAGGACGCCGTGCCGGGAAGCCTTGCCATCGATGCGCAGGGCAGCATGGTTGCGGGCTTCACCACCACGGCCACCATCCAGGCGCTGGGCGGCAGGCTCGATTACCAGGGCGCCTTCAACCCGCTCGCCGAAGGCTATGGCCTCAACGGCAAGCTGTCGTTGCGCGCCACCGATACGGCGCTGCTGTTGGCGGCCACCGGCATGCCGATCGATGAATACGGCAGCGGCGTTCTGGTGGGAGATGCAGCTGTTGCATGGGGCGAGGGCAAGTGGAGCGTCTCGGGCATAGATGGGCGGCTCGGTACGGCGCCGTTCAGCGGTGATGCCAGCCTGACGCCCGGCATGGTGCTGGACGGCCGCCTGCAGACCGGCGCGCTGCGCCTCGCCGACCTGATGGCCGGCGCCTTCCTCGACTGGTCTGGGCCGGCATCGGGGGTTGAGACGGGCTTTGCGACGGCGCTGCCCTTCGGCATCACCGGGCAGCTGTGGCTGACACCGTCGTCACTTCAGGTGCATCGACATTTCGTGGCGCAGAGTGCCTCGGTTGGCATCGAGGCGAAGCCAGGCGAGATTCACTTCGCCATGCTCGGCAAGGATGCCGATGGGCGTGATGCGAAGATCGACCTGACCTCTTCCGGAACGGATGAGAGCCGCAAGCTCTCCGGCAGCATGCGCATGCCCGTCGATCTCGCGCAGCAGCTGGCATTGGTCACCGGCGGACCGGTCGCGTCCGGCGAGGGCGAAGTTGACGTTGCATTCCGCAGCGAGGGCCGCAGCCCGGGCGCTGCCCTTGCCGCCGCGCAGGGTGACGGCGACTTCGCGCTGGAGGATTTCCGGCTCATGGGCCTCACGCCTTCGGCCTTCACCTCGGCGCTCGGTGCGGCGAAGGATGCAATGGGGATCGGCGCGGCCTTCAGCGCGATGCGCGGCGGGGAGGGGCTGGATTTTGGCGCCGTCAATGGCACCATCAGCCTGTCAGGCGGTGAGATGACCTTCGCCCCCATCCAGCATGTGGACGATGATGCCGGCGTCTATGTGAAGACGCTGGCTGACCTTGCACAGGGCGCAATCGACATGGAGGTTGGGCTTTCCCTCAAGGCGCGGGCCAAGCTGCCGGCGATGAGCGTTGTCTATGCGGGCCCGCCCATGGCGTTGGTGCGCAGCGAGAACAACTCGGAAATCGCCACGTCGCTGGGTGTCACCATCATGCAGGAGGGCATCAACGAGCTCGAACGCCTGCAGCAGGAGCAGGCCCGTCTCGCCAAGGAGGAAGAAAAGCAGCGCGCCGAGGACGAGGCGCGTCTCGCTGCCTATTATGCGCAGCGCGATGAACTGCTGCTGCGCAAGCGCGAACTCAAGGTTCAGGCCGAGATGCAGGTGATGGAGGCCGACCGCCTGCGCCGCCAGATCGAGGCGGAGCGTGCCGCCAATGCCGAGATCAACAAGGCCGAAATCCGCCAGCGCCTGCGCGAGCTGAAGACCTGGCGGAAGGTTTCAAGCCTCACCAAGGCCTCCCCGGGCGCAGTTGCCACGCCACAACCTGTGGCCCCGAAGCCGCCGCCGTCACAACCCCGCAGTTCCGACGTGGTGAAGCCGGTTATCCTCGTCAAGCCGCCAGGTGCGCCGGTGAAGATCTCGCCGCCGCCCAACTACTCGCCGTCGCAGTAGAGTTCCGCATGCGGGCTCTCTGACAATTCACCTTGCCCGGACTTGACCCTGCCATCCTCCTTGTGGTCCCACAAAGGATGCGCGGATCAAGTCGGCGCGAGATGAACTGGGTGGAGAGGATGGCGCTGCTTGAAGCGAACTACTGATGTGCCGAAGCCTGCTTCAGCAGCCATACCCGCACCGCGCTGGAGAGATTGCGTTCCCCCCGCGCCTGGTCGATCTCGGCCACCAGGCTCGCGGCGGTCATCTTGCGCTTCAGCGCCGCCGTCTGCAGTGCCTCCCAGAACTCGGGCTCCAGCGACAGCGAGGTGCGGTGGCCCTCGATGGTCAGTGAACGCTTGAGGTCCTTGGCCATCACTCCTCGCGCTTGTGCTGGTCGATGTCCTTGGCGGCCTTGTCGTTGAGTGCCTCCGTCAGCTTCATCTCGGACTTGGTCCGGCCGAACTGCACGCGGTTCTCCGCGGCAATCTCCTCCTTCGCGGCGCGGTCCTTGCGCCTGCGGTGGAGCTTGAGGCTGACGATCTCCCCCATCTTTCTCACTTTGGCCCGATCATGTCCTCGGGCCGCACGATCAGGTCGAAGTCGTCACCGGGAATACCGTCCTTCACCGCTTCCTCGCGCAGCGTGGTGCCGTTCTTGTGAGCGGTCTTGGCGATCTTTGCCGCGCGGTCATAGCCATACTTTGGTGCCAGCGCGGTGACCAGCATCAGCGAGCGGTCGAGCGCCAGCTTGATGTTGTCCTCGCGCGCCACGATGCCCACCACGCAATTGTCGGTGAAGCTCACCGCCGCATCCGACAGCAGCCGCACCGATTGCAGGAAGTTATATGCCATCACCGGGTTGTAGACGTTGAGTTCGAAGTGGCCCTGGCTGCCGGCAAAGCTCATCACCGCCTGGTTGCCGAACACCTGCACGCAAACCATGGTGAGCGCCTCGCACTGCGTCGGGTTCACCTTGCCCGGCATGATCGATGACCCCGGCTCGTTCTCCGGCAATGATAGCTCGCCGAGGCCCGAACGCGGCCCGGAGCCAAGGAGGCGGATGTCATTGGCGATCTTGAACAGCGAGACGGCGGCCGTGTTGATGGCGCCATGCGTCATCACCATCGCGTCATGGGCGGCCAGCGCCTCGAACTTGTTGGGAGCGGAGGTGAAGGGCATGCCGGTGATCTTGGCAATCCTGTCGGCCACCATCTCGGCAAAGCCAACGGGCGCATTGAGGCCGGTGCCCACGGCGGTGCCGCCCTGTGCGAGTTCCATCAGCATCGGCATGGTCATCTCGATGCGCTTGATGCCGTTCAGCACCTGCTGGGCATAGCCGGAGAATTCCTGGCCGAGTGTCAGCGGCGTTGCATCCTGCGTGTGGGTGCGGCCGATCTTGATGATGTTCGTCCACTGGCGGGCCTTGGCATCGAGCGCCTTGTGCAGGTGCTTCAGCGCTGGGATCAGCCGGTGCTGCACCTCTTCCGCCGCCGCGATGTGCATGGCGGTGGGGTAGGTGTCGTTTGACGACTGGCTCATGTTGACGTGGTCGTTGGGGTGAACGGGCTTCTTGGAGCCCATCACGCCGCCCATCATCTCGATCGCCCGGTTGGAGATCACCTCATTGGCATTCATGTTCGATTGGGTGCCGGAACCAGTCTGCCAGACGACCAGCGGGAAGTGCTCGTCGAGCTTGCCGTCGATCACTTCCTGTGCGGCCTTGACGATGGTCTCGCCGACCGTCTTGTCCAGCCGGCCCAGCGCCATGTTGGTTTCCGCCGCCGCGCGCTTGACGATGCCGAGAGCCCGCACCACGGGAAGCGGCTGCCTCTCCCAGCCGATCTTGAAGTTGCCGATCGAGCGCTGCGCCTGTGCACCCCAGTATTTGGTGGCATCGACCTCGATGGGGCCGAAGGTGTCGGTCTCGGTGCGGGTCTTGCTCATGGCAGTCCTCGAAATCTGCTTATTGCGGAAAGCTGTCGGGGGGCTGATTATCACTTTGAACCTCATACCGCCAGTCGGACGGACGTTGACAGATGCTGCCCAAAAACCTGCCCCGCGGCATCTGGATGCTCGGATTCGTCAGCCTTTTCATGGACGTCTCCTCCGAGATGGTTCACGCCATCCTGCCGCTCTTCGTGGTTGGCTCGCTGGGCGCCTCTGCGGCCCTTCTCGGCCTGCTGGAGGGCATCGCCGAGGCCACGGCCCAGATTGCCAAGCTGTTCTCGGGCGTGCTCAGCGACCGCTGGGGCAGCCGCAAGGGGCTGGCGCTGCTGGGCTATGGTCTGGCTGCGGTGGTCAAGCCGCTGTTTCCGCTCGCAACCTCAATCGAGTCGGTCTTCGCCGCCCGCTTCATCGACCGGGTGGGCAAGGGCATAAGGGGCGCGCCGCGTGACGCGCTGGTGGCTGACATCGCGCCGCCGGAACTGCGTGGTGCCGCCTTCGGGCTCCGCCAGTCGCTGGACACGGTTGGCGCCTTCGCAGGCCCGTTGATTGCCATCGTGCTGATGTCGCTGTTCCTGTTCGATTTGAGGAGCGTGATGTGGGTCGCCTGCATCCCCGCCGTGATTGCGGTGGCCTTCCTTGCCTTCGGGGTCGAGGATGCGCCGCACCGGGAGGTGGCTGAAAAGAAGCCGGGCTTTGACCTGCGCACGGCGTCTTCCCTCGGCCCCGCCTTCTGGCAGGTCACCACGGTGGGGGCCGCCATGATGCTGGCCCGCTTCTCGGAAGCCTTTCTGGTCCTCAAGGCTTCGGCAGCCGGGCTCTCGAACGCCTGGGTGCCGATGGTGATGGTGGTGATGAGCCTCGTCTATTCGCTCTCCTCCTATCCGGCAGGTGCGTTGTCGGACCGCATCGGGCGGCGCGGCCTTTTGGTGGCGGGGCTGATTGTGCTGGTGATCGCCGACCTCATCCTCGCCTTTGGCGGTTCCATCACCACGATGATGATTGGCGTTGCGCTGTGGGGGCTCCATATGGGCCTCACCCAAGGCGGGCTCTCCACAATGGTGGCCGACACCGCGCCGAAGCCACTGCGCGGCACGGCCTTCGGCGTGTTCAACCTGGCGAGCGGGCTGGCGCTGCTGGTTGGCAGCGTGCTGGCCGGCCTGCTGTGGGATGCCTATGGGCCTCCCGCCACCTTCATGGCCGGCGGCGCCTTTGCGGTCATCACGCTACTCGGCGTGCTGTGGGTGAAGCCGCGCCAGCCAGAGCATGAACAGCGTTGAGGCCAGCGCTGACGCGCCCGCGATGAGCAATGAGGCCTGCGGCGAGACAATACCCAGCAGCAGCGAGAACAGCAGCGGCGCTGCTGCATTGAGGATCAGGTTGGGGGCGGAGATCACGCCGAGCACCTCGCCATAGCCCCTGGTGCCGAACAGCATCAGTGGCACCGCGCCCTTGGCGATGGTGACGAGCCCGTTCGATGCGCCATAAAGCACGGCGAAAATGATCGCCGCAGTCCATGAGAAACCGAGAACAGCGAAGATGCCCACCGCAACCGGCAACAGACCGAAGGCGATGAGACCAAGATGCATCGGCGTCAGGTGCCGCCCCATGATGATCTCGCCAAGCCGGCTTGCCACCTGCGAGGGGCCGATGAGGGCGGCCATGAACACCGCCTCATCACCCCGGAAGCCCAGCCCCGCGAACAGCGGCACGGCATGGGCCGAAATGGCCGAGAACACGAGGCCATTGAGCGCCAGCGCCGTCGCGAACAGCGCCATGGCCTTAATGCGCCCGTGGCCCGCGAGACGGGGGCTGGAGGTGTCGGCCACGTGTTCTGTCCCCACCTCGCCGCGCGCCGCGCGCAGCACTGCCCAGTGGATGGGAAAGCAGACGAGCAGGTTGAGTGCCGCATAGACCAGCAGCGTGTCCGCCCAGCCGATGGCGAGTGCCAGATAGTGGCTCAAGGGCCAGAACACGGTGGAGGCGAGGCCGCCGAAGAGCGTGAGGTAGGAGATGGCGCGCCGTGCCCCTTGCCCGACGATCTGCGTAAGGCTGGCGAAGGCTGCGTCATAGGTGGCGAAGCGCATGGCGAAGCCCAGCATCAGCCAGCCGATGACGTAGGTGATCGGATAGGGGAACAGGCCGATCATCGCGAGGCCCGCCGCCGCGAAGAGCGAACCTGTCATCATCACGCGGCGCCCACCCACCCGGTCGATCAGCCGGCCAGCCCAGCGCGAGATCACGCCGCTCAGCAGAAGTGCGCCTGAGAAGGCTCCGAAGATGAGCCACCCAGGCCAGCCCGTCGACAGCGCAATGTCCTGCGACAACGCGCCCAGCGCATAATAGGTCGTGCCCCAGCCGATGATCTGGGTGAGCCCAAGGCTGCAGATGATGATCCAGAGCGGCAGGGCAGCGGTCAGCCGCATGGGCGTTCACTCGCCTCTATTTCATTTCTCTGCCCCGCTGAAGCGGAGGAGGGAGCGAAGACGCAATCCACTGGCGCGGCAGATTCAGCAAGTTTACCTGATCTCGTCCCACCAGATCGGGTTCGACCAGGCGCGCTTGCCGCCACCATCGATCACCGTCACGCGGAACCACGGGCTGGTCTTCTTCAGCAGCCAGCCCTTTTCCAGTTTGGCGAGGTCGAAGCTCGTCTCGGTCAGGGCCTTGCCGGTGCGCACCGCGCTGCGCGAGTTGCCGCAGACCACCGTGATGGTGTCCACCGGCGAGCAGGTGATCGTGATTTCCTTGCCGTTCATCTCGATCCCGTGGATCTGCGGCCCCATGCTTGAATAATAGAGGCCCTGCTTGAGGCTCTCGAGCAGCGCGTCAGGGTCGAGGCTCTCGGCCTTCACATGCACCCAGCCGCCGAAATAGTCGAAGGACTTGAAATGCGCATCATCGGTCGCGAAGGCGGTGAGGCGGTGGCCCTCGGTCAGCATCTGGTCAAGAAGATACCAGCCATCACCGCGGTCATTCTCGACTGCGCAACCGTGGTTGTAGATCTCGACGGCATGTGCGGCGTCGATGGCGCGGCCATCCTCGATGGATAGCTGCGACCACGCGGGATGCGCGATGCCGATGAAGGCGCCGGCCTCGCGGGCGCGCCGGGCGAGTTCGGCCCCCGTCTCGCCCTTCAGGTTGCGCGGAAAATCGAGCGGCAGGCCGGCGGCCACGATATGCCAGAGCTCGCCCACCGCGGTTTCCGGAGCATGCAGCTCGACGCCGAGCAGGGTGGTGAAGTTGTTGGAGCGGAAGCCGCGCGTGTCGGCGATCGGATAGCCGAAGTGGTCGATGAAGTGCTCGGAGAGCTGCATGAAGTCATAGCCTGCCTCGCGATAGGCATCGATCACCTGCTTGGGCTCCAGCGCGCCGTCGGAGAGGTTCGAGTGGGTGTGCAGGTTGCCGCGCCAGAAACGTCCGGGGGAGGAGAAGGGGGCGAGGAGGGCCATGCGCAAATCCTGTTCTTGTGGGTCAGACACTCATCTGCATGCCGAGCTCGACCACGCGGTCGGGCGGAATGCGGAAGAACTCGATGGCGCGTGAGGACTGGTTGGCCATCATGATGAACAGCCGCTGCTGCCAGAACGGCAGCGACGACCGCGCCGACATGCGTATCACCCGTCGACCAAGGAAATATGACGCATGGCGCGGGTCGATTTCGAGGCCGAATTCGGCGCAGGCCCGCAGCGCCTTCGGCACGTCTGGCTGCTCCATATAGCCAAAGCGCGCCTCCACCAGCCATGCGCCGAGCGGCAGCTGCTTGACCGATACCCGGTCCTCGCCATCGAGGCGTGGCTGGTTCGTCGTTTCGGCCGTGATGAACACCAGCCGGTCATGCAGCACGCGGTTGTGCTTGAGGTTGTGCATCAGCGCGCTGGGCGCATAGACCGGGTCGGTCTGCAGGAACACGGCGGCACCGGCAACGCGCGTCGGCTGGCGGCGCTCGAGGCTCTCGAGCAGCGGAACGAGTTCCACCGACTCCTTCTTCAGCTTGTCGGTCAGCGCCTTGCGACCGCGCCTCCAGGTGACCATGAGCAGGATGATGGTGGCGCCCAGCAGCACCGGCATGTAGCCGCCGTTGGCGAGCTTCAGGCCGTTGGCGGCGAGGAAGGTCGCTTCGATTACGAAGATGACGGCAAGTGCCGGCAGCACGATGAAGGGCGGCAGGTTGCGCGACTTCCAGAAGAAGATCACGGCAAGGATCGTGTCCACCAGCATCGAGGTGTTCACCGCGATGCCATAGGCTGATGCGAGGTTCGAAGACGACTGGAACACCATGACGAGAATGACCACGCCCACGAGGATCATCCAGTTGATCTGGCCGACATAGATCTGGCCGTGCTCTGTTTCGCTGGTGTGGGTGATGCCCATGCGTGGAAACAGGCCGAGCGACATCGCCTGCTGGGCAATCGAGAAGGCGCCGGTGATGACGGCCTGCGAGGCGATCACCGTCACCGCCGTGGCCAGCAGCACCAGGGGGATCACCATCCAGCCCTGCACCATCAGGAAGAACGGGTTGGTCACCGCTTCCGGATGCGAGATGATGAAGGCGCCCTGGCCCAGGTAGTTGAGGATGAGGCCGGGGAACACCACGCAAAGCCATGCCATGCGGATGGGTTTGGCCCCGAAATGGCCCATGTCGGCATAGAGCGCCTCGCCGCCGGTGACCGCCAGGAACACGCCGCCGAACACCAGAAGGGCAAGCCCCGGCCGGTCGATCAGCATGCCGATGCCATGCATCGGGTTGAGGGCGTTGAAGATTTCGAGGTCGTCCGAGATATGGAACACGCCCATGATGCCGAGCGTGGCGAACCATACCATGGTGATGGGTGCAAAGAGCTGCGCCACGCGGCCCGTGCCCTTGTACTGGAACAGGAACAGGGTGATCAGGATGGCCAGCGTCAACGGCACGACGTAGGGCTCAAAATGGTGGTTCACCACCTTGAGGCCCTCGACCGCGGAGAGCACTGACATGGCGGGCGTGATCATCGCGTCGCCGAAGAAGAAGGCCGCGCCAACGATGCCGAGTGCCAGCACGAAGCCACCCTTCTTGCCGAGCAGGCTCTCGACCAGCACGACGAGGGAGAGGATGCCGCCTTCGCCCTTGTTGTCGGCCCGCATCAGGAAGAACACATATTTGACCGTTACGATGAGGATCAGTGCCCACAGCAGCAGCGAGGCAACGCCCAGCACCGCCTCGCGCAGGTCTGCACCGTTGGCGACGACTGGATGCAGGGCCTCGCGCATGGCGTAGAGGGGGCTCGTTCCGATGTCGCCGAACACGACACCGATCGAGGCATATGCAAGCTTGAGGGAGGCCTTGCTGGAGCCGTTGGGCTGCGCGTGGGTGCTATTCATGGATGCGCGCCGCCGGCGCTGGCCCCTGTTTCTACCGTCCGGCTATTCCGCCGTTACGACGGCGCGGCATTCAGCAGGAAGCGATGCCAGAGTCAAGGGCGCGGGGGGCTTCACCGGCTTTGTCGGCTTCGGGGCCGGCGGCGGGTGCTCGATTCGTTTCCAGGGCGCATTGCCCATCCAGTAGGCCAGTTCTTCACCGCAGCCGGTTCCGTCCTTGGTGTGGACAGGCGCCTGCGGCCTGCAGTTCGGCGCGCCGGGCGGGCAGGCCAGGCGGATGTGGAAGTGGTAATTGTGGTTGTAATAGGGGCGCACCTTGGCGAGCCATGAGCGGTCTCCCGTCGCCCACTTGCAGAGCGCGGCCTTGATCGGCGGATTGACGAAGATGCGTTCCACCTCCGGGTAGGAGGCAGCGCGCTTGAGAAGCCGCGCAACGGCCTCCGACCACACCGACTTGTCGACGCCGTGGCGCGTCGGCGCCAGTACGACGGGCTTGATGTCCTCGCGCTCCTTCACCGTCATGCGGTGGTCTGGCATCGGCGTGAACCATATGTCGGCGTCGAGGCCGATCTGGTGGCTGGCATGGCCCGAGGGCATCGGGCCGCCGCGCGGCATGGACATGTCGCCGACGAGAAGCCCGTTCCAGCCGTCGCTGGCCTGGGCCTCGGTGGCGAGGCGCTCGAGCAGCGTGACCAACTGCGGCTGGCCCCAGTTGCGGTTGCGGGACAGCCGGATCACCTGCCAGGCCGGGCCGTCGACGGGCAGCGCCACCGCACCCGACTGGCAGCCCTTGGCATAGAATCCGATGGGGCGCGACTTCATGCCGGTGGTGGGAAGCGCAAAGCTCGAAAACACCTTCTTGGCGGGAAGCTTCATCAGCTCCGCGTCGGAGAGGGCGGCAAGGGCGCGCATGTCATAGGCCGATTGTGACCAAGCCGCACCAATGCCGATGGCCGAAGCGAGGATCGCGGCGGCAAGCGGCAGGTGTCTGTTCATCAGCAATCTCACTTCTTGCGGAACTGGTCGAGCGAAACGACCTTGGCGGCCTCATCCTGTGCGGGCCTTTCCGCGGGAGCGTCTTCAATTGCCGCAGCGGGGGCAGGTTGCAGCTCGGTCTTGGCCGCAGCGGCGGGCTTCGGCGCCTCTACCTCGCGCGGTCGGCTGTGTGCGGGCTGGGCCTCGAACTGCAGGCCGAACTGCACGGCAGGGTCGAGGAAGCCCTTCACGGCGTCAAAGGGGATGACCAGGTGCTCGGGCACGTTGTCGAAGGACAACTCGACCTCGAAGTGGTCGTCATGGACGCGCAGGTTCCAGTACTGGTGCTGCAGCACGATGGTCATCTCGCGCGGGTAGCGCGCGGCAATCTTGTCGGAGAGTTCGACGCCCGGCGCGCGGGTGTTGAAGGCGATGAAGAAATGGTGGTCACCGGGAAGCCCCGTGGTCTCGGCAATGCGCAGCGCCTCGCGGACAACACCCTTGAGGGCGTTCTGGGCGAGCAGGTCATAGCGCATCAAGTCATCGGGCATCAGGCGAATCCGGCGTGTGTGTCAATCTGGGACCCGGGGGTAGCATAGCCGGGAGAAGGAGGCAAAGTCATCCGGCGGGGGTGGGGCGTCTAGGCAATCCACCCCGGGGGAACATTCAACCGCGCCGCCAGGGCCTGCAGCACGTCGCCCCCCACCGGCCGCCATCCGTTTTCCATGTCCGAGAGATAACCCTCGTCCACGCCTGGGGGTTGTGGGATGACCGTCTGGTGGGGGCTACGGAGTAAGGGTAAGCAGCGCGTACAGACGGGGCCTGTCCTGCTGCGGAACGGGTATTGACAAAATGCTCCAAACGGGAGCAAACGTCAGAACCGAGGCCATACATATCAACGAGATAGGGTAGTGCCGGCTTCTGTTGCCAGGTGCCGGCGAACCCCGCCTTAAGCTGCTAAGCCCAAGGACTTTGATTTCGGTTGCTCAGGCTGCTTACGCAGCCACCGCGACCGGAGCATAGTTGTCGTTGGCAACTATAAATTTAGCCCGATAACGTCGGTACCATCACGAGCAAAAAGCAACCCTTTACGCCCTCGTCGATCCTATTTCGCCCCCAGCAGAGCCCGCCGTCCGGCGGCGGTCTGTGGTGGAGGCGCCGGGTACTGCCCCCGGGTCCGAAAGGTTTATTGCGATTACCGTTTATCACCATAGTCATGCCCCTTGCGGGACGTGACGGACGAAATATAGGCACCCGCCCCGCCCAAGGGAAGGGAAACTTGGCCACCGCTTTGTGTCGCTTGATGGAATCGTCTAGGCTCCGGTCCATGAGGCAGTATCAGGACCTGATGCGGCATGTGCGCGAGCATGGCCACCGCAAGGATGACCGCACCGGAACCGGCACGCTGTCGGTCTTCGGCTGGCAGAGCCGTTATGACTTGGCTGAGGGCTTTCCGCTGGTCACCACCAAGAAGCTGCACCTGCGCTCCATCATCCATGAGCTGCTGTGGTTCATCCGCGGCGAGACCAACGTCAAATACCTGCGCGACAACAAGGTCACGATCTGGGACGAGTGGGCGGACGAGAACGGCGACCTGGGGCCGGTCTATGGCGCCCAGTGGCGCTCATGGCCGGCGCGTGACGGCTCCACCATCGACCAACTTGCGGACGTCATCGCCCGCATCAGGAAGAACCCGGACTCGCGCCGCCTGCTCGTAACCGCCTGGAACCCGGCGGACGTCGACCGCATGGCGCTGCCGCCCTGCCACTGCCTGTTCCAATTTTACGTGGCCGATGGGAAGCTCTCCTGCCAGCTCTACCAGCGCTCGGCCGATATCTTTTTGGGCGTGCCATTCAACATTGCCTCCTATGCGCTGCTCACCCATATGGTGGCGCATGTGACGGGGCTGAAGGCGGGCGAGTTCATCCACACGCTGGGTGACGCGCACCTCTATCTCAACCACCTCGACCAGGCCGACGAGCAATTGCAGCGCGAGACGCTGCCGTTGCCGCGCCTCGTCATCAAGCGGGACATCAACGACATCATGGATTTCCGCTTCGAGGATTTCGAGATCGCAGGCTATCAGTCGCACCCCCACATCGCCGCGCCCGTAGCCGTATGAAGCTCCTGGGCGAGGATTTCACCGGCGGGCTGATGCGCCGCGGCTACTGGCCGTCGAACCCCACGGGCCTGTGGTATTCGCTGGCCGTGGCCGTGGTGCTCATGGTCCTGCACCAGGTGCTGCAGGGCGTCTTCGTCCTGATATTCATGCTGCTCTTCAAGATGACGCCGGGCGTTACCCCGTCGGTCACCAAGGCGGCGCTCGTCTCCATTTTCCCGGCTTCGCTGATCGTGGCCGGGCTCGCCTATTGGCTGGCTGGGCTGCGCGGCGGCGTGCCGGCCGAGGTCCTGAACCTGCGGTGGCCGCGCCTGTCGCTCATCGGCTGGCTGCTGCTGGTGATCGGCTTCATGCTGGCCATGTATGCGGCGATCATGGCGATCGTGCTGATCTTCCACATCGATGTGTCGCAGTATACGCCAGGCTCGCATGGCGAGTCGCCGAAGTCCGGTTCGGCGGGTGCTGTGAAGGAGGCGATGTTCGACATCTCCAACACGCCGTGGCTGTTTGCGCTGGTGTTTCCATCGATCGCCATTGGTGCACCCCTGGCGGAGGAACTGATCTTCCGTGGCCAGTTGTTCTCCGCGCTGTCGCAGACCCGCCTCGGCGTGGCCGGCACCACGCTGGTGACGGCCGCCATGTGGTCGCTGCTGCACGTGACGGAGCCATGGCTGTCGATTGGCCTGATCTTTGTCATGGGCCTGATCTTCGGCTGGATGATGTGGCGCTTTGGCAGCCTGTGGCTGACCGTCGCCTGTCACGGCATCTGGAACGGTTTCTATGCGCTGGTGATCTTCTTCCATCTCGGGGGCGCCACGTGACGCTGGAGATCAGGCCGGCGCGACCGGGCGAGGAGGGGCTGGTGCACGGCTTCATCGTGAAGCTTGCCGACTACGAGAAGCTGCTGCACGAGGTGACGGCCAGCGCGGCCGACCTGCGCGAGGGCCTGTTCGGAGCACAGCCACGCTGCCATTGCGATCTCGCCTTCTGGAACGGCGAGCCCGCGGGCTTTGCGCTGTGGTTCTACAATTTCTCCACCTTCGCCGGAAAGGCCGGCATCTACCTGGAGGACCTGTTCGTCGAGCCAGACCTGCGCGGTCGCGGTATCGGCAAGGCGCTGCTGAAGACTCTCGCGCGCCGCTGCGTGGACGAGGGCCTGCCGCGCCTGCAGTGGTGGGTGCTGGACTGGAACGAGCCGTCGATTGCCGTCTACACGTCGCTGGGTGCGAAGCCCATGGACGAGTGGACGGTGTTCCGCGTGGCCGGCCCGGAACTGGAGGCGCTGGCCTCATGACAATTTCCATCCGTGCCGCAAGGACCGGTGACGGCCCCATCCTCCACGCCATGATCCGTGAACTCGCCGTGCACCACGGCTCTGAGAAGGAGTTTGTCGCGCGGCCCGAGGACTACGAGATCTTCCTCTCCAACCCCCACGCGCTGAACGGAGCGCTCGTCGCCGAATGGAACGGCGAGGCGGCGGGTTGCGCCACATGGCAGCGCAGCTACGAGACCTTCATCGGCCGCGAGACCATGTATCTCGAGGACATTTCCGTGCTGCCTGCCTTCCGCAGGAAGGGCATTGCCACGGCGCTGCTGAAGGCGGTGGCGCGGCTTGCCGTGGAGCGCAAGGCGGCCGCTGTCAGTTGGTTGTTGATGGGCTGGAACACCGAGGCGCGCCGTCTTTACGAGGCCAACGGTGCCACCGTCGAGGATGGCAACTGCTTCTGCAAGCTGTCGGGCGCAGCGCTTGAAAGGCTCGCCTCATGATCTCCTATGTGGTGGCCGTGTCGCGGAACGGGGTGATCGGGCGCGAAGGTGGCCTACCCTGGCATATTTCGTCGGACCTCAAGCGCTTCAAGGAGATCACCATGGGCAAGCCCGTGGTGATGGGCCGCAAGACCTGGGAGAGCCTGCCCCGGAAGCCGTTGCCCGGGCGGCGCAACATCGTCATCACCCGGCAGCCCGAGTTCGCCCCGGAGGGTGCCGAGGTGGCGGCCACGGCGGAGGAGGCGCTGCGGCTGTGCGGCGATGCGCCGGAGGTGGCGGTGATCGGCGGCGGCGAGATCTACCGTCTGTTCTGGCCGCTGGTGGACCGGCTTTACCTCACCGAAGTCGACCTCGATGTGGCGGGCGATACCTTTTTTCCGGCGGTGTCAGCCGCCGAGTGGCGGGAGGTGGGCCGCGAGATCCACCCGCGGGGCGAGAAGGACTCTGCCGGCTTCACGCTGCGCATTCTTGACCGCATGACAAAAAATTAAGGAATTTCCGCGCCGTGGACATTCCGTCGCAGCGTACCTATATCGTGCGGAACGCGCGTAGCACGACATCAGACGAACAAGGGTGAATTGAATGCCGTGGAATTCCGAAGGCGGTGGCGGTGGTGGCGGTGGCCAGGGTCCCTGGGGACAGGGACCGTGGGGGCAGGGCGGCGGGCCGCGCCGTCCCAACCAGGGCGGTGGCCGCGGGCCTAATCCGCCGGACCTCGATGACCTCATCCGCAAGGGTCAGGACAAGCTGAAGCAGGTGCTGCCGCAGGGCGGCGGCGGATATGTCGGCTGGCTTCTGGGCCTCGGCTTCATCGCTCTCGTGGTGGCCTATAACAGCGTCTACCAGGTTCAGCCGGACGAGCGCGGCGTGGTGCTGCGCTTCGGCACCTTCAATCGTGTTGCTGAACCCGGCCTGCATTTCGCGCTGTGGCCGGTCGAGACGATGGAGAAGCCCAAGGTCGGCGCGGTGCGCCAGATCAATATTGGCAACGAGGGCAACGACGGCCAGATGCTGACCTCCGACAAGAACATCATCAACGTGCCCTTCTCGGTGTTCTGGCGCATCAACGACGCCAGGAAATATCTCTTCAACGTCGCCGACCAGGAGCGCGTGATCAGTGCCGTGTCGCAGAGTGCCATGCGTGAGGTGGTGGGCCAGACCCGCGCCCAGGCCATCCTGACGACCGGCAAGAACACGGTCGAGGCGCAGGTGATCGACATCACCCAGAAACTGCTCGACGAATATGGCGCGGGTGTTACCGTGTCGTCGGTCAACCTGGGTGACGTGCAGCCGCCGCGCGAAGTGGCGGATGCCTTCGCCGAAGTGGTGCGCGCCGGGCAGAACCAGCAGCAGTCGATCAACGAGGCCGAGCAGTACCGGAACCAGAAGTATCGCCTGACCGATGGCGACGCAGCGAAGCTGGTCGAGGATGCCAATGCCTACAAGTCCGCCACCGTGGCGGAGGCTCAGGGCGAGGCCGCGCGCTTCCTCTCCGTCTATGAGCAGTACAGGAATGCCAAGGACGTGACGCGTGAGCGCATCTACCTCGAAACCATGGAAAGCGTGCTGGGCAAGACCAACAAGGTCATCGTCGAGCCGGGCACCAATGGCCAGGGCGTGGTGCCCTATCTTCCGCTTCCCGAACTGAAGGCCCGTTCGGGCACGCCGCAGAACTGAGCGGGAGGAGAGACGATGAACAGCATGAGCAAGACCATCCTCGCCGGCCTCGCCATTGTAGCGGCGGTGATTTTCTACCTGTCCTATTTCGTGGTCGATCAGACGCACAAGGCGCTGGTGCTGCGCTTCGGCGACATCGACCGCGTGGTGGAGGAACCGGGCCTCTACTTCAAGGTGCCCTTCGCCGACACGGTGACGCTGATCGACAACCGCATCATGATCTGGGAGAATAACGGCCGCCCGGTGCAGGACGTGGCCTCGCAGGTTTACATCGTCGACGCCTTCACGCTGGCGCGCATCAAGGATGCCCGCCTGTTCCGTGAAACGCTGGGTGCCGACATGCTGCAGGCCGAGACGCGGGTGGGTGCCCGCCTCGACGCGGCCCTGCGCCAGACCTATGGCCGCCGCTCCTTCGATGCCGCGCTGTCCTCCGACCGCGCCACCATGATGCGCGAAATCCGCGACCAGCTCCGCCAGGAAGCGGATGCGCTCGGCATCGAGATCGTCGACGTGCGGGTGCGGCGCACCGACCTGTCCGAAAACGTGCTCGACCAGACCTATGGCCGCATGAAGTCGGAGCGCAATGCGCTGGCCCAGGACATCCGCTCGCAGGGTGAATCGACCAAGACCCGCATGAACGCCGAGACCGACCGCACGGTGACCGAGAAGCTTGCCCAGGCCAAGAAGGAAGCGGAGATCGTCCGCGGCCAGGGCGATGCCGAGCGCAACAAGGTGTTTGCCGAGGCCTTCCAGCAGGATCCGGAGTTCTTTGCCTTCTACCGCTCCATGCAGGCCTATCAGAAGAGCCTCGGCACGGACGGCACCACCATGGTGCTGAACCCGAACTCGGAGTTCTTCCGTTACTTCGGCGACCAGAAGCCCGGAGGCGCCACGGCCCCGCAGCCGGCTCCGGCCCAGCCTGCGCAGTGATGCTGGAAAATGTGCTGACGGCCCTCGGTCTCGTCCTGGTGATCGAGGGTCTGCTTTATGCCTTGGTTCCGTCGCAACTGAAGGCCATGATGCAGCAGGTTGAGAAGCTTTCGGATGATCATCTGCGCTTGGGCGGCGTTGCCGCCATGGCCACCGGTGTGGTGGCGGTGTGGTTGGTGCACGCGGCGATGTTCTGAGACGGATTTCGAGGGGGATGAGATGAGCGGGACGATCAGAACAATGCGCTGCATGGCGCTGGCGGCGGGTTTCAGCATGCTTGCGGCAGCGGCCGTCCAGGCCCAGACCGTGGCACAGCCCGCACCGGCACCCGCAATCACCCAGCTGCAGGAGCTTCCCTCGGTCGCCGATCTCGCCGACCGACTGCTCCCCGCGGTGGTCGAGATTACCATCGAGTCGAGTGGCGAGGCTGCGGCGGATGCTCCCAACACCCAGCAGGACACGCCGGACGCCACGCCCGACAAGCCGCCGGGCAGCGACAATCCCGATGACCCGGCCAACCCCTTCAAGGACTTCTTCGACGAGTTCCTGAAGCGCGGGCAGGGCGGTGAGCAGCCGAAGCAGAAGATGACCTCCATGGGGTCAGGCTTCGTGGTCGATTCCTCCGGCATCATCGTCACCAACAACCACGTGGTGGAAGGAGCCGAGTCGATCGAGGTCCACTTCCATGACGACACCATCCTCAAGGGCGAGCTTGTCGGCCGCGATCCCAAGACCGACCTCGCGGTGATCCGCGTCAAGACCGACAAGAAACTCCCGACCGTCGGCTTCGGCGACAGCGACAAGCTGCGTGTTGGCGAATGGGTGATGGCCATCGGCAACCCGTTCGGACTCGGCGGCTCCGTCTCGCTCGGCATCGTGTCGGCGCGGAACCGCGACATCAACGCCGGCCCCTATGACGACTTCATCCAGACCGACGCCGCCATCAACAAGGGTAACTCCGGCGGCCCGCTGTTCGACCTCAAGGGCGAGGTGATGGGCATCAACACGGCCATCTTCTCGCCGTCGGGCGGCTCTGTCGGGATCGGCTTCTCGGTGCCCTCCAACACCGCCAAGAACGTCGTCAGCCAGCTCATCCAGTATGGCGAGACCAGGCGCGGCTGGCTGGGCGTCAAGATCCAGGCGGTGACTGACGAGATTGCCGAGTCGCTCGCGCTGCCCAACACCCACGGTGCGCTGGTGGCGGACGTGACGCCCGGCGGCCCGGCCGAGAAGGCGGGCCTGCAGTCCGGAGACATCATCATCCAATTCAACGGCCGGCCGGTTGTCACCATGCGTGACCTGCCGAAGATCGTGGCCGAGACGCCGATCGGCGAGAAGGTGCCGCTGACGGTGCTGCGCAAGGGCAAGGACGTGGCGCTCACCGCCGAGGTCGGCCGCCTCGAGGACAGCGAGAAGACCGCCGATGCTTCCGCCGACAAGGCGAAGCCCGAAAAGCCCGCACCGGCCGTCGTCACCGTGCTCGGCATGACGGTCACCTCCATCACCGACGAACTGCGGGCCAAATACGGGATCGATGCAGACCTCAAGGGAGCGGTTGTTACCGAGGTGGCTCACGAAGGTGCCGCAGCCGACAAGCACCTCGAACCGGGTGACGTCATCACCGAGGCGGGAGAGCAGGAGGTCCAGGGTGCCGCTGACATCTCCGCCCGCGTCGAGGATGCCACCAAGGCTGGCAAGAACTCGATCCTGCTGCTCATCGCCAAGGGCGGCAAGTCCGGCGAAATGCGCTTCATTGCGCTGAAGCTGAAATAACGAAGTGACCGGCACCCCGGCGAAAGCCGGGGCAAGGCATCCGTGAGGCGCTGGTTCACGCCACGAACTCGCGCCTCTCATACCCCCGCAGATGCAGCACCCGTTGTGATTGTCCGCGCGTTGGCGCCGCAGTTTTCCCATTCCTGACGGCGAGCTGAAGGCGATCACCCCCAGCCGTCAGCAAGCGGTCAGTTTGGCCCGTCAAGTTTCAGCTGTCCTGCAGATGTTCAGTGTAACGGTGAGCCCAGGCTCTTTGCCTGGCGCCGGGTGCGATGCCAGCTGCACGATCCAACGACAGCAAACTTATGAGGAATCGATCCATGAAGCTGATTGCCACGATCGCCGTCCTGAGTGTCGCAATGTCAACAGGCGCCTTTGCCGCCGCCCAATGCAGCACGAGCCCTGCAGCGAAATTCCAGCCGCAGGCCACGCTCGAAAGTCAGCTGAAGGCAGCTGGCATGAACGTTCGCCGTGTCAAGACGGAGAAGGGCTGCTACGAAGTCTACGCCATCGATAAGACCGGTAAGAAGGTCAACCTGGCCTTCAATGCGGAAACCCTCGAGAAGGTTGATAATCCTGAAGCCGGTGAGAACTGACCCCGAAGCATTGGGCGACGCAGGCGGCGACCACGTCATGGTCGCCGTCTGGGATCCGCTCGTCCGGCTGTTTCACTGGGGCATCGTGGCGAGCTTTGCCATTGCCTGGTTCAGCGCGGCCAGGTCTGATGATGTCCACATGTGGGCTGGATATGTGGCGGCCGTTCTCGTCGCTTTCCGGCTGGTCTGGGGACTGGCCGGTACGCGCCACGCCCGGTTCATCGATTTCGTCCGTTCGCCGCTGGCCGTGATCGCTTATCTGCGGGATATCTCGGTTGGCCGTGAGGCGCGGTACCTTGGGCACAACCCGGCTGGTGGTGCGATGATTCTCGTACTTCTCGCCGCCCTGTTGCTCACCGCCTTCAGTGGCTGGCTGGAAACCACCGACGCCTATTATGGTGTCTCCTGGGTTCAGGATACCCACAGCTATGCAGCGCATGGCATTCTTGTCCTTGTGGCGCTGCACGTCGGTGGCGTCGCGCTGGCGAGTGTCCGCCACAAGGAGAACCTGGTGCGCGCCATGATCACCGGCCGCAAGAGATCGCTCTCAGAATAGCCGCCCCTAGTCCCTGAAGGCGCTCTGCTCATACCCCTGCAGATACAGAAGCGCCGTCAGGTCGCCGTGGTTCACGCGGTGTCTTGCCTCCGCCTGCACCCGCGGCTTGGCGTGCAGTGCCACGCCCATGCCGGCTGCACCCAGCATCGCCAGGTCATTGGCCCCGTCACCTACCGCCAACGCATCCGCCGTGGCGATGCCGAGCTTGGCTGAAATCCGCCGCAGCGCATCGAGCTTCGCCTGTTGACCAAGGATCGGATGGCCCACCTCGCCGGTAAGAAGTCCATCAGCCACGATCAGTTCGTTCGCCTGGTTCTCGGCGAAGCCCAATTCGGCCGCCACGTGCGCAGTAAAGGGCGTGAAGCCGCCGGAAACCAGTGCGGTATAGGCGCCATTGGCCTTCATGGTGGCGATCAGCGTGCGGCCTCCCGGCATGAAGCTGATCCGTTCACGGAGGATCGTATCGACGATGCCGGCATCAAGGCCCTTCAGCAGCTTCACCCGCTCCTTCAGCGCGCCCTCGAAGTCGAGCTCGCCACGCATGGCGCGCGCGGTGATCTGCTTGATGTGCTCGCCGATCCCCGCCATCACGCCCAATTCGTCGATGCACTCCTGCTCGATCATGGTCGAGTCCATGTCGGCGACCAGCAGCCGCTTGCGGCGGTTGGCGGCAGGAACGACGTTGACGTCGATGGCAAGCCCCGCAAGCTCCGCGATGGCGGCATTGCGGCCCCCGAAGTCCGCAACCTCCAGCGCCTCGCCCTCCGCCAGCCAGCGCGGTGCCGCCGCGCCGAAGTCGCGCAGCATGTCCGCGGTCTTCACGCCGATTGCACGCGAGCCCGGGGCTGCTATGAGGACGAGTATGGATTCCATATGACCGCCAGTGACCACAAACGCGCGCTGCTTATTGCAGGCCCCACCGCCAGCGGCAAGTCCGCCCTGGCGCTGGAGAAGGCCATTGATCTGAACGGCGTTGTCATCAATGCCGATGCGCTCCAGGTCTATGCACCGATCCGCGTCCTCTCCGCCCGGCCCACGCCGGAGGAGGAGGCTCGCGTGCCGCACCGCCTCTATGGTCACGTCGGCGCGGAGCAGCCTTACTCGGTCGCCGCGTGGCTGGCGCAGGCCCGGCACGAGATGCAGGCCGCGTGGGATGCGGGGCGTCTGCCCATCATCACCGGCGGGACCGGCCTTTACTTCCGAGCCCTCGAACTGGGCCTCGCCCCCGTGCCTGAAATCCCCGAGGAATTGCGCGCCAGGTGGCGCAGCTTCACAGGTGACCTCCACGCCGAACTTGCCGCACGCGACCCGGCCATGGCCGCGAAGCTGCTCCCCAGCGATCGCCAGCGCCTGTCCCGCGCGCTCGAGGTGGTCGACGCAACCGGCTGCTCGCTCCTCGAATGGCAGCGGCAGGGCCTGGACCAGGCACCACTGGCAGGCGTTGCCATCGAGCGCATCTTCATGGACGTCCCGCGCGACGAGCTTTACGCCCGTGCCGAGGCCCGCTTCGACGCCATGCTCGAGGCAGGGGCGCTGGATGAGGCCCGCGCCATGGCCCATCTCGACCCCATGCTCCCCGCCATGAAGGCCATCGGCCTGCCGGAACTCGTCGCCCATCTCAGGGGCAAAATGACCCTCGAGGAGGCCTCGGTCCGGGCGAAGACCGCCACCCGCAACTTCATCAAGCGCCAGCTCACCTGGTGGCGGGGGCAGCTGCCCGAGTGGCGGATGAGGGCCCCACCCCCTTGACGTCCACCCTTCACCCCCGTAAACACGCGGTCCATGAACAGCATTCTTGTAGTAGGTCCGCGCAACGCCGGGGAGGCTTAAGCCTCCAGGAACTGGTGGTGTTGCGCGGAAATCAGGCTCCCTAGGGGGCCTTTTTTATTGCCTGAATGTCCCAACACGTGTTTGACGAACGAAAAAGTCCAAGAGGTTGCAAATGGCCACGAATGAGATGACGGGCGCTGAAATGGTGTTGAAGGCGCTGCAGGACCAGGGGGTCGACACAGTGTTCGGCTATCCGGGCGGTGCCGTCCTGCCGATCTATGACGAGATCTTCCAGCAGGAGAAGGTGGAGCACATCCTCGTCCGCCACGAGCAGGGCGCCACCCATGCCGCGGAAGGCTATGCCCGTTCGACGGGCAAGTGCGGCGTCGTGCTCGTCACCTCCGGCCCCGGCGCCACCAACGCGGTGACTGGCCTCACGGATGCGCTGCTCGACTCGATCCCCATGGTCTGCATCACCGGCCAGGTGCCCACCCACCTGATCGGTTCAGACGCCTTCCAGGAATGCGACACGGTCGGCATCACGCGTCCCTGTACCAAGCACAATTATCTGGTGAAGGACGTGAACGACCTCGCGCGCATCCTGCACGAGGCCTTCTTCGTCGCCACCCACGGTCGCCCGGGCCCGGTGGTCGTCGACATCCCGAAGGACGTGCAGTTCGCCAAGGGCCGCTACGTCGGCCCCAAGAACATCGAGCACAAGACCTATCGCCCGCAGGTCAAGGCCGACCAGAACGCCATCCGCGCCGCGGTGGACCTCATCGCCACGGCCAAGCGCCCGATCCTCTATACGGGCGGCGGCGTCATCAACTCCGGCCCCACGGCCTCGAAGCTGCTGCGTGACTTCGTGGAAATGACCAACATCCCCATCACCTCCACGCTGATGGGCCTTGGCGCCTATCCGGCGTCGGGCAAGAACTGGCTTGGCATGCTCGGCATGCACGGCATGTACGAGGCCAACATGGCCATGCATGACTGCGACGTGATGATCTGCGTCGGCGCCCGCTTCGACGACCGCATCACCGGGCGGCTCAACGCCTTCTCGCCCAACTCGAAGAAGATCCACATCGATATCGACCCGTCGTCGATCAACAAGACGGTGCGCGTCGACATTCCGGTGGTCGCCGACGTGGCGCATGCGCTGGAGGACATGATCCGCGTCTGGAAGTCGAAGTCGATCTCGCTCGACAAGAAGGCGCTCGATGCCTGGTGGAAGCAGCTTAACGGCTGGCGCGCCAGGGACTGCCTCAAGTACAAGCAGAATGCTGACGTCATCATGCCGCAATATGCGGTGGAGCGGCTCTATGAGCTGACGAAGAAGAAGAACACCTACATCACCACCGAGGTGGGCCAGCACCAGATGTGGGCCGCGCAGTTCTATCGCTTCGAGGAGCCGAACCGCTGGATGACGTCTGGTGGCCTCGGCACAATGGGCTATGGCCTTCCCGCTGCCGTTGGCGTGCAGCAGGCCCACCCCGATGCGCTGGTCATCGACATCGCCGGCGATGCCTCGGTGCTGATGACCATGCAGGAGATGTCGACGGCCATCCAGTTCAATCTGCCGATCAAGGTCTTCATCCTCAACAACCAGTACATGGGCATGGTGCGCCAGTGGCAGCAGCTCCTGCACGGCAACCGCCTGTCGCATTCCTACACCGAGGCGCTGCCGGATTTCGTGAAGCTTGCGGAAGCCTATGGCTGCGTCGGCATTCGGGCGACGAAGCCCTCCGAGCTCGATGACGCAATCAAGGAAATGATCAAGACGCCGCATCCGGTGATCTTTGACTGCCGCGTGGCCGCTCTCACCAACTGTTTCCCGATGATCCCATCGGGCAAGGCACACAATGAGATGATCCTCGGCGAGGACGTGGCCGACGAAGACGTCGGCTCGGTGATCGACTCCAAGGGCAAGATGCTGGTTTAAGGGACGGGGAAAAGACATGAACGCACATCTTCAGCCCTCGGGCTCCGCATATTTCATCGACAATGCCAAGCCGCTGGTGGAAACGCACACGCTCGCCGTGGTCGTTGACAACGAGCCGGGTGTTCTCGCCCGTGTCATCGGCCTGTTCTCGGGCCGTGGCTACAATATCGAGTCGCTCACCGTGTCTGAGACGCAGCACGAGAAGCACGTGTCGCGCATCACCATCGTGACCAGCGGCACACCGGTGGTGATCGAGCAGATCAAGAACCAGCTCGGGCGCATGGTTCCGGTTCATTCCGTGGCCGACCTCACGGTGCAGGGCAACTCGATCGCCCGCGAGCTCGCCATGGTGAAGGTGGCAGGCACCGGCGAGAAGCGCGTCGAGGCGCTGCGCCTGGCGGATGCCTTTCGCGCGCGGGTCATCGATGCCGGCACCCAGAGCTTCATCTTCGAGATCACGGGAAAGAGCGACAAGGTGGAGCAGTTCATCTCGCTCATGGTGCCGCTGGGCCTCGTCGAAGTGGCCCGCACCGGCGTGGCGGGCATCACGCGCGGTGTCGAGGGCATGAAGGTCTAGGGTCACCTTCCTTTTCGGTCTTTCATGTCTCATCATGCGCGGGCCCGACCCGCGCATTTTTTTCGTGCCCTGTGCCCCATCACCTGCCGTCATCCGGCGCAGGCGGGGATGAAGGTGAGGCGGGAGGCATGGGGCAAAGCTCCGCCTCGCGGTCTCCCGCGTGGCCACGCGGAGGAACGGGAGGGGAGGCCGGGCGGCCTCGAAAACAGATTCACGATGTCAATCAGCAGAGGGCATTTAAGGAAAACAAACCTAACATCGGATTGATTGAAAGTCAAGGAAAAGAATCCATGGTCCCGCCTCTCGTCCTCTCCCGCAAGGCGGGAGAGGAGGGGGCCCCAGCGAAGCTGGGGTAGGTGAGGGGACACGAGGCGCACGGCCCAGCCCACGCGGTCCCTCATCTCCCCGTTGCGTTCCGCAACGGGTCACGTCTTCTCCCGCTCAAGAAGCGGGAGGAGACGTCCTGCCAAAGCGGTCTGCTCATTTTTCCACCAACCGGCTTTTTTCTCCGGACCATTCTCGGCTAGAACCCGGACCTCGAAGGAGCGTTCCCGCCGTGCCGTGCAAGCTGTCCGTCAATGTCAATGCCATCGCCTATCTGCGGAACCGCCGCCACGTGCCGTGGCCGTCGCTGGTGGACCTCTGCCGCGTGGCGCTGGACAATGGTGCGGTCGGCATCACCGTTCACCCGCGCCCGGACGAGCGCCACATCCGTCGGACTGACGTCACCGACATCAACCGCCTGCTGCGCGCCCACTACCCGCGCGCTGAATTCAACATCGAGGGCTATCCGGACGAACGCTTCGTCAGCCTCTGCGAGGTCGAAAGGCCCGAACAGGTGACGCTGGTGCCGGATGATCCCACCCAGGGGACCTCCGATCACGGCTGGGATATTGCCGCCAACCGCGATCTCCTCACCGCCATCATCGCGCGCCTGCACAAGGGTGGCATGCGCGTCTCGCTCTTCGTCGATCCCGATCCGTCAGCCCCGGCGCTTGCCAGGCAGGTCGGCGCCGACCGGGTGGAAATCTACACCGGCCCCTATGGCGGCGCCTTCGCCCCCGCCGATGTCGAGCGCGAGTTCGCAAAGATTTTCGTCACCGGCAAGGCCGCGGAAGCGGCGGGCCTCGGCCTCAACGCCGGGCATGACCTGACGCGCGACAACCTGCCGGCCCTTGTCAAGGCGCTGCCGAACCTTCAGGAAGTCTCCATCGGGCACGCCGTCATCGCCGATGCCATGATGTTCGGGCTGGGCGAGACGGTCAGGAAATTCAGGACGGCAATTGGCGACCTCTGACCTTTTCACGCTTCTGTCTGTCGGCTTCGTGCAGCTCCTCGCGGTGCTCTCGCCGGGGCCGTCCTTCCTGATCACAGCGCGCACCGCCGTGGCGAAGTCGCATCGGGAGGGGGTCAAGGTGGCGCTCGGCCTTGGCACCGGAACGGTGGTGTGGTCCACCGCCGCACTGCTCGGGCTCAATGCGGCGTTCCATGCCGTGCCCGTGCTGTTCATCGCCATGAAGATCGCTGGCGCGATGTTCCTGCTCTACATCGCCTACAAGATTTTCCGCCATGCGGCAGAACCGCTGAAGATCGAGGGCGAAGGCGGTGTCGCCGGCAATGCCTTCGTCAAGGGCTTCCTCACGCAGATATCGAATCCCAAGGTGGCGGTATTCTTCGGCTCGATCATCCTTGCCATGTTGCCTGCCCAGCTGTCGCCGTTGATGACCGTCTCGCTCATCGCAATTTTCAGCTTCAACGAAGTGTGGTGGTACACGGTTGTGGCGCTGTTCTTCGGCTCAGCCCCGGTGCGTAGTTTCTACCTCAAGGCCAAGGTGTGGATCGACCGTGTCACCGGCCTGTTCCTCGGGGCCCTCGGCCTCAGGTTGCTCTGGTCAGCGAAGGACGCGCTCTAGGCGCTGGGGTCGAAGTGGAGGCGGAGCCCGCTATTGGCCAGCATCACCGGCCCCTTCGGGAAGGCGAGGCCGGAGGCGACGACCTCGAATTCCACGATCACTGTTCCGGCTTCACGGCCAGCGGCAGCGGCGGGTTGGCGCTGCCGAGCTTCAGTTCCACGGTGGTGAAGGCCAGCGTGGTGTCGCCGATGTTCTCGAGGTCATGCACCATCTTCTCGCCTGGCCCATATGTGAAGTGCTTCGTGGTGCCGGTCTCATAGGCCGTCTCCATCACCCGCCCATCGCCCATCGTGGAGCGGGAGCGGCCGGGGGACAGCGCGGTCCAGAAATAGTTCAGCACATGGGTGTGGAAGGCGACGCGCTCACCGGGCGCCAGCTCGATCCGCCAGACGCGCAAGGCGTCCGTCTCGGAGAGCAGGCGCTGGCCCACCATGCCGTGGCCGGGGCCCATGGCGCGGGCGAGCTCTTCGCTGCGGTCCATCTCAGATCTCCGCGTAGAGAACGACCAGCGAGGTGCAGTCGAGCGGCATCACCGGGTTGGTGTAGATCATCCGCGTGTGCTGCCCCTTGTCCTGGAAGGCCTCGTTGATGAGGTCGGAGGCGCCGTTCAGGCACTTGGGGTGTTCCTTGTAGCTCTCGTCCACCCACATGGTGCCCTCGAGCCGGATGATGCGCTTGACCCTGGAGAGGTCTCCCGCCGCCTGAGCAATCTGGGCGATGGCGTTGAGGCAGGAGAGCTGGCACGACTTGTAGCCGTCCTCGCCCGAAAGCTCCCGCCCGATGCGGCCTACATAGGCGAGCTTGCCGTCCCGCCAGGGCAGGTTGCCCGATGTCATCACCACGTTCCCGGAAATCGCCCAGGGCACGTAGTTGGCCACCGCCCCCGCCGCCTGCGGCAGGATCAGGCCCAGTTTCTCGATCCGCTGTTCCGGTGTCATTCCAAGCTCCCCGTTTCGGGGGAGATTAGCACCCGCCGGGTGGCTGGGAAGGGGGTGTGCAGGGGCCGGCCAAGCCATGGCAGGCCTGCCCTTTTGCCGCTTGCCTTGGGGCTTTCACCCCGCTAATTCCCGCCCCAATTCAAATTCCAATGGGATGGACCAAGCCAATGCGCGTTTACTACGACCGTGATGCCGATGTGAACCTCATCAAGGCCAAGAAGGTGGCGATCGTCGGATATGGCAGCCAGGGCCGGGCCCACGCGCTGAACCTCAAGGATTCCGGCGCCACCAATCTGGTGGTTGCGCTCAAGGCCGGTTCTCCCACCGCCAAGAAGGTGGAGGCCGATGGCCTCAAGGTCATGACCGTTGCCGAGGCCGCCAAGTGGGCCGACCTGATGATGATGGCGACGCCGGACGAACTCCAGGCCGACATCTACCGTGACGAGATCGCGCCGAACATCCGGGACGGCGCGGCCATCGCCTTCGCCCACGGCCTCAACGTCCACTTCAACCTGATCGAGCCGAAGAAGACCATCGACGTGGTGATGATCGCGCCGAAGGGCCCCGGCCATACGGTGCGCGGCGAATACCAGAAGGGCGGCGGCGTGCCCTGCCTCATCGCCATCCACCAGGACGCTTCCGGCAATGCCCATGACCTCGCCCTGTCCTATGCGAGCGGTGTCGGCGGTGGCCGTTCCGGCATCATCGAGACCACCTTCAAGGAAGAGTGCGAGACCGACCTGTTCGGCGAGCAGGTCGTCCTCTGCGGCGGCCTCGTCGAGCTGATCCGCGCTGGTTACGAGACCCTCGTCGAGGCGGGCTATGCCCCCGAGATGGCGTATTTCGAGTGCCTGCACGAAGTGAAGCTCATCGTCGACCTGATCTATGAGGGCGGCATCGCCAACATGAACTACTCGATCTCCAACACCGCCGAGTGGGGCGAATACGTCACCGGCCCGCGCATCATCACCGAAGACACCAAGAAGGAAATGAAGCGCGTCCTGAACGATATCCAGACCGGCAAGTTCACCTCGGACTGGATGCAGGAATACCGCGCCGGTGCGGCCCGCTTCAAGGGCATCCGCCGCATGAATGACAGCCACAACATCGAGGAAGTTGGCGCCAAGCTGCGTGCCATGATGCCGTGGATCGCCAAGAACAAGCTGGTCGACAAGACCCGCAACTAGTCCAGTCCTGCAGGGCAGGTCTGAGAAGGGCGGCTTCGACGAGGCCGCCCTTCTGCTTTATATGACCCCTATGACCGTCATCCCGGCGAAGGCCGGGATCCAGCCTTGGGTACCGGAAGCGGGGCCCCGGCGTTCGCCGGGGTGACGGGCATGAGAAATTGAGGGGGAACACGCATGAGCCTGGAAAGCGACATCGCAAGGATCACGCGCCAGGAGGAGGAACTCCGCTTCGAGCGTTTCAGCGAGGCCGATGCCTGGGCGCTGGGCTCTCTCATGCGCAAGCACGCCGAGGAGCGGAAGATCCCCTTCGTGATCGATATCCGCATCGGCAACCGGCCGCTGTTCTACACGGCATTGCCGGGCTCGACGCCGGAGAACCCGGACTGGGTGCGGCGCAAGGTCAACACTGTCTACCGCTTCCACAAGTCCTCCTATCGGGTGGGCCGCGAGCACCAGCTCTCCGGCAAGGCCTTTGACGCCTCGCGCGGCATTGACCCGATGGACCATGCCCCGGCAGGCGGCGGCTTCCCCATCCATCTGAAGGGCACGGGCATCGTCGGCGTGGTCACCGTCTCCGGCGTGCCGCAGCGCGAGGACCATGGCTTCGTGGTGGAGATGCTGTGCCGCTTCCTCGGCGTCGAGCATGCCATGCTGGAGCTGGGCCCCGAAACCAACTGATGGATTACAGCCTCGTTTTCTTTCTCATGGCCGGTGCCGCCGCCTTCCTGGTTGGCGCGTCGAAGGGCGGGCTGCCCATGGTGGGGGCGCTGGGCGTGCCGCTGCTGGCGTTGGTCATGTCTCCGGTCGCTGCCGCAGCACTTCTGTTGCCGGTCTATATCGTCAGCGACTGGGTGGGGCTCTGGGCCTATCGCCACGAATTCAGCAAGCGCAACCTGGCCATCCTCGTGCCCGCCATGATCTTCGGCGTGGGCGTCGGCTGGGCCACCGCCAGGATCACGCCAGAATGGATGGTGACGCTGCTCGTGGGCGTGGTCGGGCTCTACTACTGCGGCACGGTGGTGTTCCGGAAGGCCAACGCGCCGCCGCACCGCGCGGATATTCCGCGCGGGCTGTTCTGGGGCACGCTGACGGGCTTCACCAGCTTCGTCTCCCACACCGGCGGCCCGCCGTTCCAGACCTATGTGCTGCCGCAGAAGCTGCCCAAGATGATGTTCGCCGGGACGAGCACCATTGCGTTTGCCATCATCAACGTGGTGAAGCTCGTGCCATACTGGGCGCTGGGCCAGTTCAACCCGAGCAACCTCGAGGTGGCGGCCATGCTGTCGCCCGTTGCCATCATCGGCGCGGTGGTCGGCTACAAGGGCACCAAGAAGCTGCCTGAGCAGCTGTTCTATCGCCTCGTCGAGGTGGCGCTGTTCATCATTTCCCTCAAGCTCATCTACGACGCCCTGCTCAAATGATCCGTGCGGAGCCCATCACGGCGCTGGACCTGCGCTGCACGGGTGGTGCCTGGGCCTTCGAGGTGGAGAACGCGGAAGCCATCGCCCGCCATTGGGATGCGGTGGCAGCGGCAAAGCCGAAGCTGTGGAACGGCCGCACCCTCATCTGCACCAGCGCGCTCGTGGAGCAGGGCTGTCTGCGCGCCGAGTTGGCCGAGATCGACTATGCCAGCTTCGTCGCCTGGCGCGACTGGGGCAGGCCCGATACATCCGTGGTCAACTGCTTCGGCGTGCCCGCTGTGTTCTCCTCCGATGGTGCGCTGCTGCTCGGCGTCATGTCGGGGACGACACTCAATGCCGGGAAGGCCTATCCGCCCTCGGGCTCGCTGGAGCCCAGGGACGTCGGCCCTGATGGCGCGGTCGACATCCTCGCCAACATGCGCACAGAACTTCTGGAGGAAACAGGGCTCGACCTGGCCCATGCCACGCCGGGCGCGATGGCGGCGATCTTCGAGGGCCCGCGACTGGCCGTCGTCCAGCGCTTCGATGTTCCGTTCGGTTTCGCCGAGATCGAGCAGCGCTTTGCCGCCCATGCGGCGGGCGACCCTCACGCCGAGCTTTTCGCGATTGAGCCTCTCCGCCACGCCTCGCAAATTGATTCAAGAATGCCGGGCTATGTGGCTGAACTGTTGAGATGCTTTTCGTAACCAATCTCCCTCCCCACATGGAAGAGGGGTTTGAAAGTGGATGCAACAGCATCTGGATCACGTTACTCTCCTGCCCATGAAACTCCCCTTCACCACCTATGACGTTTTCACCAAGGAGCGCTTCGGCGGCAATCCGCTGGCCATTGTCGAGGAGGCGGACGGGCTCACGACCGCGGAAATGCAGATCATCGCGCGCGAGTTCAACCTGTCCGAAACGATCTTCGTGATGAGGCCCAGGGACGCGGCCAACACGGCAAGCGTGCGCATCTTCTTTCCCACGGCCGAGATCCCTTTCGCGGGCCACCCGACGGTGGGCTGCGCCATCCACCTCGCAGCCAAGAAATACAAGCCGGGCTGCTCCTTCGAGACGACGATCCGGCTCGAAGAGGTGGCGGGCCTCGTGCCGGTGAAGGTGTCGCGCATCGGTGACGTGCCGCGCGCCCAGTTCACCGCACCGGTGACGCCCTTCGCCGTGGACGTGCCGCCGCCTTCGGCCGCAGCGATCGCCAGTGCGCTGGACCTCGCGGCCTCCGACATCGGCTTCGACAGCCATCGGCCGTCTGTGTTCAAGGGTGGACCGTCCTTCCTTTATGTGCCGCTCGCCAGCCGTGACGCGCTGGCCCGCGCCCGGGTGATCGAGCCGCACTGGTCCGACGTCTTCGCCGGTCTGGGCACCCGCATGGCCTACATGTACGCGCGCGGCGGCGATCACGCCGATACCAGCTATCGCGCGCGGGCCTATGCCCCGCTTGACGGTATTGCGGAGGATCCTGCCACCGGCTCCGCCACGGCCATCCTCGCCGCCCAGCTTCTGGCGGCCGAGAA
>CANJMQ010000011.1 GCA_947475225.1 Bradyrhizobiaceae bacterium
ATGCCGCGTTGAAGCAGGCACTGGGCGAGCGGGTGAAGGACGTCCGTTCCTCCAAGCGCCTCACGGAAAGTGCGGTCTGCATCGTCAACGACAGCATGATGGACCGCACGCTGGAAAAGCTGCTGTCACGACAGAAGGATTCCGGCATCTCGGTGTCGGCACCCATCCTGGAGGTGAACCCCACCCACCCGCTCATCAAGGCGCTCGCCGCGCTGGTGAAGGCCAAGGGTGCGGCGTCTGTCGATGATGCAGCACAGCTGCTTCTCGACCAGGCCTTCATCATCGAAGGTGAGCAGGTTCCGGACCCGGCGAATTTTGCGAAGCGGCTGGCGGATGTGATGGCGAAGGCGTTCGGGTAATATGATTGACGCCGTCACCCCGGCGAAAGCCGGGGCCCCGCTTTCTTCCCGCCTTCCCGCGTGATTGGCGCCCAAAGCTGGGCCCCGGCTTTCGCCGGGGTGACGTGGTTTGGGGCAAGCACCAAAAAAATGGCCGGGACAAGCCCGGCCATGATGACGATTCAAGGTCCCTGAAAGACGGTCAGTCCTTCGCGCGTTCCACGTAGGAGGCGTCTTCCGTCTGCACCACGATGCGGGTGCCGGATGCGATGTGCGGCGGCACCATGGTGCGCACGCCGTTGGACAGCAGCGCGGGCTTGAAGGAGGAGGACGCCGTCTGGTTCTTGATGGCGGGCTCGGTCTCGACGATCTCGAGCGTCACGCGCTGCGGCAGTTCGATGGAGATCGGCACGCCGTTGAACAGGGCGATCTGGCATTCCATTCCTTCCTGCAGGAAGGGGGCGCTATCGCCCAGCATGTCGGCCGGAACCTGGATCTGCTCATAGTTCTCGGGGTTCATGAAGACGTAGTTGTCGTCATCCTTGTAGAGGTAGGAGTGCGTAATGGTCTCGACGAAGGCGCGCTCGAGGGGGTCGGTCGTCTTGTAGCGCACCACCGTCTTCACGCCGTCCGAGATGCGGCGCATGTCGATCGTGGTGGTCGGCGTGCCCTTGCCGGGGTGCATGGATTCGGCCTTCAGCACGACATAGAGCTTGCCGTCCTCGTGCTCGATGACATTGCCCTTGCGGACACCGCTTGCGATTACCTTGACCAATTTCGTCTCTCGTTTTCTGAAGAATTGCCGGATTTGGTTGCGCGGGGTATTAGCAGCGGCCACCCCGGAAGCCAACCCCCCAGGAGAATCAGCCCTTGGCTGCCCAGGAGTCCCACTGGTTCGACCCGGCCCGTCACGCCGACCGCCGCCCCTTCCTGCTGGCCAGGAACCGTATCGTGGCGGGTATCCGCCAGTGGTTCGCCGAGCGCGACTTCGTGGAGGTGGACTGCGCCGCGCTGGCCATTTCGCCTGGCAACGAGGCCCATCTCCATGCCTTTTCAACCGAATTGATCCTGCCGGATGGCTCCACCGCGCGGCGCTACCTCCACACCTCGCCTGAATTCGCCGCCAAGAAGCTGCTGGCGGCTGGGGAAACCCGCATCTTCAATCTCGGCCATGTGTGGCGGAACCGCGAGCGGACGCTGACCCATTCGCCTGAATTCACCATGCTCGAATGGTACCGGGCGCGGGAGGATTACGAGATCATCATCGCCGATACGCTGGCGCTCGTGCAGCTCGCCGCACAGGTGGCGGGCACGCGCCAGTTCCGCTGGCGCGGCCGCGCGGCCGATCCCTTCGCCGGGGCGGAGTGGCTCACCGTGAATGATGCCTTCAAGGCCCACGCCGGGGTGGATCTGCTCGCGACGCTGAAGCCGGATGGCACGGCCGACGCGCAAGCACTGGCCGCCGTCTCGCCCGTGGCCTTCGGCGCGGGTGAGAGCTGGTCGGATATCTTCAGCCGCATCCTGTCGGAGAAGGTGGAGCCGCAGCTCGGCAACGGCCGCATGACGGTTCTCTATGAGTATCCATCCGTCGAAGCGGCCCTGGCGCGCACCACGGCGCGCGACAGCCGCGTGGCGGAGCGCTTCGAGCTCTATGCCTGCGGTGTGGAGCTGGCCAACGGCTTCGGTGAGTTGACCGATCCGGAAGAGCAGCGCCGCCGCTTCATCGCCGAGATGGACGTGAAGGAACAGGTCTATGGCGAGCGCTATCCGATCGACGAGGAACTGCTGGAGGCGCTGGCAATCATGCCGCCCGCCTCGGGCGTTGCCCTCGGCCTCGACCGGCTGGTGATGCTGGCCTCGGGCGCCACGCGCATCGACCAGGTGCTGTGGACGCCGGTCGTGTGACGCAACGCCTCGATGGCGGCCCCGTGCGGCGTTAGGGTCTGCGCCTGCAACAGTGAATAGATAAAGGGGAGCAAGATGGGCAAGGTTCGTTACGCGGTCATTGGCACAGGCTGGATTTCACAGATCGTCTTCATGCCGGCCATCGCCCAGACCGGCAATTCCGAGATGACCGCGATCGTATCGGGCAGCCCTGACAATGCCCGCAGGCTCGCCGAGTTCTATGGCATCCGCGATGTCTATTCCTATGACCGCTATGGCGAGATGCTCAAGAGCGGGAAAGTGGATGCCGTCTATATAGCACTCCCCAACTCCCAGCACGCGGCGTTCGCAGTGCCGGCGCTGGAAGCAGGCATCCACGCGCTGGTGGAAAAGCCACTCGCCACCACGAGTCAGGAATGCGACGCCATGATTGCGGCGGCCGAAAGATCCGGTGCGCGGCTCATGACGGCCTATCGCCTGCACAGCGAGCCGGGCACGCTGGAGGCGATCGACATGATCCGCCGCGGCGAGATCGGCGAACCGCGCATCTTCTCCTCGGTCTTCGCCTTCCCGGTGCCTGCCGGCAACCACCGCCTGCTGGCGCAGCATTGGGGCGGCCCGCTGCAGGACCTTGGCGTCTATTGCATCAACGCGGTGCGCCATCTCTTTGGGGCGGAGCCGACGGAAGTGATTGCTGCAACGGCCCGGCGGCCGGATGATGCGCGTTTCGGCGAAGTGGAGGAAATGGTCTCTGTCACCCTGCGCTTCCCCGGTGACAGGGTCGGCCAGTTCGTCGCCAGCTTCGGCGGCGACGACATCGACCAGTATCGCGTGGTCGGAACGACAGGCCAGATCGAGGTTTCCTCGGGCTATCGCTTCGACCGGCCGATCACTGTCCGCCTCACCAGGGGCGGCAAGACGGAAGAGACCTGTTTCCCGCAATATGACCACTTCAGCGGACAGATCGATTATTTCTCGGACTGCATCCAGAAGGGGCTGAAGCCGGTGGCCGATGGTGCCGACGGCCTGGCCGACGTCGTCATCATGCGCGCCATCGAGCAGTCCGCGGCGACCGGAATGGCCCAGAAGATCTCGCTTGCCCCCGCCGCCCGTCACCCGGTGAAGGACATGGCGCGCAGCTTCCCCATGGCGGAGCGCCGGCTGATGTTGTGAGCCGGGCTCAGCGCACCATCAGCGCCCAGTAGTCGAGCTCCAGGATCACGCCGGGCTTGTCCGGCGTGCCGTCCTCCACCGGAAATTCCGCACACGGAACATCCCGCGTGGCGCGCGTCACGATGCGCAGCGCGCCGACGTCGCTGCGCCCCGGAAGTTCTGCAGTCTCGATGATCTCCGACCACGCGAACACCGTGCCGCCGGCGAACAGTGGCGCCACATGGCGGCCGCCGTTGATGGCGGCGATGTGGAAGGCATTGGCGAGCCCGTTGAAGCTCAGGGCGCGCGCCAGCGAGATGACGTGGCCGCCATAGATCAGCCTGCGGCCGAAGCGCCCCTGCGCCTCCGAATGCTGGTTGAAATGCACCTTGGCGGTGTTCTGGAAGAGGCGCGTGGCGATCTGATGCTCGGCCTCCTCCACCGTCATGCCATCCACATGGTCGATCTTCTCGCCCGCCGCATAATCCTTGAAGCGATGGGTGGAACCGGCAAGGCCGTCATCCCAGTTCCTCGCGTCGATCAGCGGGCAGGCGCGGCCCAGTTCGGCGAGGTCCACGCGCTTCGGCAGCGTCGGCACAACGGCCTCCGGCGCAGGGGCCTTCTCGTCGCGCTTTCTCACCATCACCCAGCGCACATAGGAGAGCACCTCTTCGCCCCGCTGGTTGGTGCCGACCGAGCGCATATAGACGGTGCCGGTCTTGGCCGTGGAATTCTCCTTGAGGCCGATCACCTCGGACACGGTCGAGAGCGTATCGCCGGGATAGACCGGTTTGAGGAACCGGCAATCGGCATAACCGAGATTTGCCACCGCATTGAGCGAGATATCCGGCACCGTCTTGCCGAAGACCACGTGGAAGGTGAGCAGGTCATCAATCGGCGCCTGCGGGTAGCCCACCGCCTTGGCGAAGGCATCGGATGACTGCACGGCAAAGCGCGAGCCATAGAGCGCGGTGTAGAGCGCCACATCGCCCACCGTCACCGTGCGCGGTGTGGCATGGCGGATCTTCTGGCCGAGGCGGAAGTCCTCGAAATAATTGCCGGTGTTGGTCTTGATGCTCACGAAATTGCCTCCGCAATGGCCGCCATGCGTTCTGCCATGGCAAGGTGCAGGCGTTCCACCATCTTGCCGTCGACCGTGATGACGCCCTTCGCCGCATTCTCCGGCAGCTGGAAGGCCTCGATGATCCTGCGCGCCCAGGCCACCTCTTCAGGCGCCGGCGAGAACATCTCGTTGCAGGCGGCGATCTGGCCGGGGTGGATCAGCGTCTTGCCGTCCATGCCCAGCGTGCGGCCCTGCTCGCATTCGGCACGGAAGCCCTGTTCGTCACGGAAGTCGTTGTAGACGCCGTCGATCACGTCGAGGCCATAGGCGCGGGCGGCCAGCAGCGTCATCGACAGCCACGGCAGAATGGCGAAGCGCCCGCCGGTGGCCAGTGCGCGCGATTCCTTCAGCAGGTCATTGGTGCCCAGCACGAAGCAGGAGAGACGCGCCACCTGGTGCACCGAGGCGATCTCGCGCACGTTGAAGATGGCCATGGGCGTTTCCATCATCGCCCACATGCGGGTCTTCTCGGCCCCGCCCATGCCGACATGGATCTTCGAGACATTCACGATGTCGCCGGGGCGGGCGACCTTCGGCACCAGGATGGCATCGGGGTTCACCTCCGCCGCCATCTTCAGGTCTTCCACGCCCCACGGCGTGTCGAGGCCGTTGATGCGGATGACGAGCTCGCGCCGGCCGAAGCCCCCGGCCTTCACGGCGGCTGCCACCTTGGCGCGGGCCTCGGACTTGGCGTCGGGGGCGACCGAATCCTCGAGGTCGAGGATCAGCGAATCGGCGTCGAGGGACTTTGCCTTCTCGAGGGCGCGCTCATTGGCGCCGGGCATGTAGAGGACGCTGCGTCTGGCTCTGAACATCTTGTCTTTTCCGTCTCTTGCTGCGCTGCAAGCTAGTCGCCGCAATGCGCCAAGGGAAGCCCACTTTTGGATGCGCCGCATGGCTTCTGCCCTTGTGGGGATGTGCCGCTTTGGGCAATGTCCGCTCCCATGAAAACATATGATGTCGTGATCGTGGGCGGCGGCGTGGTGGGCAGCGCCAGCGCCCATTACCTGCGTAAAAACGGCTTTACAGGCTCCATCGCCCTGGTCGAGAAGGACACGAGCTGGGCGCAGGGCTGCACCGCCCGGTCGGTCGGGGGCTTGCGCCAGCAGTTTTCGACGCCCGAGAACATCCATCTTTCGAAGTTCGGGGTGGCGCTGGTCAAGACCCTGAAGCAGGAGTTCGGGCCGGATGCCGACGTCGGCTTCAAGGAGCAGGGCTATCTCATTTGTGCAACGCCCGAGGGCCTGCCCGTCCTCGAAGAGAATCACGCCGTCCAGATCGCCAACGGCGCCGACAACGTGCTGCTGCGTGGTGACGCGTTGGCCGCGCGCTTTCCCTGGCTGGTGACGGACGGGATCGCGGCGGCCTGCTTCGGCCTCTCGGGCGAGGGTTGGGTGGACCCCTACATGTTCGCCGCGCTGTTCCGGAAATCCGCCATCGCCCGGGGCGTCGAGCTGATCCAGGACGAGGTGACGGGTGTCACCCGCCAGGGCGGCCGCATCACCGGCGTCACGCTGGCGTCTGGTGAAGCCATCGCCTGCGGCACGCTGGTCAATGCGGCGGGCACGGGAGCGGGCAAGCTCGCCGCCATGGCAGGGATCGAGCTGCCGGTGGGCCCGCGCAAGCGCTATGTCTATGTGCTCGATTGCCCGGCCGCCACCGAGGCGCTGCACAAGGCCCCGCTCACCGTCATTCCCGGCGGCGTCTATTTCCGCCCCGAGGGCCGCAACTTCCTCGCCGGTCTTTCACCCGAGGAGCATCAGGAGCCGGACAATCTCGACTGGGAGGTCGACCACGCCTGGTTCGAGGACAACATATGGCCAGCACTCGCCGAGCGCATTCCGCTGTTCGAGGCGATCAAGGTCACCAGCGCCTGGGTGGGGCACTATGACTACAATGCGCTGGACCAGAACGCGGTGATCGGCCCGCATCCGGAGGTCGCCAACTTCCTCTTTGCCAACGGCTTCTCAGGCCACGGCTTGCAGCAGGGCCCGGCGGCGGGCAACGCGATTTCCGAACTCGTCATCGATGGGGGGTACAAGACCATCGACCTGGCGCGTTTCGGCTATGACCGCATCCGCAACAAGGCGCCGCTGTTCGAGAAGAACGTCATCTGATGAAGGTCTTGAGCATCTCCAGCCAGGTCGTCTGGGGCCCCGTCGGCAATTCTGCGGCCGTTCCGGCCCTTCAGGCGAAGGGCTACGAGGTGCTGGCACTGCCCACCATCACGCTGTCGAATCATCCGGGCCATGGCGCACCGGCGGGCTTCCGCACGCAGGCCGAGGACATGGCGCGCATGTTTGCAGCGCTTGAAGCACTGGGCGCGCTTCACAACCTCGACGCCATGCTCACCGGCTACTTCGCGACGACAGGCCAGGTGGAAGAGGTGGCCGGGCTTCTTGGCCGTGTTGCCGTGCCCTATCTGCTGGTCGATCCGGTGATGGGTGACCACGGCAGGCTCTACATCCCGCAGGAGGTGGCCGAAGCCATCCGCGCCCATCTGGTGCCGCGCGCCAGCTGCCTCACGCCGAACGCCTTCGAGCTTGCATGGCTGTCAGGCCATGATGTGACGGACGAGGCGAGCGCCATCGCCGCCGCGCGCTCACTCTCACTCCCTGAAGTGCTCGCCACCTCCGTTCCATCGCGTGATGGCCTCGCCACGCTGTTGGTAACGCCCGATGAGGTTCACAGTATTGTCGCGCCGAAGCTCGACAAGGTGCCGAATGGCACGGGTGATTTCCTCAGCGGCCTTTATCTCGCCGAACGCCTCGAGCACGCGCCGCAGCAGGCATTCGCGGCGGCGATGAAGACCTTGTCCCGCGCCATTGCCCTCAGCACCGGCATCACGGTGCTGAACGTGGCGGGCGCGCTGCACGGATCATGACGCCTGTCGTCGGCGTCGATGGCTGCCGCGGCGGCTGGATCGCCGTGCACTGGGCAGAGACCGTCTCCCATCATCTCTGCCGCAGCTTCGCGGAGGTTCTCGCGATGGATGCGGCGGTCATCGCCGTCGACATGCCCATCGGCTTTCCGCAGGGATCGGGCCGCGCCGCCGAGCGCGAGGTGCGGCAGCGGCTGGGTGAGCGGCAGTCGAGCGTCTTTTCGGTGCCCTCGCGCGCCGCCGTGATGTGCACTGACTATCGCCAGTCCTGTGCGGCCAATCTCGCCAATTCCGATCCGCCGAAAAAAGTCTCGAAGCAGATCTTCCACATCTTCCCCAAGATGCGTGAGATCGATGCGCTCATCACGCCCACGTTGCAGACGCGCATCGTCGAGGTCCACCCGGAACTGGCCTTCTGGGTAATGAACGGCGAAGCACCGCTGCCGCTGCCCAAGAAGGTGAAGGGCAGTCCGCATCCGCCCGGCCTCGAACTGCGCCAAGCGCTTCTCGCGGCGGCCGGCTTCCCGCTCGCCACCCTTCAGCCCGCAACCTACCGCCGTACCGACGTCGGTGCCGACGATCTCCTTGACGCCTGTGCCTGCGCGTGGAGCGCCCGGCGCATCCATGAGGGGCGCGCCGTCCGCTTCCCGGCCGATCCGCCGCTCGATGCAAGGGGCTTGCGCATGGCGATCACGGCGTGAGAAAGAGACGCCCAAGCCAGGAAAGTGCCGACAATGACCGTCCAGACCGCAGTCCGTCACAATGCCTTGCTGGGCAAGCCCGTTGCCGAGGAAATCACCCGCAGCGTCTATCAGGGCGTGGAGGACCTTGCCTCCAAGGGCTGGTCGGTGAAGCTCGTCTCCATCACCATCGGCGATGTTGCCGCCGTCAACCTCTATGTCCGCAACCAGGCGCGCGGCGCGGACAAGGCCGGCATCATGTTCGAGGAGCGACATCTGCCCGCGACTGTCTCTCGCGTCGAGATGCTGGCCATGCTGCAGGCGCTGAATACCGATCCGCGCGTCACCGGCGTCATCATCCAGCGCCCCGTCCCGAAGCATCTCGACATCCGCGAGCTGCAGACTGCCGTCCACCCGTTGAAGGACGTGGAAGGCATGCACCCGGCGTCGATCGGCAACATCGTCTACAGCGACACCTCGCTCGCCCCCTGCACGGCGGCGGCCTCGGTCGAGTTGCTGAAGCGCACCGGCCTCAAGCTTGAAGGTCTCGAAGTGGTGGTGATCGGCCACTCGGAAATTGTCGGCAAGCCCATCGCCTTCCTGCTGATGGCCGAAGGTGCAACGGTCACCGTCTGCCATCACATGACCAGGAACCTCGCCGTCCACTCGCGCGCCGCGGATGCGATCTTCGTCGCTGTCGGCAGGCCGCGCTTCATCACGCCCAACATGATCAAGCCGGGCTCCGCCGTCATCGACATCGGCATCAACCAGATCGAGGAGAACGGCAAGAATATCACCGTGGGCGACGTGGACTATGAGGCCTGCGCGGAGACGGCGGGCTGGATCACGCCCGTGCCGGGCGGCGTCGGTCCCGTCACCGTGGCCATTCTCATGCGCAATGCCTTGACTGCGGCGCAGGCCCAGAAGCGCTATTACGACCAGGTGTTCGGCGGCAAATCGGACACCTTGGTCAGCGTGGCGCCCGCCGCATGATCACGCGAGAGGCCATCACCCGCGCCGCAGCGCGCATCACCAATCACGTGCGCCGCACGCCCGTCGTCAGCGTGACGGTCGAGGGCGTCGAACTCCCGGTCACGCTCAAGCTCGAGCTGCTGCAGCATGCCGGCAGCTTCAAGTCGCGCGGCGCCTTCAACACGCTGCTGCAGGCCAGTGTCGGGCCGGGTGGTGTTGCCACGGCGTCCGGTGGCAATCATGGCGCGGCGGTGGCCTATGCATCCAGGCAGCTTGGTCATCGCGCCAAGATCTTCGTTCCTGAAATCTCCTCACCCGCCAAGGTCGCCCGCATCGCCTCCTATGGCGCCGAGGTGGTGCAGAGGGGTGCGAATTATTCCGAGGCGCTGGCGTTGTGCGAAGCCTGGGTCGCTGAGAGCGGCGCCACCGGCGTCCACGCCTATGACGCCGAAGCAACGCTCGAAGGACAGGGTACGCTGGGCCGCGAGCTGGAAGCGCAGGCGCCGGGGCTCGACACGCTGCTGGTCGCGGTGGGGGGTGGCGGTCTCATCGGCGGCATCGCCGCGTGGTACCAGTCCGGCGTGAAGATCGTGGGCGTCGAACCTCAGACCTGCAACACGCTGCATGCGGCAATCGCGGCGGGCGAACGCGTGGCGGTCAGGCCCTCGGGGCTGGCCACCGATTCGCTCGGCGCCAGCACGGTGGGCAAGCTGATGTTCGAGATCGCCAAGGATCACATCGCGCAGGTGACGCTCATCTCCGACGACGACATCCGCAATGCCCAGCGCCACCTGTGGCGAGAGATGCAGCTGGTCACCGAGCCAGGCGGTGCCGCCGCCTTCGCGGCTCTTCTCTCGGGCGCCTACAAGCCGGAGAAGGACGAGCGCATTGGCGTGGTGGTCTGCGGCGCCAACACCTCGATGGATGTCTTCGGCCAGCTCTTCATCTGAGCTTCAGCACGGCCTCTGCCGCATCCTCGCCGGAAATCACCGCGCCCTCGAACCAGCCCGCCTGTTCGCGCGCATAGTCGGAGGAGGCGAACGCGATGCGACCTTCCGGCTGCCAGTTTGCCGCATCAAGCCCTGCCTCATGGCCCGCCAGGGCAGCCACCCATGTGCCGCGCGCGAAGGAATCGTCTACCCAGTCGTGCCAGTCATGCGACAGCACCCGCGCATCGGGAAACAGCTTCGCCGCCTGGCGCCTTACCCATGCGGGATCGGAAGGATCGTTACCCTCCTGCATCAGCCCGAAACCCACGATGTAGGTGGCGCCGCCCTCGACCCGCTCGGCGAAGGCGAATTCGATGCCGCTGCCATCACCCGTCACCAGCGTGCCGACGGGAACGCCCTCCGCCCTGATCCACAGCTTGAAGGAGCGCCCGCCATGGCCCGCTGCCAGCGCGGCAGTCTTCCCGTCGGAGAGCCACGGCGTGAAGCCGATGCCCGGCATCTGGTTGATGCCCAGCGCGATAATGCAGGCCTTCGCCCTGTGCCGCCGCGTACCGGCAACCACCTCCACATGCCCGGTTTCCTGAACCACCTGGGTCACTGGATCGTCGAGGATCAGCTCGGCGCCGGAGCCCGCAATCATGCGCTCCGCAAGCACGCCCATGCCCGGCACCACGGTGTCGGACCAGAACTTGATCATGCCCTCGGCAAGCCCATTGTCATAGGCGCAGCTCGCCAGGAATTCGGATGCCGCCACCTTGTCGTGGTCTCCGTTGCCTGACACCGTCCACCAGGCGGAGAACAGGTTGCGTGTCGATTTCGGGCAGCCCAGCCGGTCGAGATAGGCGGCAAAGGAAACGCCGGTCAGCGCCTCGTTGTTCTCGTTCTCGGTGAGGCCTTTCTTGAGCAGCATCGAATCGGCGGCCACGCGCGCAATGGCGCGCTCATGCGCCGTCACGTCACCAGGTGCGACAGGGCCACTGCCCCTCACGCCGTCGCGCAGCCACAGCCGGTTGGTCACGGGGTGGCGCGGGCGCAGTTCGAGGCCGTATTCGGGAACGAGTGCCCGCAGCCGGTTCTGCCATGGCGTGATCCACGCCCCGCCGAATTCGAGCTGCGGCCCGTCGCCTCCATGGGCCCGTGCGAAACCACGCCCGCCGCAGCGATCGCGCGCCTCGATCACGCGCACCCGCTTGCCAGCCTTGGAGAGCCTGCGGGCAGCGGCCGCACCTGCCAGCCCTGCACCCACCACGATCACATCCGCATCCATCGGGCGAGGCTAGCACCTGTCCTTTCACATGAACAACCGTCCGGCGACCACCTGGTAGCGGATGCGCTCGTGTGCCTCGCGCAGCTCCTGCTGCATGCGGTACAGCTCACGCGGTTCCATGGGCGTGTCCGGCCGCTTCAGGCCTGTATTGAGTTTGCGGGCCACTGCCTTCGCCATGCCGATGGTGGGGAAGAGCAGGTCGAATTTGAGAGAGAACATGCAATGCTCCATCGCGAAAACACGGGCCGTCCCATGCGCGTGAACAGATGTGGCTTCGCCGTGTGTGGGCATGCAGGGCGCGAGGCACTGTGCAGACCAGCAAGCCGGCAAAAGATTCAGTGATGTGATGACAGCGCCTGAAGCGCGAAGGATACGCTATCCGCCTGAGGCCCGAGCCTCAGAGCGGCCCGGAGATCAGCAGCGCGTAAAAGATACTCCCATGGCCGATTCTCCTCTGTTTGCTTGCGTGTGCAAGCTTGGTAGCATCAAAGCGCAACGCAGGGAAGCACGCGCGACCAAATTGAGCGCGATGTTGCGCGGCTGCAACAGCTCAGCGGGTGAACTGCGCCACGATCTCCACATGCGATGACCATTTGAACTGGTCCACCGCCGTGACCTTGTTCAGCGCGTAGCCGCCACCCACCAGAATCTCGGCATCACGCGCAAATGTCGCGGCGTCGCAGGACACGGCCACCACCGTCTTCACCTTGCTGCGCGCCAGTTGCCTGGCCTGTGCCTCGGCACCGGCGCGCGGCGGGTCGAAGACCACGGCGTCGAGTTCCTTCATCTCGTTCGGCACCAACGGCTCGCGGAACAGGTCGCGCGCCGCGGCGGTGATGGGTTTCAAGCCTGAAGTTACCTTTGCCGCCGCGTTCAGCGCGGCGATTGCCGCGCGGTCATTGTCATAGGCCTCGACGCGGGCGCGCTCGGCGATCCTGAAGGCGAAGGGGCCGATACCGCAGAACAGGTCCGCCACACTCTTCGATTTGCCCAGCGCCTCGATCACCAGCCGCGCCAGCGTTTCCTCGCCCAGGGCTGTCGCCTGCAGGAAGCCGCCGGGCGGCAGCGCCACGCTGGCCTTGCCGATCTGCATCCGTGGCGGCACGGCTGTGGCGATCACCTCGCCATTCACGCTGAGACGCGCGAGATTGAGGTCCCGCACGAAGCTTGCGAGCTTGGCGTGCTCGGCCTGCGCGAACTTGCGCTCGGCGCGCACACTCACGTCAAGCCCGGTCTGCGTCGACGTCACTGCCACGTCGCAGTCGGAGAGCTTGGCGCCGATGGCCCGGCCCATGTCGAAGGCGCGCGCCATGTCGGGTTCGAGAATGGGGCAGCTGGCGATGTCGAGCAGCGTATGGGTTCGCGCCTCCATGAAGCCTGCCGTGACCACGCCGTCCCTCTTGCGCACATGCAGGCTGGCCCGGCGGCGGCCTGCGCCATGCGCGTCGATGATGCCGCTGATCTCGGAGGGCAGGCCGCGTGCCTTCAGCTGTTCGGACACCAACGAGGCTTTCCACGCGCGGTAGGGCTCTTCGCGCCAGTGCTGCAGCTGGCAGCCGCCACATCGGCCGTAGTAGGCGCAGAACGGCGTCACGCGGTCCGGCGACGCCCGCTCGATGGCGATGAGCGCGAGGCGGTCACCATCGCCCGCCGCCGTCACCTTTTCGTTCGGCAGTGTGCCCGGCACGAAGACGGTGCGGTCATCGAGCCGCGCCACACCTTCGCCGCGTCGGCCCATGCCCTCGATGTTCAGCTCAGCCTCAGACATCGGCGGCCTGCGGCGGATAGGCGATAACGATGCCATGACCGCCCCTCACTGAAATCTCCACAGGTCCAAGCGCCACGTTGGACAGCGTGAGGGTGGAGCCAACAGGAACGTCGCGGCTGGTGAGAGGCCATTTCACGCCCGCGAGGTCCAGCCCCTGAAGATCCGTGAACGGAATGATGCTGAGGCGCGTCTCCGCCGGAAGGTCGACATGAAGATGGCCTGCGATCAGCGGCCAGGCCTCCTCCACGCCGCTGGTCAGCAGGCAGGCAATGCCATCGCGCGCAATGCGGATGCTCTGGCCGAGCAGGCCCACCGTGTGGTCGGTCTGCCCGCCCAGACCGCCGAGCAGGATGATCTCCGTCGCCCCCCGCCGGATCGCCTCGGCAACCGCGATGGCGCCGTCGGTCACGTCCTTCTCTGGTGGAAAGGTTTCGCGCGGTACGTCGCGGTATTGCATGGTGAGTTCCGACCCGGCGCTGTCGAAGTCCCCCACCCAGAGTTCGGGCACGGCATTGAGGGCTGCGGCATGCATCATGCCGCTGTCGGCGGCGATGAGGCGTGCGCCCCGGATCTGGGACTTGAGCCGCGGCGTCACCGTCAGGTCGCCGCCGAGCAGGATTGCAAAACGTGTCATGGCCTGCTTCTAGCAAAAGCCTCTTGCCAGCGCACGCATGAAGCCTTACCTCTGGATCTGCTCTCAACGGGGTGCCGCGTAAGCGGCTGAGACGGGGCTCCTGCCCCGGACCCGCTGAACCTGATCCGGATCATGCCGGCGGAGGGATTGCGGGCGGACATTCCGGAAGGTCATGTCCAAACCTCCATCCAACGGCGAATGGAGGTACTTATGAAGAAGACAACTACAGCCCTGTTCGCGCTCCTCACGCTCACTGCTCCCGCGATGGCGAAGGATACGCTTACCATCTACACCTATGACAGCTTCGTCGCCGAGTGGGGACCCGGCCCCAAGGTAAAGGAAGCCTTCGAGAAGACCTGCGACTGCACCATCGAATGGGTGGCGCCGGGCGATGCCGTGGCCATGCTCAACCGCCTGAAGCTCGAGGGCAAGAACACCAAGGCCGACGTGGTGCTTGGGCTTGATACCAACCTCACCACCGAAGCGGTGAAGACCGGCCTGTTCGCCAAGCATGGCCTTGACGTGAGCCAGGCGAAGACGCCCGTTGCGTGGACGGATGAATACTTCATGCCCTTCGACTATGGCTATTTCGCCGTGGTCTATGACAGCCAGACCCTGAAGGATCCGCCCAAGTCGCTGGACGAGCTGGTCAACGGCGATCCTTCCCAGAAGATTGTGCTGGAAGATCCGCGCTCCTCCACGCCGGGCCTCGGCTTCCTCCTGTGGATGAAGCAGGTCTATGGCGACAAGGCAGCGGATGCCTGGAAGAAGCTGGAGCCGCGCATCCTCACCGTGGCGCCCGGCTGGTCCGAGGCCTATGCGCTGTTCACCAAGGGCGAGGCGCCGATGGTGCTGTCCTACACCACGTCTCCCGCCTACCACGTGATCGCCGAGAACACCGACCGCTACAAGGCCGCCGCCTTCGCGGAAGGCCATTACATGCAGGTGGAAGTCGGTGGCCTCGTCGAAGGCAGCCAGCACAGGGAGCTGGCGCAGAAGTTCCTCTCCTTCATGATGCAGCCCGGCTTCCAGGACCAGATTCCGACCAACAACTGGATGTTCCCGGCGGGTGCCATCTCTGCCCCGTTGCCCGCGGCTTTCGACCAGCTGGTGAAGCCTTCCAAGACGCTGCTCTATTCGCCGGACGAGGTGGACCAGAACCGCCGCGCCTGGATCGACGAGTGGCTGAACGCCACGGCCAAGTGACCGGGGCAACGTGATCGCCTACCGACCATCGCGAGCGCCGGGTTACGCGGCGCTCGCCCTTCTCGGCCTCGCCCTTGCGGCGGGTTTCCTCCCCGTGCTGCGCCTCGGCGCGGAGCAGGGGCTCTCCGGCCTTGATCCCTACGTCTTCCGCGTGCTGCGCTTCACGCTGCTGCAGGCCGGGCTGTCAACGATCCTGTCACTCGCGCTCGGCCTGCCGCTGGCCCGCGCGCTGGCGCGGCAATCCGCCTTTCCCGGCCGCGCACTGCTGCTCAGGCTCCTCAATCTGCCGCTGGCACTGCCGGCCATTGTTGTTATCATCAGCATCATCGAGGTCTATGGCGCGAAGGGCTGGCTCGGTGGCATCTTCGATATCTATGGCCTGCAGGGCATCCTGCTTGCACATGTCTTCTTCAACGTGCCGCTCGCCGCGCGCCTGATCCTTTCGGACCTCGAGCGCATTCCGGCTGAAAGCTGGAAGCTCGCGGCCCAGCTGGACCTTCCTTCACTCGCCATCTGGCGACTTGTCGAATGGCCGGCGGTCAGGAGCGGCATCGCGGGTGCGGCACTCCTCATCTTCCTGCTCTGCGCGTCAAGCTTCGCTGTGGTGCTCACCTTGGGTGGTGGTCCGCGCGCCACCACGCTGGAGGTGGCGATCTACCAGTCGCTGCGCTCTGATTTCGATCCGCAGCGCGCCGCCATGCTGGCGCTGGTGCAGCTGGCGCTCTGCGCCACGCTGGCGCTCGTCGCGCAGGCCTGGGGCGGGCTCGGCGTCAGCTGGCCGGCGCTCCGCCTGCAGCCGAAGCGCTATGACGGCCAGTCCGCCATGGCGCGGCTCGTCGATGGCGGCGTGGTGCTGCTGGCGCTTCTGCTGCTCGTGCCGCCGCTGGTGGCGCTCGTCGCGGCGGGGCTGTTCCACATCATGCCTTCGGCCCTTCTGCTGCGCGCCCTGCTGACCAGCCTCGCGCTGGGCTCTGCCAGTGCTGCGCTCGCCTTCGCCGTCACCTGGCCTCTCGCTGCCTTGGCGGTGCGCAGCGGCGCATGGCGGAAGATCGCTTCCATCGCCGTGCTCACCTCGTGGATCGTGCCGCCTGCCGCGCTGGCCACCGGCTGGTTCATCAGCCTCATCGCCTATGCGGGTCTTTCAGGGCTTGCGGCTTTCCTGGTCATCGCCATGAATGCGCTGATGTCGCTGCCCTTCGTCGCCCGCGTGCTGATGCCTGCGCTTGCCCAGTCGGCGGAGGCGCATGACCAGCTGTGCCTCAGCCTCGGCCTCTCTGGCTGGAGCCGCTTCCGGCTGGTGGAGCTGCCGGTCATGAAGCGGGCGATCGGCCTCAGCCTCATCATGGCGCTGATCCTGTCATTGGGTGACCTCACCGCCATCTCGCTGTTCGGCACGCAAGGTTTCGTGACGCTTCCGGCGCTGATCTACCGCCAGATGGGCAGCTACCGCTTCGACGAGGCGATCGGCACCGCGCTGGTGCTGAGCGCCCTGGTGCTCGCCTTCTCCACCCTCGCCGAGCGCTGGAGCGACCAGCGATGATCCGCCTCGAGCACGTGAGCTTCCGCTACGAAGAGATGGAGATGCGCTTCGATGCGCAATTCCCCACCGCCTCCTTCACGGCGGTGATCGGCCCCTCAGGCGGCGGCAAGTCCACGCTCCTGAACCTCATCGCGGGTTTCGAGGTGCCGGAGAACGGCCGTGTGCTGATCGACGAGACCGACGTCACCACGCTGCCGCCCGATCAGCGCCCGGTGAGCATGATCTTCCAGGACAACAACGTCTTTGCGCATCTTGACCTGTGGCAGAACGTGGCGCTGGGCATCGCACCCTCGCTTAGGCTCGATGCCACACAGAAGGCCCGCGTCGATGCAGCGCTCGCCGAGGTGGGCCTCGCCGCGCTCGCCCACCGCAAACCCGGCGAGGTCTCGGGTGGCGAGCGCCAGCGCGTCGCCGTGGCCCGTGCCCTGGTGCGCGATCGGCCCGTGCTGCTGCTGGACGAGCCCTTCGCCGCCCTCGGCCCCGCGCTCAGGCGCGACATGCTGGACCTCGTGAAAACTATGAGCCAGGCGCGCCATCTCACCACCGTCATGGTGACCCACCAGCCGGAGGACGCGCTCGCCGCCGCCAGCCACACCGCCTATCTCGAAACCGGCCGCATCGTTGCATTGCGCCCCACGGCGGAGCTGTTTGCCGCCAAGGACCTGCCGGGGCTGAGAGCGTATCTCGGTGACTGAAAGCCCGGTCCCGCTCTCCCACATGCATGGGGGAGGGCAACAGCTTTGATGGCGGTTCCCCATTCCCCACAAATGCTCTACACCCCGCGCCATCATGAGCAGGATCCTCCTCCACCTCCGCGGCATCGGCCTCACCTTTGGCGGACGTCCCATTCTCGAGAATGCCGAGCTTGCGGTTGCCGAGGGTGAGCGCGTGGCCCTCGTCGGGCGCAATGGTTCTGGCAAGTCAACGCTGCTCAAGATCGCGGCGGGCATGATCGAGGCCGACAAGGGCGAACGCTGGGTGCAGCCCGGCACGACGATTCGCTACCTCCCGCAGGAGCCCGATCTCTCCGCCTGCAAGACCGTGATGGAATATGTTGAGTCGGGCCTCGGCCCCGCCGATGACCCGCACCGCTGCACCTATCTGCTGCGCGAACTGGGCCTCACGGGTGACGAAGACCCGACGCGGCTGTCGGGCGGCGAGATCCGACGCGCGGCAATTGCCCGCACGCTTGCGCCTCAGCCAGACGTGCTGCTGCTGGACGAACCGACCAACCATCTGGACCTTCCGGCCATCGAGTGGCTCGAGGCCGAGCTCAGGTCATTGCGCTCCGCCTTCGTGCTGATCAGCCATGACCGGCGCTTCCTGCAGTCGCTCACCAACCGCACGGTATGGCTGGACCGCGGCTCCTCGCGCCGCCTCGAGCGCGGCTTCGCCGACTTCGAAACCTGGCGTGACGAGGTGCTGGCCAAGGAAGAGGCCGAGCAGGTGCTGCTCGCCAAGCGCATCGAGGCGGAGGAGCACTGGATGCGTTATGGCGTGACGGCGAGGCGCAAGCGCAACATGCGTCGCGTCGACCTGCTCGCAACCTTGCGCACCGAGCGCAAGGAGCATGAGGGCCAGCAGGGGGCCGTGCGCATGGCTGCCACGTCGGGCGATATGTCGGGCAAGCTGGTGGCGGAAGCCAAGGTGATGTCAAAGAGCTTCGGCACGCGTGCCATCGTGTCGAACCTCGATCTCCTCGTCATGCGGGGAGACCGGCTGGGCATCGTTGGCCCCAATGGTGCGGGCAAGACCACGCTCATCAAGCTGCTGACCGGCGCGCTCGATCCCGACAGCGGCGCCATCCGCCTCGGTACCAACCTCCAGACCGTGACGCTGGACCAGAGCCGCCAGAGCCTTGATCCCACGTCCACGCTGGCCGACGTCATCACCGATGGCCGCGGCAATTCCGTCTCGGTCAATGGCGAGACCAAGCACGTCATCAGCTACATGAAGGACTTCCTGTTCCCGCCGGACAAGGCGCGGACCCCTGTCAGTGTGCTGTCGGGCGGCGAGCGTGGTCGCCTCATCCTGGCGCGCGAACTGGCGAAGCCCTCGAACCTTCTGATCCTCGACGAGCCCACCAATGACCTTGACCTCGAGACGCTCGACATGCTGCAGGAGATGCTGGCGGATTATCCCGGCACCATCCTGCTGGTCAGCCATGACCGCGACTTCCTCGACCGCGTCGCCACCTCGGTGCTGATGGCCGAGGGCGAAGGCAAATGGATGGAATATGCCGGCGGCTATTCCGACATGATCATGCAGCGCGGGGCCGGTGTTGAATCGCGCAAGGTCAAGGCCGAGGCCGCGAAGTCTTCCTCCTCCGCGCCCAAGGCCGAGGCTCCGCAGGCGCAGCGCAAGCTCTCCTTCAAGGAAAAGCACGCGCTGGAAACATTGCCGGCAACGATGAAGAAGCTGGAGAACGAGATCGGCACGCTGGAAGCCAAACTCGCCGATGCCGCGCTGTTCTCGCGTGACCCCAAGGCCTTCGACCAGGCGGCGTCACGCCTGACGACGGCGCGCGATGAACTGGCCAAGGCCGAGGAACAGTGGCTCGAGCTTGAGATGAAGCGCGAGATGCTGGAGGGGTGATTGATGTCTTCTCCTGTTCCTTCAGCGGGAGAAAACGATAGGCCCGCCTCTGATGAAATCATTGGGCGAAGAACTCACCAGCCTCCGCCGCCGCCTCCGCCTCCGCCGCCGCCGGAGAACCCACCCCCGCCACCGCCTGAGCCGGACGTGCTGCCGGGCGCCGTCGCAGCAGACGCGGCACTCGATGCCAGGCCGCGCCCGAGGCTGTCGGTGAAGCCTCCGGAGCGGCCATAGTCCCAGTTGCTGCCGGAATACCAGATTGGCGCTGCCGCGCCTGCAGCGGCTGCGGCCGCCAGCACGGCGGTGAACTTGGCGTTCCACTCGTTCTCGCAGTCCAGCGCCAGCGCGTATGGCAGGTAGCGCTCGAACAGCTCCGGCGTCTTCTCCGGCGGGTTCAGCGCCTTCAGGCGCTCCTCCTCGGCGGTGGAGAGGTAAAGCCTGAAGCCCTCGATCTGGTCCATCAGCTGGCGGCCTGACTGGGTGGGTGCGCGCAGCAGATGGTAGAAGACCACGTTGATGAGGCCCAGCAGCACCGCGGCCCCCACCAGCGCGTAAAGGCCGGGCGAGCCTGCGCCCTGCGAGAAGATCAGGGCTGGCGCGATGATGCCGGCGCCGGCAAAGGGAATGAGGAAGAGCAGGGCACCGAGCGAGGTGATCTTGGACCACAAGCCCCGCGCCGCGAACAGTCCCTTGAAGCTGGCCCAGCCAACCGACAGCACCACGCCCCACCATACGCCCATCCAGCCGAAGGCGAAGAGGCCCTGCACGCCGTCGGCGCCTGGCAGCAGGAAAGCGCCGAAGACGAGGCAGAGGACGGAGATCGCAAGCCCAACCGCAAACCAGCCAAGGTTCCTGAGGAAGGCCGTGCCCTCGAACTCGTTCTTCAGCGCCTGGTCCACCGCGCTGCGGGCCGCACTGATCACGGCGTGGTTGGACTGCCTCAATGAGGTGCTCCCCGACGGGAGAGCCGTGTAAAGCGCGTTCTCGGCGGGCGTCAGCGGTTCCTTGCCCGTGCCGGCCAGCTTGGTGATGGTGAAGCTGCGGTCATCGTCGGCAATCTTCAGCCGACCCTTCACGGCCAGCCCCACCATCGCCGCCGCGAAGCCCTTGTCGTCGGAGCCATAATGGGTGACGAAACGCACGGCCGAGGGCCCCAGGCCCTTGGGTGGCTGGAACAGCGGAATGATGGTGCCCTTGGGCGGATCGCGCCCCACCTTGTTCCAGGCGAAGAGGAAGTAGAGGGCGGAGGCGAGCAGCCCCAGCGCCAGCGTGAAGAAGCCGGCATTGTCGGAGGCCCACCAGGCCCATTTCTGGGTGTCCGATGGCGGCGTCACCAATCCCTTCTGCCAGCCCACCGCCACGGTGAAGCCCTCGTTGGGGTTCAGTGCATTGGTCGTCTCCGCTTCGAAGACATTCCCCGTGGCCGAGATCACGCGGCTGAAATTCTCCGTGGAGCGATAGCCGCCGGTGAACTCGTCATGCTGGATGATGCCCGCACCCTGTGGCAGGGTGATCCTCACCCGCGCATCGTCAATCGGAAAATCCCAGCCATTGCCGGTGACGTTCCAGTAGAGCTCGTCGAACTTGTCGAAGAAGCCGATCTGCCGCGTGGTGCGATAGCTGATCTCGTAGCGGTGCGGCGCATCCTCCAGCCACACATCCTTGTCGCCGATCCTGATGCGCACGCCATTGCTGAGCGACTCGAGAACATAGGGCTCTTCGCGACCGTCACGCTTCACGTCGATGACGTCGAGGCCGACGATCACCCGTTGGCCGTGACGGTCGGTATAGGTTGTCGGGAAATCACGGAAGATGCCGTGCTTGATCCCGTTGCCTTCGGAATTGACGGTGATCGTTTCGTGCACGTCGATGGAGGCATCGGCATTCACCGTCACGTCGCTCAAGAAGCTCTTGATGCGCTCCTCGGCCAGTGCCGGGGACGCGCATGCAAGCGCAAGAAGAAGGAAGGCGAGAAGCCGGCGCATCTCAGCGGGTCTTGAAATCGACCTTCGGCACTTCGCGCGCCGCCGCGTCGCCGATCTCGAAGAACTCCGCCTTCTCGAACTTGAAGTTGTTGGCGATCAGGTTGGTGGGGAAGCTCTCGATCATGGTGTTGTAGTTCCGCACCGCACCATTGTAGTAGCGGCGCGACAGCTGGATCTCGTCCTCGATGCCGGCGAGCTTGTCCTGCAGGTCGCGGAAATTGGCATCCGCCTTGAGCTGCGGATAGGCCTCGGCCACCGCGAACAGCTTGCCCAGCGCCTGGCTCATCGCCTGGCCCACGGCCGACTGTTCGGCAACCGAGCCCCCCGAGATCGACTTGGCGCGCAGTTCCGCGATGTCATGGAACAGCTTGTCCTCGTGGGCGGCATAGCCCTTCACCGTCTCGATCAGGTTGGGGATCAGGTCGGCGCGGCGGCGCAATTGCACGTCGATGCCGCTCCAGCCCTCCGCCACGAGGTTCTTGTTCTTCACCAAGCCGTTGTAGGCCGACATCAGGTAGATGCCGATGAGGACGATGACGCCCAGAATGATATAGCCGATCACGATACCCGTTCTCCTTGTCAACCCAAGCGCGAGTTATGAGGCCTTGGGCGTTGCGAGGCAAGTGGCTGAATAGGGTTTGTCATGTCTCAGCGAGGGGATGCGCCGGCGCGTCTCGGCCACGGTGTTCAAGTCGATTTCTGCCGTCACGATGCCGGGTTCGGTGCCGCCATCGGCCAGCACGCGGCCCCACGGGTCGACGATCAGCGAGTGGCCACAGCATTCGGCCCCGCCCGCCAGCGTGCCGCATTGCCCGGGCGAGATCACATAGGCGCCGTTCTCGATGGCGCGCGCCCGCTGCAGCACGTGCCAGTGCGCGTCCCCCGTCACACGGGTAAAGGCGGCGGGTGCTGCCAGCATCTCGGCCCCTTCCTGCGCATAGGCGCGGTAGAGATGCGGGAAGCGGATGTCATAGCAGATGGAAAGCCCGATCAGGCCTTCAGCACAGGGTGAGATCACCGCAGCCTTGCCCGCCTCGATGGTGGCGGACTCGTGGTAGCTGCCTCCCGCGCCCAGGTTGATGTCGAAGAGATGGATCTTGTCATAGCGCGCCGTGATCGCCCCTGAAGGCGAGAGCATGAAGCAGCGATTGAAGATCTTGCCGTCAGGAGCGCGCACCCCGATGGAGCCGATGAGCAGCCACACGTGGAGTTCCTTCGCCAGCCCCTGCATGGCCGGCAGCACCGGGTGCTCGGCTTCCGTGAAGGCCACGGGGAACATCTTGCCGCCCTTCGTGTCGAGCCCGGCGCAATATTCCGGCGTGGCGATGAAGCCCGCACCCGTCGCGGCAGCGGCGCGGATGAAACCGGTCAGGACAAGGATGTCGGCGTGAACGTCCGGCGTGGCGGTCGATTGAACGCAGGCGGCGATGAAGCTCATGGGCTCTCCGGCGTGAAGAAGGAGCGGATGACGTGCAGCGAACTGCGCGATTTCAGACAGATCATCCACTCCTCCATCTCGGTCGTCCAGTCCGGAATGGCGAGTGCTGCCAGCCGCCCGTCGGGCACGAGCTCGCCTTGCGACATGATGGCGAGGCCCAGCCCCTGGGCCGCCGCCTCGCGCGCCGCCTCGCGGCTCTCGATCTCGATCGAGCCGGCAAGGGTGAGGCCGCGCCGCTGCGCTTCCTCGAGCAGCAGGGTGCGCGTCATCGAGCCTTCCTCGCGCAGGATCAGCGGCAGCTTGACGAGCTGCGCGAAGGGCATGTCCTTCAGCCTGGCCAGCTTCGAGGAGCGCTGCACCACCGCCACCAGCCGGTCGCTCCTCAGCTTGCGGGCGAGAAAGGCCGGGCCGGGCGGCCGCCCGGCGGTAATCGCGATGTCGATGGAGAAATCCTCCAGCCGCTTCACCAGCTGGGCGGAATTGCCGGTGACCAGCCGCACTGAAAGCTTCGGGTGCTTCAACCGGAAGCGGGCCAGCTCCGGTAATATGTGCACGGCCGCGTCGGCGCCGATGGTGAGCTGCCCTTCCTCCAGCGTCCGCCCGCGCGACAGGAGTTCAAGCGCCTCCGATTCCGCCTCGAACTGCCGCTCGGCAATGGCAAAGAGCTTGCGCCCCATGTCGGTGAGCGCCACGCCCGACGGGCCCCGGGTGAAGAGCTGCACCCCATAGGTCTCCTCCAGCTTCCGCACATGGTCGGACACGGCGGGCTGGGTGAGGCCCAGGGCCTCGGCCGCGCGGGAGAATCCGCTGTGCACGGCAACGGCATGGAAGGCTTTCAGCTGGGCATGTCGCATATCAGTCACACTTATGTGGTGCATAAGAACATACGATTTGACTGATGGGGGTCAAGCGCCCATTTTCCCCGCTGAAATCGAGGATCATCCCATGGACAAGCAGCCCCACCGTTTCGCTGGCCCCCCCGGCCAGGAGGACATGCCCTATCTGCTCACGCCCGGTCCGCTCACCACCTCGCGCGGCGTCAAATCCGCCATGCTGGCCGACTGGGGCTCGCGCGACATCGAGTTCCGCCGCGTGGTCTCCGAAATCCGCAAAGGCCTGCTCGGCCTCGCCGGCTGTGACGAGAGCTATGAATGCGTCATCATGCAGGGCTCGGGCACCTTCGCCATCGAAGCCTCGCTCGGCGCCTTCTGCCCCAAGGCCGACACGAAGACGCTGGTCGTCGCCAACGGCGCCTATGGCGACCGGGCCGCCGCCATCCTCACCCGGCTCGGCCGCCCGGTGGTCAAGATCGACAAGGGCGACAGCGCCGCGCCCACCGTCGAGGACGTAACGACTGCGTTCGATGCCGATCCCAAGATCAGCCACGTGTGGATCATCCACTGCGAAACGACGTCGGGCATCGTCAACCCGATCAACGAGATTGCCCAGGCCGTGAAGGCGCGTGGCAAGACCTACATGGTCGATGCCATGTCCTCCTTTGGCGCCGTGGCGCTGAACATGGGTGTGGGCATGGACGTCATGGTGTCGTCCTCCAACAAGTGCATCGAGGGCGTGCCCGGCTTCTCCTACGTGCTGGTGAAGCGGAGCATGCTCGAGGCGTCGAAGGGCATGAGCCACTCCGTGGTGCTCGACCTCTTCGAGCAGTGGAAGGGGCTGGAGGCCAACGGCCAGTTCCGCTTCACGCCGCCCACTCACGCGCTCGTCGCCTTCCATCAGGCCATGAAGGAACATGCGGAGGAAGGTGGCGTTGCCGCCCGTGGCGCCCGCTACCAGCGCAATGCTCAAGTACTCATCAAGGGCATGCGCGACATGGGCTTCTCGACGCTGCTGTCCGACAACCAGGCCGGCCCCATCATCCAGACCTTTCTCACGCCGCGTGACAAGAACTTCCATTTCGAGCGCTTCTACGAAGACCTGCGCGTCCGTGGTTTCGCCATCTACCCCGGCAAGCTGACAAAGCGCCCGTCCTTCCGCATCGGCACCATTGGCAAGGTGGACGAGGCGGTGATGAACGGCGTGCTGAAGGCCATCCGCGAGGTACTGGCCGATATGAATGTCACCGATATGGCACCGCTGGAAGCCTGATGATGATTGCCGTCATCCCGGCGAAGGCCACTCCAAGAGAACTGGAATCGAGACACAGATGAAAACCGTCACCGTCAATGGCCGCAGCTACAACTGGCCTTCCGCCCCGCTGGTCGTCATCTGCTGTGACGGCAGCGAGCCCGCCTACATGGAAATCGCCATGAGCCAAGGCCTCATGCCCAACCTGAAGGCCATCATTGCCAAGGGCGAGAACCGGCGTGGCCACTCGGTCATCCCGAGCTTTACCAACCCGAACAACCTCTCGATCGTCACCGGCCGTCCGCCGGCAGTGCACGGCATCTGCGGCAACTATCTCATCGATCCGGCGACCGGGCAGGAAACGATGATGAACGACCCCAAGTGGCTGCGCGCCCCCACCATCTTCGAAGCCTTCCAGAAGGCCGGTGCCAAGATCGCCATGGTGACCGCCAAGGACAAGCTGCGCCTGCTGCTCGGCAAGGGCCTGGTCTTCAACGGCACGGCCGTCGCCTTCTCCTCGGAAAAAGCCGACAAGGTGAACCTGAAGGACAACGGCATCGAGGACGTCTGTGGCATGGTCGGCATGGGCGTGCCGGATGTCTATTCGGCGGAGCTCTCGGAGTTCGTCTTCGCGGCGGGCGTCAAGCTGCTCAAGTCGATGCACCCGAACCTGATGTATCTCTCCACCACTGACTATGTGCAGCACAAATATGCGCCGGGCTCAGAGGGTGCGAACCGCTTCTACGCCATGATGGACAAGTACCTCGGCGAACTCGATCAAGGTGGCGCCATCGTCGTCATCGTCGCCGACCACGGCATGAAGGACAAGCATCTCGCCAATGGCGAGCCCGACGTTCTGTACCTGCAGGATGTGCTGGATGTGGAGTTCGGTGCCGGCAAAACCAAGGTCATTCTGCCGATCACCGATCCTTACGTGGTGCATCACGGCGCGCTCGGCAGCTTCGCCACCGTCTATGCCTATGGGCCGGAGGTGAAACACATCATGGCCACCATTGCCAGGCAGGACGGCATTGACGTCGTGCTGAACAAGCAGGACGGCTGCGCCCGCTTCGAGCTGCCGGAGGACCGCATGGGCGACATCATCGTCGTCTCCGGCGGCCCCAGGGGCTCAAGGGTGCTCGGTACCTCGCGCGACAAGCATGACCTCTCGGGGCTGAACGAGCCGCTGCGCTCGCATGGCGGCCTCACCGAGCAGGAAGTGCCGGTCATCGCAAACCGCAAGTTCAAGGACGCGCCGGCAGGGCTTCGCAACTTCGATGCCTTCGCCCTCGGCTGCAACAACACCGTGGAGGTCTGAACATGAACGTCGCTGCAACAAAGCGCCCCGTCATCAAGGAATCGATGCGGATCGGTGGCAAGAAGGTGGATGCCGAGGGCGTGGTGCCGGTGCATTATCCGTACACGAACGAAGTGATCGGCACCGTGCCCGCAGGCACCGCCGAGCACGCGGCGAAGGCTTTCGAGATCGCCCGCAGCTACAAGCCGAAGCTCACCCGCTACGAGCGCCAGCAGATCCTGTTCCGCACCGCGGAGCTCATCAAGGCGCGGAAGGACCAGCTTTCGGACCTCATCACGCTGGAGCTTGGCCTTTCGAAGAAGGACTCGCTCTACGAAGTGGGCCGCGCCTATGACGTCTATTCGCTCGCCGGCCAGCTCTGCATCCTCGATGATGGGCAGATCTTCTCCTGCGACCTGACGCCCCAGGGCAAGCCGCGCAAGATCTTCACCAAGCGTGAACCGGTGGGTGTCATCTCCGCCATCACGCCGTTCAACCACCCGCTCAACATGGTGTCGCACAAGGTGGCCCCGGCCATTGCCACCAACAACTGCGTGGTCGCCAAGCCCACGGAGCTGACGCCCCTCACCTGCATTGCGCTTGCTGACATCCTCTACGAGGCGGGCCTGCCGCCGCAAATGTTCCAGGTCGTCACCGGCTGGCCGCATGAGATTGGCGACGAGATGGTGACCAATGACAACATCGACATCATCACCTTCACCGGCGGCGTGCGCGTCGGCAAGATCATCGCGGCCAAGGCGGGCTACAAGCGCGCCGCCCTCGAGCTCGGCGGCAACGATCCCCTCATCATTCTTGACGATCTTTCGGACTCGGACCTCGACAAGGCGGCCGACCTCGCCGTGGCGGGTGCCACCCGTAATTCCGGCCAGCGCTGCACCGCCGTGAAGCGCATCCTGGTGCAGGAGCGTGTGGCGGACAGATTTGTCGAGAAGGTGCTGGCCCGCGCCAAGGCCATCACGTTCGGCGACCCCATGGACCCCGCAACCGACCTCGGCACGGTGGTGCACGAGGAGGCCGCCAAGACCTTCGAGGCCCGCGTCTACAAGGCTGCCGAGCAGGGTGCCAAGGTGCTTTACGATCCGGGCCGCAAGGGCGCTCTGCTGCCGCCCATCACGGTGGACTTCGTGCCGCACCAGTCGGACCTCGTCTTCGAGGAAACATTCGGCCCCATCGTCCCCATCGTCCGCGTGCCGAACGATGATGACGAGGTGATCCGGATTTCCAACTCCACCCCCTTCGGCCTGTCGTCGGGCGTTTGTACCAACAATCTCTCGCGCATCACCAAGTTCATCGAGGGGTTGAACGTCGGCACCGTCAACATCTGGGAAGTGCCGGGTTACCGGATCGAGATGTCGCCCTTCGGCGGCATCAAGGACTCGGGCAATGGGGTAAAGGAAGGCGTCATGGAGGCCATGAAGTTCTTCACCAATGTGAAGACATGGTCACTGCCCTGGCCTCAGTGATGCTGAATTGCACCCAGGCATCGCCGTCCTGCAAACATGCAAAGGACGCGGAGGGGCATTTGTATTCACGATGTCAATCAGCAGGCTGCCGATATAGCACATCGTAGGAAAAAAAGCAAGTAGGAATTTTAGCTCTGCAGGGGCTGTCACCCCAGCATTCGCCGGGGTGACGCCCACCTGGGGGTGGCTCATGCTTCCTCAAGGAACGGCAGTCTAGGCCAGTCCCTCAGCCTTCAACACCTGTCGAATTGACAGCGCGGTCTTCTCGGTGATCTCATCGAGCTCCGTGTCGGTCACGTTGTAGGGCGGTGCAATGATGATCACGTCGCCGTTGATGCCATCCACATTGCCGCCCACGGGGTAGCAGATCAGCCCGTTGTCGAAAGCCTTCTGGCGAACCTTCATGAACAGCTTGCGCTCAGCGGGAAAGGGCGCCTTGGTCTTGCGGTCAGCCACCAGTTCCAGCGCCTGGAAGAAGCCGCGGCCGCGAATGTCACCCACCGCCTCGATGTCCTTGGTGGCCTCGGCCAGCGCGTTGCGCAGCGCGCCTTCCATCTTGTGCACGCGCTCCACCAGCCTGTCGCGCTCGACGATCTTCTGCACGGCAACGCCTGCCGCGCAGCAGGCGGTGTGCGCGGTGAAGGTGTGGCCGGTCATTGGCGCGCCATGCTGCTCATGGATCGCATTGGCTACCTTGTCGTTGTAGATCGCTGCGCCCAGCGGCAGGTAGCCGGCGGCCAGGCCCTTGGCGACCGACATGATGTCGGGCTCGACCCCGTCCTGCTCCAGCGCCCGCCAGGTGCCGGTGCGGCCCGCGCCGCACATCACTTCATCCGAGATCATGATCACGCCGTACTTGTCGCAGATGTCGCGCACCCGCTTGGCATAGCCCTTCGGCGCTGGAACGCAGCCACCCGCCGCACCCACCACCGGCTCGAAGATAAAGGCGCAGATGTTTTCAGGCCCCACCCGCAGGATCTCGTCTTCGAGCTCCTTGGCGCCAGCCTCGCCCACGGTTTCCGGCGTCGAACCGGCAATCGGCCGGTAGGCGTTGACGGGCGACAGGCGGGAGACGTCGAGCAGGGAGCCCTCGAAGGCGCGCTTGCGCTCCAGGAAACCCGAGACCGAGAGCGCGCCCAGCGTGTTGCCGTGCCAGGAGCGCTCGCGTGCGATGAAGCGGCGCCGGCTCATCTCGCCGCGTGCCGCATGATACTGCAGCGCGAGCTTGAGGCAGGATTCGACGGCCTCGGAGCCACCCGTCACATAGACCATGTTGTTCAGCGTGCCGCCACAGCGGCGGCGGATGATCTCGGTCAGTTCCTCCATCGCGTCTGAGGAGAAGTTGTAGCGATAGCCGTGGGCGATCCGGTCCAGCTGGTCCTTGATCGCGTCATTCACCTCGGCGTTGGAATGGCCGATGCAATAGACGGCGGGCCCGCCCGAGCCGTCGATGTACTGCTTGCCGTCCGCGTCATGGACATAGGAGCCCTTGGCCCAGGCGACTTTCGGCAGGTCGCCGGTGGAGTGGATATGCTTCGGGAGGGCGGAGGACATGTTGGCTAAGCCTTGCTTTGCTGTGAACGCTCGCCCAAAATCCTAGAGCATGAGCCGCAAAAGTGGAAACCACTTTTGCGATAAGATCATGCTCGAGGTATCATCTGGCGCGAGTTCTTGTCGACCAGGCGATCCGCCCGGTCGGAACGCGCGCTAGCAAAGAGAGAGACACGGCAAACCGGTGATCACCGTCTTCGACGATACGCAACGCTCCCATGCACCCCGCGAATTCATCGTCTCGGGAAAGCCGCAGCCTATTCCGGAGCGCCCGGAGCGCATCGATATGCTCATGGAAGGTGTCACCCGCCTCGGCGGACCGGTGGTGGCACCGCCCGAGATCTTCGGCGACAGCCTCGCGCTGGTCCATGACCGGCGCTACATCCAGTTCCTTTCCACCGTCTGGGAGCGCTGGAAGCGGCTGCCGGACGCAGCGGAAACGCCCTCCGCCAATGTCTTCGCGCTCGGGCGCCCCAGCCTGCCGCCCACGCATTACCCGGACAGCGTGGTGGGCCAGTGCGGCTGGCATCTGGGTGACGGCTCCGCCCCGATCACGTCGCACACCTGGGCCGCGGCACGTGCCAGTGCTGCCACCGCGGCGCATGGCGCGAAACTGGTGCTGGAGGGCGAGCGCATCGCCTATGCGCTGTGCCGCCCGCCGGGCCACCATGCGGCGGCCGACGTCGCGGCGGGCTTCTGCTATTTCAACAATTCGGCACTGGCCGCGGCACTCTTCACGCAGACCGGCAAGCGCACGGCGGTGCTCGACATTGATGTCCACCACGGCAACGGGACCGAGGCGATCTTCTATGACCGGGCCGACGTGCTCACCATCTCGCTCCATGCCCACCCCAAGCGCTTCTACCCGTTCTTCTGGGGCTATGAGGAGGAGCAGGGGCGTGGCGAGGGCGAGGGCTTCAACCTCAACCTGCCGATGGAGCGGGGCACCACCATCAAGCCCTATCGCGCGGCCCTCGACGCGGCGCTGAAGCGCATCGCGGATTTTGGCGCCGAGGTGGTGGTGGTCGCGGCGGGGCTCGACATCGCGGTCGACGATCCGTTCCAGGGCTTTGCCATCCAGACGGCGGAATTCGCGGAGATCGGCCGCCACATCAAGACGCTGCAGCTACCCATGCTGGTGGTGCAGGAGGGTGGCTATCCCTCGCCCAACCTCGGCCTCAACCTCGAATCGCTGCTCAAGGGCCTCTCTGCATGAGCCTCGATGTGCGGCAGATGCGTGCCGACGAAGCCGAAACCGTGGCCGGAATGGTGCATGGCCTGGCCTTGCACATCGGAACGGATTTCGTTCCCGCGCTGACGGGCGAGAAACTGCGCAATGCCAGTGACCTGATCGACGTTGTCGTCGCCGATGATGGCGGCAAGCTGGTCGGCGCCTGCCTGGGGCTCATGACCTTTTCCACATGGCGGGGTGCACCCGGCCTCTATGTGGTCGATCTCTTCGTGCTGCCGGAGGCGCGCGGCCGCAATCTGGGGCTGGACCTGCTGCGCTGCTCCGCCCGGCGCTTCGCTGCGCGCGGGGCCCAGTTCATAAAGCTCGAGGTGGACGAGACCAACACCGGGGCTGAGCGCTTTTATGCACGGCTCGGTTTCAACAAGAAGCCGGAAGACAGGCTCCACATTCTAGAGCAGGATCAGTTCAAACAATTCCTGGGAGGGAACACATGACCATCAAGCGCGTCGGCCTCATCGGCGTTGGCCTCATGGGCCACGGCATCGGCAAGAACATCCTCGACAAGGGTTATCATCTCACCGTCATGGCGCACAAGAACCGTGGCCCGGTCGATGATCTCATCGCCAAGGGCGCCCATGAGCGTAACAACGCCATTGCGGTGGCCAAGGAATCGGACCTCGTCATCCTCTGCGTCACCGGCACGCCGGAGGTCGAGGGGCTCATTTACGGTGAATATGGCCTTCTCAATGCCGTGCGCGATGGGTTGATCATCGCCGACTGCTCGACGGCAGAGCCCGACTCAACCAAGAGGATTGCGGTGGACGTCGAGTCCAAGGGCGGCCATTTCGTCGATACCCCGATGACGCGCACGCCGAAGGAGGCCGCCGCCGGCAAGCTCGGCCTGATGACCGGCGGCCCGCAAGCAGTGATTGCCAGGATCCGCCCGGTGCTCGACTGCTTTGCCGACACCATCGTCCATGCCGGCCCTGTTGGTTCCGCGCATCAGCTGAAGCTCATCAACAACTTCCTGTCGATCTGCCATGCAGCGGTGGCGGCGGAAGCGATCACGGTGGCCGCCAAGGCCGGCGTGGACATGAATGCGCTGAAGGACATCGTCATGGCGGGAGGAGCGGCTTCCGTCATGTTCGGCCGCCTCATCAACGTTCCGCTCCACGACGACGACAGTGCCGCGCAGTTCGCCATTCGCAACGCGCGCAAGGACCTGCGCTACTACACCAACATGACGGAGCAGCTGCCCGTCACCTCCTTCCTTGCCGAGACGGCGCACCAGATGACCGTGATGGCTGACAACATGGGCTATGGCGACCGCTTCATCCCGCGCCTCATCGACGTGCTGATGCAGGTCAACGGGGTGAAGAAGTGAGCATCTTCTCGCTCAAGGGCCGGGTTGCAATGGTCACCGGCGCGTCGCGTGGCCTTGGCTTCGCGATGGCCAAGGCGCTTGCAGAAAACGGCGCCACCGTCATCGTCAATGCCCGCAACGCGGAAGAGCTGAAGGCGGCGGCGGCGAAGATCGGCGCGGAACCTCTGGCCTTCGACGTGACGGACTCCAAGGCGTCGCGTGCCGCACTTGAAGGTGTCGTGGCGCGGCACGGCAAGCTTGATATCCTCGTCAACAATGCCGGCATCCAGCATCGCAAGCCCGTCACTGAATGGGAGGACGCGGACTTCGACCGGGTGATCAACGTCAACCTCTCCTCCTGCTTCCGGCTGGCGCGGGACGCGGTGCGGCTGATGCTGCCGAACAAGCACGGTCGCATCATCAACATCGGCTCGATCGCGGGCATCCTGGCGCGGCCCACCATCCACGCCTATGTGGCGGCCAAGGCCGGGCTGCACGGGCTGACGCGCTCGATGGCAGCCGAGCTCGGGCGCTCGGGGATCACGGTGAATGCCATAGCGCCCGGTTACTTTGCCACGGAACTCAACACGGCGCTGCTCGAAGACAAGGTCTTCTCAGCCTGGGTCGAGGGCCGCACGCCGGCGGGACGCTGGGCAAAGCCGGAGGAGCTCGGTGGTGCCGTGGTGTTCCTCGCTTCCGATGCTGCGGCCTACGTGAATGGGCATGTGCTTGCGGTGGATGGCGGGCTGTCGGTGACGATGTGAGATGATCGGGGTGACGTCAGCTTGGGGATGGCCTCAAGCCGCCGGCGTCCTGCCCTCCAGCACCTCGGCGAATTTCGGCATGTCGATGTTGCCGCCCGACAGGATCACACCCGCCCGCTTGCACTTCATCTTGTCTCGTTCCTGCATGAGTGCTGCGAGCGGTGCGGCCCCGGCACCCTCGGCCACCGTGTGGCAGCAGCGGAAGTAGAGACGCACGGCCTCGGCAATTTCGTCGTCACTCACCGTGACGATGCGGTCCATGCCCTTGTGGATGTGGGCGAAGGCCTCCGGGTTGACGACGCGCACCGCCATGCCGTCGGCGAAGGTGGAGGCGGCATTGGTGGAGATGGGCTTGCCCGCCGCGAAGGACAGCGCCACGGCATTTGCCCCCTCGGCGACAACGCCGACCACCTTGGTCTTCAGCCCCAGCATGTCACGCGCCGCGATGGTGCCGACGATGCCGGAGCCCATGCCGATGGGCACGTAGACAGCATCGAGTTCTCCGGCAGCGCGGAACAGCTCGTGGGCATAGGTCGTCACCCCCATCACCAGCTCCTTGCCGAAGGACGGGATGAAGGCGAGGCCGCGCTCCTTGGCCATTGCCATCGCCGTCTCGCGTGCTGCATCGAAGTCGTGGCCGGTCTCGATCAGCTCGGCACCGAGCGCACGCATGGCGGCGTTCTTCTCGGGCGAGTTGCCGACAGGGCAGACGATGGTGGACTTGATGCCGACGCGGGCGGCGGCGAAAGGGATGGACTGGCCATGGTTGCCGCGCGTCGCGGTGATGACGCCACCTGTCTCGCCGCGGTCTTTGCGCATCTTCATGTGGACGAGGCCGCCCCGCACCTTGAAGGCGCCGGTGGGTGTGTGGTTCTCGTGCTTCACCCAGGTTTCGCAGCCGGTGGCCAGGGCCAGCAGCGGCCAGGCGAATTGCGGGGTGGGCGGCATGGCGGCATAGACGATGCGGCTGGCCTGTTCGAGCTCGTCGGCGGTGTACATGGAACGGAAGTAAGGCCCTTTCCCCCGGAGCGGTCAACCTTGACTCTGCTGGCGGCGCATGTTTCGTGCCCCCAACCACAGGAATCACGAGAGGTTTCAGGATGACAACGGCCTTCATCTTCCCCGGCCAGGGCAGCCAGGCGGTCGGCATGGGCAAGGCGCTGGCAGAGAATTTCGCAGCGGCCCGTGCCGTGTTCGAGGAGGTCGACGCCGCATTGGGACAGAAGCTCTCGGTACTCATGTGGGAGGGCCCCGAGGCCGACCTGACGCTCACCGAGAATGCCCAGCCCGCCCTGATGGCCGTGTCCATGGCGGTGATCCGCGTGATGGAGGCCGAGCACGGCATCACTGTGGCCAACACGGCGATATTCGTGGCCGGCCATTCGCTCGGTGAATATTCAGCGCTCGCCGCCGCGCAGACCTTCACGCTCGCCGATGCGGCACGACTGCTCAAGACGCGCGGGCAGGCCATGCAGAGTGCCACACCCGTCGGCACCGGTGCCATGGCGGCGTTGCTCGGCCTCGATTTCGCCACCGCCGCCGCTGCCGCCGCCGAGGCGGCCGAGGGCGACGTCTGCCAGGCGGCCAATGACAACAGCGACGGGCAGGTGGTCGTGTCCGGTTCCAAGGCCGCCGTCGAGCGCTGCGCCGAGATCGCCAAGGCCAAGGGCGCCAAGCGCGCCATCATGCTGCCGGTCTCCGCCCCCTTCCACTGCGCGCTGATGCAGCCTGCGGCGGATGTGATGGTGCAAGCGCTTGCGAAGGTTGCCATGAAGGCCCCGGTGGTGCCGGTCGTCGCCAATGTCGGGGCCGCCCCGCTCACCGATCCCGCCGCGATCCGTGCGAGCCTTGTCGCCCAGGTGACAGGCACGGTGCGCTGGCGCGAGTGCGTGGGCTGGATGGCCGCGCAGGGCGTCAGCCGTTTCTGCGAGATCGGCGCCGGCAAGGTGCTGACGGGCCTGTCCAAGAAGAACGCGCCGGAGGCCACGGCTTTCGCCATCAACACACCGGATGACATTGCCGCCGCGGCGGCCCAGATCAAGGGGTAATCACATGTTCGATCTCACGGGAAAGGCCGCCCTCGTCACCGGCGCCACGGGCGGCATCGGCGCCGCCATCGCCAAGACGCTGCACAAGGCGGGCGCCACGGTGGCCATCTCCGGCACGCGCGCCAATGTTCTTGAAGAACTGAAGGCAGATTTGGGCGGCGAGCGGGTCTTCGTGCTGCCGTGCAATCTGTCTGACGCATCAGCCGTCGAGAAGCTGGTGCCGGAGGCGGAAGCTGCGATGGGCGCGCTCGACATTCTCGTCAACAATGCGGGCATCACCAAGGATGGCCTTGCCATGCGCATGAAGGACGACGACTGGGCGTCCGTCATCGACGTGAACCTCACGGCGTCCTTCCGTCTCGCGCGCGCCGCGATGCGCAACATGATGAAGAAGCGCCACGGCCGCATCATCAACATCACCTCGGTGGTGGGTGTGACGGGCAATCCGGGGCAGGCGAACTACGTGGCTTCCAAGGCTGGCGTCATCGGCCTCACCAAGTCGCTGGCGCAGGAACTGGCGGCGCGCAACGTCACCGTCAATGCGGTCGCGCCGGGCTTCATCGCCACGCCGATGACCGATGTGCTGAACGACAAGCAGAAGGAAATGATCCTGGGCCGTGTTCCGGCGGGCAAGCTCGGCACGCCGGAGGATATCGCGGCTGCGGTACTCTACCTCGCGTCGGACGAGGCGGGCTATGTGACGGGGCAGACGCTGCACGTCAATGGCGGCATGGCGATGATTTGATCGCAGAGCTTCCCCGCACACGGCGTGAAGTCGTGATGGGGTCTTGCAATGCAGTTGCGGAATGTGGCTAGTTAAGATCAGACCTTGAACTCATCTGCGGTTGGGAGCTTGCATGGCACATGGCGGTCAATCTGAAGTTCCTTGTTGCAATTCTCCTTCTCACGGCCAGCGTCGTTCTTGCAGTCATCATCCCTCCGTTTCAGTCTCCTGACGAAAACGATCATATCAAGCGCGCCTTTCTCTTGTCGCGGGGAGTGTTGATAGTTGAAACTCCTCATGGCATGTCGAGCGGAGGCTTGATCGACAGTGGTCTGCTGACCTTTATGGACGCTTATCCGCCGCGGATGACGGCGCAGTCTGTCAGCCCGGAAGTCAACAAGCTGACGTGGACAGGAAACCGTATTTTCTCAGCCGCTCCGGGAACTGGCTACTACCTTCCCTTGGTATATGCGCCCCAGGCAGTGGCCCTTGCCATCGGGCAAGCCCTCGATCTTACCATTGACCTGTCCTATCGGTTGGCCAGAGGTGCGGCGCTGGCGGCATCTCTTCTGCTGATTGTCGCCGCGCTCAGCCTTTACCCTGCAAGCCCATTGGTTCTGGCGCTGTTGGCGCTTCCGATGACCCTCTTTCAGCTGTCCTCCGCAAGTCTCGACGGCATCACAACGGGTCTCGCCTTGTTCGCCGTGGCTGCCTTCATGCGGATCGCTCAAGATCGGGAGGATGCATCGCGCTGGCTCACCTTGGGACTGGCGCTGGCTGTCGTGCTTCTGGCGACGAGCCGCATTCATGCGGCTCCTCTGCTGCTCTTGCTGCTGGCAGCCTGCTACATTCAGAGGGACTGGAGAGCGGCGGTGCTGTTCGTGGTGTCTGTCTGCATCTTTCTCGCGTGGACTTACTTCGCCATGAATAGTGTCGCTGATCTACGAGTAGCGGGAAACCAGCCACCGGGTATGATTGTCAGCTATTATCTCACCCATCCCTTCGCCTTTGTTTCTCTTGTGGCTGCGACGCTATCTGCTCCCAACTACCTGAACGGGTACCTGGTGTCCTTTCTGGGCGTCCTGGGCTGGCTGGATGCGTCGTTCAGCGCCGAATTTTACCAAACTGTCCTGAGGCTGGTCGCCGTCATCGGTGGACTTTCCCTGTCTCTCAGCGACCTGAAATCGGACTGGCCGGAGCGGCTTGTTCTCTTGCTGTTGTCGGCAGCTTCTGCCGCACTTGTCTTCCTGGCGCTGCTCGTCACATGGAACCCGCACCCCGCGCACCTCATCGACGGGGTGCAGGGAAGGTATTTTCTCATTCCTGCGATCATGCTTTCATATGCGGTGGCCGGAGGACGCCCAACCTCCATCATATGGGGCCGTGGGATAGCTCTCTTCCTCTGCCTGTGTCTCTTCCTTGTTTCCTTAAGGGGTACCGCCGAACTGCTGCTTGAGCGCTACCATCTGCCGTCGGCGCCGTCGCAGACAGGCGCAGCCGGAATGATTCCGCTGGATATTTTGCGGGAAGTACCTGACCTTGCCTCGGCAATGAGTAGCCATTCACCTGAGACGCGCAAGCGGTTCGCCCTGAACCTGACGAACAGTTGGCACGGTTCCGTTGCCGTCGAGGTTGCCTGGCCAGTGTGGCAGGGTGGCCGGACATCACCACTCGTGGCGCTGGCGGCGAACAGGTCCTTGAAGTTTCTATGATGGGTGGTGGTGTCATGACAACGTCTGACGGGCCGAAGATTGCAGTTGTGATCCCGTCCTACCGGGTCCGGGACAAGATTCTCGAGGTACTGGCGCGCATCGGTCCTGAAGTTTCTGCAATCTACGTCGTCGATGATGGTTGCCCGGACGGCAGTGGACGATGGGTCGAGGAGCACAATTGCGATCCGCGTGTAACTGTCATCTACAATGCGGTGAATCTCGGGGTTGGCGGCGCAACCCTGGCGGGGATGCGGCAGGCGCGGGAAGACGGTTGCGGAATACTTGTGAAAATTGACGGCGACGGCCAGATGGATCCTGCAATGATCGGCACCTTCTGTGCCGTCATTCTATCCGGTCAGGCCGACCTTGCGAAGGGCAACCGCTTCTTCGAGGTGGAGGGGCTCAAGTCCATGCCGCGCTTGAGGCTTTTGGGAAACGCCGGCCTCTCCTTGCTCTCCAAGCTGTCGACGGGCTACTGGCATGTTTTCGATCCGACCAACGGCTTCCTTTGCATGCACGGCGTGATTTTCGACCACCTGCCAGTAGACAAGATCGAAAAGCGATACTTCTTCGAATCCGACCTCCTCTTCCGGTTGAATGTCCTTGGCGCCACTGTCGTCGACATTCCGATGCATAGTTTTTATGATGGCGAGAAAAGTGAAATGCGGCCGATGCGCGAGGTTCTCCCGTTTTTCGGGAGACATGCGCGCAACACGGCGAAGCGCATTTTCTACAATTACTTTCTCCGGGACTTCAGCATCGGTTCACTGGAACTCGTCTTGGGGCTTGCAGCGATCACATTTGGACTCATCTTCGGCCTGCTGCATTGGGGTACCACAGAGCCCGCCACGTCCGGTACCGTGATGGTGGCAGCCCTTCCCATCATAACGGGAACACAACTCGTCATCGCATTCCTCAATTACGATATCAGGATGACGCCGCACTCACCTCTGCACAGCCGCCTGAGTTCGCCGGCGTTCATTCTCCGGCCCCTCAGGCACGCGGGCTGGAAAACCAGCGCCATCGACGGTAGCGAGGGGGACGGCGCCAGCAGCGCCAAGACGCGAACCGAAGAGCAGTGACACGAAGAAGTTTCGAGAGTTGCCAGATTACGACCAGTTCGTGGATCGTTGGCTCGCCTCTTGCGATGAGAGCAACTATACCGGCGGCCTGTCAGGCTAAGTGCTGACGCACACCCAAGGCCTGATCGAGAAGTCATTCGGTGCAGACGTTCATTTCAGTACTGTTCTTGACGTCGGCGCGGCGAACGCTCGCGCATCTTCCCTTCATCCGGCACAGATATGATCGCTACATCGCCTCGGATCACGACCCCAAGGTGCTCGAGGCTGTTGCCCTGGTGGCACTGGCCGTGGCGCTCTGTGCCGCCTCGATAGTCGCATGGGCTCTATCGTTGCGAGTGGTGCCGCTGTCACTCGCATTCATGTTCAATGTTATTTCCTTCGCACTGGTGCCGGCCGCTGGATTTCTGATATTCGGGGGGCTGTTTCCCCGATTCTTCTGGCTCGGATCGATATTCATCCTGGTGGGTCTGGCGCTGATCCTGGTGCCTTGCGCCGCACTGGATTGAGGAACAGCGAAGGCCGCTCACCGCTCCATCACGAGAATGTCGAGCTTCGATTCGTACTGAGGTGCCGGGAACAGCAGGATAAGCTTGTTCTTCCCCCGGCGCTCGACGATGGCGACCTGATTTTCTCTTGCGTCCTGGCCGTAGATGCGCGGCGTCTCGCCGTTGACGTAGCCTGCACCCAGATAGGCAAGTCTGGTCGCCGAGAGCGTGTAGAACATGCCCTTGGTGCGCTGCGAGCCGGTGCGTTTTTCAAGCTGCCAGCCGGCACCGTCCTCGCTGATGCGGCAGGCGAACCACGGATAGACGGTGAGCGGCAAGGTGCCGCCCGCCTTGATGGTGCGGCACTTCCAGTTGCCTTTGGGGTCATAGCCCTCGGCCAAGGGCAGTGGCGTTCCGGCCAGAGCGGCGTCGAGGATGGCCAGGTCTTCCTTCGAGCCTCCGGCGCGGGCCTCGGCAAGCGCTGCCATGACGTTGACGTCAACCTTGGCCAGACGTTCTTTGTCGAATGGTGTCAAACGCTTGTCGAGCACGCCATCGGCGTGTGCAATCGATGAGACGGTAGCCAGGGCAAGCAGGGTGAAAAGGATTTTGCGCATAAGAACAGGCTGCCAAAGTCCCGTGGTTTGCGCAACCCCTGACTGAAATAGGGCGGGCGTCCGTCACCAAGCCCCTTTTGACGTGCCTGCGAATTGTGCTAGGGAAGCCTCCGGCGTGTGGGGGGCTGCAGGGGGTCCTGCTGTCCTGCCGGAACGAAAAAACAACCAAGGACGAAATGACAATGAGTGATGTTGCTGAGCGGGTGAAGAAGATCGTCGTCGAGCATCTCGGCGTTGACGCCGACAAGGTGAAGGCGGAAGCGAGCTTCATCGACGACCTCGGCGCCGACAGCCTCGACACCGTCGAGCTGGTCATGGCCTTCGAGGAAGAGTTCGGCATCGAGATTCCGGACGATGCGGCCGAATCGATCCAGACCGTGGGCGACGCCGTCAAGTTCATCGAAAAGAGCGCGGCCTGATCGCTGCACTTGATCGTGCCTCCGGCGCGATCAACCTGAGTTTCTGCGCGGAGGCAGGCTAAGAGACAAGCCTGCCGCCGCTTTTTCGTATAGAAAGGGCATTCAATGCGCCGTGTCGTCGTCACCGGACTTGGTATGGTCTCCCCGCTCGCCAATGGCGTGGACGAGACCTGGAACCGGCTTCTCGCCGGCCAGTCCGCCGGCGGAAAGATCACCCGCTTTGATGCCTCCGACCTGCCCTGCCAGATCGCCTGCGAGATTCCGCGCGGCGACGGCACGAACGGCACCTTCAATGCCGAGCAGTGGATGGACGCCAAGGAAATCCGCCGTTACGACGACTTCATCATCTATGCCATGGCGGCTGCCAAGCAGGCGATGAGGGACTCCGGCGTCGAGATCAAGACCGAAGACGAGAAGTATCGTGCCGGCGTGCTCATCGGCTCCGGCATCGGTGGTCTTTCGAACATCGCCGACACCACGACGCTGATGAACGAGAAGGGTCCGCGCCGCATCAGCCCGTTCTTCATTCCGGGCTCGCTGATCAACCTGGCCTCGGGCCTGGTTTCAATCGAGTTCGGGCTCAAGGGCCCCAACCACGCGGTGGTCACTGCCTGCTCGACCGGCTCGCATGCCATCGGCGACGCGGCCCGCCTCATCGCGCTCGATGATGCCGACATCATGGTGGCGGGCGGCGCCGAATCGGCGATCTGCCGCATCGGCATCGCCGGCTTCATCGCCTGCAAGGCGCTGGCCACCAAGTTCAACGATGAACCCACCAAGGGCTCGCGTCCCTATGACAAGGATCGCGACGGCTTTGTTATGGGTGAGGGCGCGGGCGTCGTGGTGCTCGAGGAACTCGAGCACGCCAGGGCGCGCGGTGCGAAGATCTATGCCGAGGTCGTGGGCTACGGAATGTCAGGTGATGCCTATCACGTCACCGCCCCCTCATCCGATGGCGATGGCGCCTATCGCTGCATGACCAACGCGCTGAAGCGTGCCGGACTCCAGGCGCACGAGATCGATTATGTGAATGCGCATGGCACCTCGACGCCGCTGGGTGACGAAATCGAACTGCGCGCGGTGGAGCGCCTGATGGGCAACCGTACGGCGGAGCTCACCATGTCGTCGACCAAGTCGTCGATCGGGCACCTGCTCGGTGCGGCGGGTGCGGTGGAGGCGATTTTCTCCATCCTCGCCATCCGCGACAATGTGGCGCCGCCGACCATCAATCTTGACAACCCTTCGGTTGAAACGCGCATCGATCTCGTGCCGAAGGTGGCCAAGAAGAAAGAGATCAACACAGTTCTGTCGAATTCCTTTGGTTTTGGTGGTACCAACGCTTCACTGATCATGCGCCGCTTCGCGGCCTGAGGCGCGGAGGAGACAGGTTGCAGACACCGCAGCCAAGCGTGAAAGTGCCCGCACCGCGCAACGCCAAGCACCGGCGGTCGGCGATCTCACGCGTGCTGCTGTGGACCTTCCTGATCATGCTGGCCGGCGCCATCGTGACCGGTGTTTCAGGTCTTTATGCCTATACTGAATATTCCACCCCGGGTCCGCTCGCCGAGAACAAGGTGGTCATGGTGGATTCCGGCAAGTCGGTCACCGAGATTGGCGCGGCGCTGGAGCAGAACGGCGTCATCTCCAATGGCCGTATCTTCGCGCTGATGGCGGAGCTGACCGGCCAGCGGACGAAGCTGAAGGCCGGCGAATATGCCTTTCCCAAGGGCGCCTCCATGGCCGAGGTGATAGCACTGATCGCCAGCGGCAAGGCCGTTACCTATAAGATCTCGATCCCTGAGGGCTTTACCAGCCAGATGGCGCTTGATCGCGTCAATGCCAACGAGGTGCTGGCAGGAGACCCCGCCGCGCTGCCGCCCGAGGGCTCGATCCTGCCTGACACCTATGTGTTCCGGCGCGGCATGACGCGCCAGAAACTCGTCCAGGACATGCAGGCGGCGCAAGCCAAGCTGCTGGCCGAGCTGTGGGACAAGCGCAAGCCGGTGCCAGCCATTGAAACACCCGAGCAGGCGGTGACCCTCGCCTCCATCGTGGAAAAGGAAACCGCCCGTGCCGACGAGCGCCCGGTGATCGCCTCGGTGTTCATCAACCGTCTCGACAAGGGCATGCGGCTGCAGTCCGACCCGACGATCATCTATGGTATCGTGGGCGGCAAGGGCCGTCTCGACCGACCGCTGAACAAGGCCGATATTGACGCGGAAACGCCCTACAACACCTATCGCATCAAGGGCTTGCCGCCCGGGCCCATCGCCAATCCGGGTCGGGCCGCGCTTGAAGCCGTGCTGAACCCCGAGGACACCGACAAGCTCTATTTCGTGGCAGATGGCACGGGCGGCCACGCCTTCGCGGCGACGCTGGAGGAGCATAACCGCAACGTGAAGAACTGGCGGCAGATTGCTGGAAATGCCGCCGCCGCCGCGGCAGCCGACGATGGTGCGGACAGCCCAACCGCCGCGGCGCCCGCTGCCGATGCGCCGGCGGCAACCCCGTCGGCCGCCGCCGATGACCAGGCCCCGCTCGCCGACGTGGCGCCTGACGCGACCGCTGCCGAGCCCTCCCAGCCTGCGGCACCCGAGGCCCCCAAGCCACAGGTGAAGCCGCCGCACCCCGTCTCCGCCAAGCCCGCCGCCCCTGCTGCGGCCGTGGCGCTGAAGCCCGGTACGGTGCTCACGGTGGACGGTCACTCCACCGTCATCCCCAGGCTCCGCCCCTGAGGCGTTTCGCGTTTCCCGGAAACGTTCTAAAGCTTCGTGACTGATTCACTTTCAGGGACGACTTATGCCCATTGCCAGCATGACCGGATTTGCCCGCGCCTCAGGCGAGCGCCAGGGGCTTTTCTGGCAATGGGAAATCAAGAGCGTCAACGGCAAGGCGCTGGACGTGCGCCTGCGCCTGCCATCGGGCTTCGAGGCACTGGAAACCCCGGTGCGTGCAGCACTCGCCTCCGCCTTCAGGCGCGGCAATCTGCAGGTCTCGCTGTCGATCAGCGGGCAGGTCGCCCGCGAAACGGTGCGCCTCAACCAGGACATTCTCGACCGCCTCGTGGATGCGGGCGAGGCACTGCGCGAGCGGATCGGCGGCGAACCGCTGCGCGCCGACGTGCTGTTGTCCATCAAGGGCGTGGTCGAGGTGGCCGCCGCACCGGAGGAAGAGGGCGAGGCCGAGGCCCGCAACGCCGCCATGCTCGAATGCTTCGGCGAGGCCTTGGCGTCTCTTGCGGGCGCGCGCCGCGAGGAGGGTGACAGGCTCAATGCCATCGTCTCGGCGCAGGTGCGGCGCATTGCCGAACTCGCCGACGCGGCGCGGCGCAATCCCTCGCGCTCTGCCGAATCAATTCGGGCCCGCCTTGCCGAACAGCTGTCGCGGATCATGGAAACGGGTGTCTCGCTCGACCCTGACCGGTTGCACCAGGAGGCGGTGATCGCCGCGACCCGTGCCGACATCCAGGAAGAGCTCGACCGGCTCAATTCGCATGTCGAGGCCGCACAGGGGCTGCTCGCGTCCAATGATGCGGTGGGCCGCAAGTTCGATTTCCTGGCGCAGGAATTCAACCGCGAAGCCAACACGCTGTGCTCCAAGGCCTCCGACCGCGCGCTGACCGGCATCGGCCTCGACCTCAAGACCGTCATCGACCAGATGCGCGAGCAGGTCCAGAACATCGAATGAAGAAGATGAGCCAATGACCGACATTCCCCGCCGTGGCCTGCTGCTCGTCATGTCGTCCCCCTCGGGGGCGGGCAAGACCACGCTGTCGCGCCGCCTTCTGGCAACCGATCCGAATATCACCATGTCGGTCTCCGTCACCACCCGTGCGCCGCGGCCCGGCGAAGTGGATGGCAGGGACTATCACTTCATCGCCCACGAGGAATTCGGACGGCTGCGCGACCGCGGCGACCTTCTGGAATATGCCGAGGTGTTCGGCAATTTCTACGGCACGCCGAAGCGCCCGGTGGTGGAGGCGCTGCAGCATGGGCGCGACGTGCTCTTCGACATCGACTGGCAGGGCACACAGCAGCTGGGCGCCACGATGGAAGAAGACCTGGTGCGCATCTTCATCCTGCCGCCCTCGGCAGAGGAGCTGCGCGACCGGCTCATCGGCCGTGCCCAGGACTCGGCCTCAACGGTTGCCAAGCGCATGGCCAAGGCGGCGGACGAGATCAGCCACTGGCCAGAGTATGACTATGTGATCGTCAATGACGACATCGACGCGGCACGAGCCGAGATCGAGGCGATCCTCCGCGCCGAGCGGCTGAAGCGGCGGCGGCGGGTGGGACTGAGTGATTTCGTCCGTGGGCTGACGAAGGGGTTGTAGGCGGTCGTTCGTCATATTCTTTTCGTCTTCTCGCGCTGAAGGAGCGGGAGAAGCAGGAAGTTCGGCCATTGAGGGTGTGGGGGCGGATCTAGCCGCCAATCCTCTGCGCCAGCCTTGCAAAGGCCTCCACCGGCAATTGCTCGGCGCGCAGTTCAGGGTTGATGGCCAATTCGTTCAGCAGCGCTTCGGGCTCGGGCAGCAGGCTTTTGAGGCTTGCCCGCAGCATCTTGCGGCGCTGGCCGAAGGCGGCGGCCGTGACGCGTTCCAGCACACCAAGGCGGCATTCGGGCTCAGGCTTAGGTCTTGGAACAAGCTGCACGATCGATGACGTTACCTTGGGTGGTGGCGTGAATGCGGAGCGGTTGACGTCGAACAGCTTCTTGGTGGATGCGCGATACTGGCACAGCACCGACAGCCGCCCGAAATCCTTGCCGCCGGGCTTTGCCACGATGCGCTCGGCCACTTCCTTCTGGAACATCAGGGTGAGAGACTCATAGAAGGGCGGCCAATGATCGCCGCCGAGCCAGCCGACGAGAAGCGGTGTCGCGATGTTGTAGGGCAGGTTGGCAACGATCCTGGTGGGCCTGCCCGCCACCAGCTTGGCATAATCCGTCTCCAGCGCATCGCCGGGGATCACCGTGAGGCGGCCGGGATAGGCGGCAGAGATTTCGGCCAGCGCCGCCAGCGCGCGGTCATCGCGCTCGATGGCGATGACATGGGTGGCGCCCTCCATCAGCAGTGCGCGGGTGAGGCCGCCGGGGCCGGGTCCGACCTCGATGACCGTGATGCCTTCAAGCGGCCCTGCGGCCCGCGCGATGCGGCGCGTGAGGTTCAGGTCAAAGAGGAAGTTCTGGCCCAGCGCCTTCTTGGCGCCAAGGCCGTGGCGGGCGATCACCTCGCGCAGCGGCGGCAGCGTATCCCCGTTCACGCAGCGGCCTTTGCCATCTTGGCCGCGAGACGAATGGCGGCGATGAGGCTCTTCGGATTGGCGATGCCCTTGCCGGCGATGCCGAGGGCTGTTCCGTGGTCCGGCGAAGTGCGGATGAAGGGAAGCCCGAGGCTCACGTTGATGCCGCCATGGAAGTCCAGCGTCTTCACCGGGATCAGCGCCTGGTCGTGATACATGCACAGGATGGCGTCATAGGTGGCACGCGCCTCGGCATGGAAGGCGGTGTCGGCGGAGAGCGGCCCCAACACGTCAAAGCCCTCGGCGCGCAGCGTATCGAGGGCGGGGCGGATCACCTCGATCTCCTCGCGGCCCATGGCGCCATTCTCGCCGGCGTGCGGATTGAGGCCGGTGAAGGCAAGGCGGGGCCTGTCGATGCCGAAGTAGCGTGTGAGGTCCTGCGCCGTGACGCGGGCCTGCGACTGGATCGCTTCGCGCGTCAGCTGCGCCGGCACGTCCTTCAACGGAATGTGGACGGTCACCGGAATGGCACGGAGGTCGTCCGCGACCAGCATCATGACTTCCTGCACCGGCTTGCCATTGCGGGCAGAGAGATGCGCGAGATAATCGGTGTGGCCCTGGTGCCGGAAGCCCGCGCCATAGAGCGCTTCCTTCTGGATCGGGTTGGTGACGATGCCGCTGGCCCAGCCCTTGAAAGCGAGGCTGACCGCCTCGTCGATTGCGGCGATCACCTGCGGTGCGGTATCGAGGGCGATGCGACCCGGAGCAGGATGCGAGGCGAGCGGGCGGTGGAGAACGGGAAGGGCATTGTCAAATGCCGCAAGGGCCTCGGCGGGAGACGTGACCTCGGCGATGGGCAGGCCCGGATTTCGTGCCCGCCAGTAATTCGCGTCGCCCAGCAGCGCAAAGGCTTTCCCGGGCTCACCGCGCAGTGCGGCCCAGGCGGCAGCCGTGATCTCGGGCGCGATGCCGGCCGGCTCTCCGGAGGTGAGGATGAGGGGAGCCGTCATCGCGGCCCTCCTACGGGGCGTAGCTCGGATTGCGGTACTCGACATAGACCTTGTCGCGCGCCGTGGCGAGATACTGCTCCTCCAGCTTGTCGTATTTCTCGTTGAGGACGGCGCGCTCCACCTGGTCGCGGGTCGGCATGGTGAAATTGGGCTTGGGTGGCGTGAGCTTGCGGACGCCGCACAGGGCGATCAGCTGGATGCCGTCCTTGCCACGCATGGGACCGATCGCGCGGCCAATGCCCCCCTTGTCGAGTGCGGCCTTCAGCTGCGGTGGCAGCCTTGCGCCATCGGCTTCGAAGGTCTTGCCCTTCCTGACGTCGAAGATGCCTTCCGAGGCGGCCTTCAGCCCGTTGCAGCTCTTGAGGCGCTGCACCACCTGCGCAGCCTCTATGGCGCGCGACTGCAGCAGCATCGGGTCGTTGCCCTCAACCGGCAGGTGGATTTCCATCAGCGTGTAGACGTTGATCGGCTTCATGCGCGGATCACTCATGATCTTGGCTTGTTCCTGGCCGATGTTGGCCTTGATCTCCGCCATCTTGGCGTCGACCTCGGCATCCGTCGCCTTGACCTGCTGCTGGTACTTGCCCTGGATAATGCGGGTGAAGGCCATGCCGGCCTTCACATAATCGCGGAAGGTTGCCTTGCTGATGCCCTTGGCGCCGAGCTTGGCGTAGAGCGCATCGGAGGTGAGCTTCATGCCTTCGGCCAGGCGCTTGATGCGGTCGTTCAGCTCCGCGTCGCTGGGTATCATGTTGAACCGCCGGGCTTCCTGGATCTTCACCACCTGGTCGATCAGCTGGAGCAGGGCCTTTTTCTTGTCGATGCCACCCCTAGGCACGTCGTCCATGACCTCGAGCAGTGCGATGCGCTGGGTGAGGTCGAGTTCGGTGATGGGCTGATCGTTCACGATGGCAACGAGCGAGGGAGACTGGGCATGGGCCGCCGGGGCACATGCAAGGACCATCGCGAGCACCGCAGCGGGAAGGATGCGAAACAATGTCATCAGAGCACGAACCCGCCTGCCAGGGTACCAATCGTCCTGAGCTCGATGCTGAGGTCGAGGCGATATTCGGTGCCGTTGTCGGAAACGCCAAACTGGTCGGTATGTGACATGGAATAGACGAGGTCCGCCTTCATGCAGTCGCAGTCGAAGGTGACGCCCATGCTCTCTCCCATCGGCTTGCCGTTCTGGACGTCGTAACGGGCACTGCCGAAGACGCTCCAGGCATCCGAGAGATAGTAGCGGGCGTCGCCCCACATCTGCTCTTCGTTGTCCGGCCGTCCATAATTGGCGGCCGCCGATATATCGGCGTAGTTGAGAGAGCCATAAAACTTGCCAAAATTGAGACCAAGCGAGGCTTCCTGCACATTGATGCGCGAGAAATCCTCCTCCCAGCGCGCCTGGTAGCCCAGGGTCACGTGGGGATTGAACTGCAGCGCAATGGCGCCGACCATGTCAGATGAGGTGCCGTCGAGGCCGGAGCCCACCAGATAGCTGTTCTCGCCGGCGATGTGGAAGCTCTCACCCAGGGCGGCGCGCACGAAGCCGCCATTGGGCGCCAGCAGCGTGTAGTTGATGCCGGCATTGGCCCGCACGCCACCCTCCCAGCGGTCATAACCGGTGAAACGGTCGCTCAGGAACAGGTTCGAGGTATCGAAGTTGAGGGTGATCGCATCCTCGTTGCCGTTCTTGTTCTGGTTGGGCTCGGAGGGCGATGCGATCATCTGCAACACCGGCGTCAGCACGCTTTCATAGTCGCCGATCGCGGTGACGAAGGGCATGCGCGTATCGATGCCGGCGGTCGGCGACACCGAGAAATCGGACGCGGTGTCGGCCATGGCGGTGGGGACGTTCTGGGAATAGAACCCGTCGCCGCGAACGCCCGCGAAGGGCGTGACCACGAGCCCCGAGTCCGAGATCATCTGTCGCTTCCAGTCGGCATAGCCCATCATGTGCGTCTGGTTGGTGCCGAGATTGAGGGTAAGCTCGTCCTTGCCGTTGCCGCTGCTGTTGTTGCCATAGTCGGTGGTGTCGATCGAGTTCTGGCGCTCCAGCGTGTAGTAATTGAAGCCATAGGAAAACTCTCCGCCCATCAGCTCCTGCGGCAGCACATAGTCGCCGGTGATGAAGGGCGTGGCGATCGGCATGTCGCCCTGGTTCTCGCCGTCGACGAGCGATTGCCAGCCGATGACCTGCGCCTTGGTGTAGTTGCGGTCGTCGAGGCCGGTGGCCTGCACGTAATCCGCCACCATGTTGCGCGGGTCGATGCTGTAGTCCGACATGAACAGCTTGTCGCTGACCAGCGTGCCGTCCCAGCCCCATGTCCACTTGTCGTTGATGCGGAAGTCGGACTGCGTGCGCGCTGCACCGCGCCACGGCGTGTCATAGGGGTTGTTGGGGGCCGGCGATGCCTCGTGGATGCCCCAGCCCTCGATGCTGTAGGAGCCGGAGGCAAGGGCCTGCCGGAACTGCAGATCGGCCAGTGGACCGCGCTTGGTTGTCCACATCGGCGCGAGGGTCATGTCCATGCTGCGGTTGATCGCCCAGAAATAGGGCGTGGTCAGACCGAAGCCATATTGGCCCCAGTGGACAGACGGCAGGAGCAAGCCGGTGCGGCGCGTCACCGTCGGGTCGGGATAGGCGAAGTAGGGCGTGAAGAACACCGGAACGGGGCCGAATTTCAGCTGCGCGTCCTTGTAGTAGATGGTGTGTTCCTTGTTGTCGTGCTTGGCCTCGCGGGCCACGATCTGCCACACCGGGGAACCATCCGCCGTCACGCAGGTCTTGCACGCGGTGTAGCTCGCATGCTGGTAGATGGTGATGCCGTTTTCGTACTTGCGGGCATATTGCGAGGTGATCGTCACGTTGTTGGTGAGCAGCGCCTTCACATGTTCAGCGAAGCCCGCCGCGAAGGTGTCCTTCATGGTGGCCGTATCGGCTTCCATCACGTTGCCGTTCGGTTCCTTGAGGATGACCGAGCCATTGGCCGAGAAGGTCTTGTCCTTCATGTTGTAGACCACCCTGGTGGCGGTCAGCACATACGGCCCATAGGTCAGCTGCACGAGGCCAGTGGCGGTGGCGATCTTGGTCTTGTCGTCATAGGTCAGGGTATCGGCGATGACGTCAACGCGGGTTCCCTTGGGAACCGGGCCGGTCTCCGGCGCGACGAATGCGGGCTGGTTGTTGACGCCCGCCCGCGTGCCCCCGACGCTGAGTGCGAGACCGGCAGCCGCCAGCAGTCCGAGAAGACAGACATGCAGCCCCCGCACCCGTGCATAGCGCTGGTTGAAACGGTGTTTTCGCACCTGACCCCGACAACTCACTTCACGCCGCAAGTCTTAACGGCTTTCGGGGGGGGCGGGAAGCCCTGGAGTGGCATTTCCTGCGCGAAAGGGGGTCGCTGCGGAAGAGTGCCCCGCCATGGTTAATATTTGTTCAACGGACGCCGCGGACCTTTGATTCCCAAGCCGCGAAAAACCCGCTAAGAGAGGCCTTTCCCAGCTTGAAGGCATCCCATGAAAATCAGTTTTTCCCCGGCCAGCCTGCCGAAATCCGGCGTGTTGATCCTGCTCGTTCCCGAAGGGCAGCCTCTGGCTGGGCTTGCCGCCGAGGCTGACCATCGCACCGGGGGGCAGATCAGGCGCGCCATGACCGCCGCGGGCTTCACGGGCAAGCGGGATTCGACCCTCGACATTGTCGCTCCCGGTGGAAGCTTCAGCCGCGCCGTGCTGTTTGGATTGGGGCAACCCTCGGCGCTGCGTCCCCTCGACCTCGAGATGCTGGGTGGCGCTACGGCAGGCGTTTCGCAGGCCCTCAAGGCAGACGCGGTCACGATTGCCGCGGATGTGGCGGCAGCTGGGCTGTCGTTGGGTGAGACCGCGGCGCTCATTGCATCGGGGATCAGGCTCCGGGCCTACAGTTTCAATCAGTACAAGTCGAAGAAGCCTGACGCAAAGGAGCTGAAGCAGGTAACGCTGCTCACAGGCGACGTGAAGGGGGCACGACAGCGTTTCCCGGCGCTCGAGGCCGTTGCCGAGGGTGTCCACTTCGCCCGGGACCTCGTCAATGAGCCGCCCAATCACCTCCATCCGGTGGAATTCGCCAACCGCATGAAACCATTGGCGAAACTCGGGCTCAAGATCTCGATCCTCACCCCGGCCCAGATGCAGAAGCTCGGCATGAACGCGCTGCTGGGCGTTGCGCAGGGTTCTGCCCATGAGGCGCGCATGGTGGTCATGGAATGGAAGGGCGGCAAGGCCAGCGAGCCGCCGCTCGCCTTCATCGGCAAGGGCGTCACCTTTGACACCGGCGGCATTTCGATCAAGCCGGCGGGTGGCATGGAGGACATGAAGGGCGACATGGGTGGTGCCGCCTGTGTGGCCGGCCTGATGATGGCGCTGGCCAAGCGCAAGGCCAGGGTCAATGCGGTGGGTGCCATCGGCATTGTCGAAAACATGCCCGACGGCAAGGCGCAGCGGCCGGGCGATGTGGTCACCTCCATGTCGGGCCAGACCATCGCGGTGCTCAACACCGATGCCGAAGGCCGCCTCGTGCTGGCCGACGTGCTCTGGTATATTCAGGAGCGTTTCAAGCCGCGCTTCATGATCGATCTCGCGACGCTCACCGGCGCCATCATGGTGGCGCTCGGCAAGGAGCATGCTGGCCTGTTCTCGAACAACGACGAGCTTGCGCAGCGCCTCTCCGAAGTGGGCTATGCAACGGGCGAGAAGGTGTGGCGCATGCCGCTGGCCCCTGAGTATGACAAGATCATCGATCACGAAGTGGCCGACGTGAAGAACACCGGCGGCCGATATGCCGGCGCGATCACCGCGGCGCAGTTCCTGCAGCGCTTTGTCAACAATGTGCCATGGGTGCATCTCGACGTGGCTGGAACGGCCATGGACGCGCCGCGCAACGCGATCAGTCAGAGCTGGGGCTCCGGCTGGGGCGTGCGGCTGCTGGACAGGCTGGTGACGCAGTTCTACGAGCGCTGAAGTTTTCTCATGCGGCGACGGCGGTGCGCGTCGGCGCGCAGCTTCCGCGCAGCTTGAGTTCCACCGGCAGCACCGTGTCCGGCATCACGGCCTGGCCGCGGATCAGCCCCACCAGCTTTTCCACCGCGCGGCTGCCCGCTTCGGCGCGCGGCACGTTCACCGTGGTAAGCGAGGGGAAGGCGAAGAGCCCGTCCGCCGTGCCGTCCGCACCGATGAAGGAAATGTCACCCGGTACATGGATGCCGCGGTCGCGGCACACGTCCATTGCGGCGCAGGCCATCGTGTCATTGGCGCAGAACACTGCGGTGGGGGCCAGTGGCAGTTCCAGCAACTGCTTCATTGCCTCCGCACCGCCTTCGCGATGGCCATGGCCATTCTTCACGAGCTGGTCCTCAACGGGGAGGCCAAGCCGGGCCATGGCCGCCCGGTAACCTTCACGGCGCTCGCGGGCCGAATGCCGGTCGGCAGCCCCGGAGATGTGGGCAATGCGGCGATGGCCCATGGAGGCCAACTGGTGTACGGCGAGATCGGCGACCTGCTGTTCATCCACACGCACCACCGGCACCTGCGTTTCGTAGATCTTGTCGAACACCTGCACCACCGGCAGGTCCGGCTGGGGGCCGGTGAAGCGGTCCACACCAGATCCGCCGTCCATCACCAGCAAACCGTCCACCCGGCCGGCGCTCAGAAGCTCGGCATAGGCCTCGCGGTGCCTGTCAGCCTTGTTCGTGAAGCCGATGATGATGGCATAGCCCATGGCCAGTGCCGTATCCTCGATGCTGCGCACCAGGGCGGGGTAGAAGCTGTTGTCGATGCAGGGGGCAAGGACAAGAAGCGTGTCGGTGCGCTGGATGCGCAGCGAGCGCGCCACAAGGTTGATCTTGTAGCCGCAGGAGGCGGCTGCCTCGCGTACGGCGCGCCTTGTGCCGTCAGCAACGAGGTCGGGATTGGACAGGGCACGCGAGGCGGTGGCTACGGATACTCCGGCAAGCTTGGCAACATCGGCTAAAGTCGGTCGCATGAGTTTCAACCTGCAATGGTTTACTTCGCTAAATTAGCGCACAACTTAAACGCTTTAAATTGTCAAAAATACTATACTCCTAACTGGAACTATATATTTTCTTTTTTTGGCTCTATTCAGTCCTTGCAAGTCAGATGGGTGGATCTGAAACAGAGATGTAACATATTGAAAAAATGAAGAATTTTGCTTTTCAATGAGAGATTGTAAAGCTGTCCGTGATGCACGTAGATCGCGGCTTCACGCTGTTGCATCTGCGTCATTATGACTTCCGTAAAGTCAAGTACCGCGCGATTCAAGCGGCGAATCGTTTCGCATGCCAAACGATATGGTCCGCCACGAAGCTGGACACGAAATAATAGGAGTGGTCGTAGCCCGCCTGCATGCGCAGCGAGAGAGGCAACGAGACCGCCCTGCAGGCCTCCTCCAGAAGCCATGGCCGCAGCCCATCCGCGAGGAAGGAATCGGCAGTTCCCTGGTCGACCAGCAATTCGGGAAACCGGGCACCATCCTCGATCAGCGCCACGGCATCCCACTTGCGCCAAATGGTTTCGTCGGAACCCAGATAGGCGGCGAGTGCCGGGCGGGACCAGTCCGCCGTCATCGGGTGGACGATGGGCGCGAAGGCAGAGCAGCTCAGGTATCGGCCCGGGTTCTTCAGCGCCGCGATGAGTGCGCCGTGGCCACCCATCGAATGGCCGAAGACGCCCTGCCGCCCCATGTCTGCCATGGGAAAACTGGCGGCGATGACGGCAGGGAGTTCCGCCGTCACATATGAATACATCCGGTAATGCGCCGACCATGGCTCCTGCGTGGCATCGACATAGAAGCCTGCACCAAGGCCGAGCTTCCAGTCGCCGGGAACATCCGCCACGCCTTCACCGCGTGGGCTGGTGTCCGGGCAGACGATGATGACGCCATGTTCCGCGGCGGCCTTCCGGTATTCCCCCTTCTCCATGACATTGGCATGGGTGCAGGTGAGACCCGAGAGGTACCACAAGACGGGCAGCTTCTGGCCTTCAGCATGTGGAGGCACATAGACCGCGAAGGTCATGGCGCAGGCGCAGGCCGCGGAGGCATGACTGTAGACGCCCTGCATCCCGCCATGGGCTTTCCACAGCGACTTGGTCTCCAGCGCCATGGTCAGAACAGGATGACGCTGCGGATCGACTTGCCTTCATGCATCAGCTCGAAGGCCTTGTTGATGTCCTCGAGCGGCATGGTGTGGGTGATCATCGGGTCGATCTCGATCTTGCCCGACATGTACCAGTCGACGATCTTCGGGACATCCGTGCGGCCGCGGGCGCCGCCGAAGGCCGTGCCCTTCCAGACCCGGCCGGTGACCAGCTGGAACGGGCGCGTCGCGATTTCCTGACCAGCAGCGGCAACCCCGATGACGATCGACTGGCCCCAGCCGCGGTGGCAGCTTTCCAGCGCGATGCGCATGACCTTGACGTTGCCGGTGCAGTCAAAGGTGTAATCCGCGCCGCCGAACTGATCGGCCCCGCGCTTCGTCATGTTGACCAGATGGGCGACGAGGTCGCCCTGCACGTCGGTGGGATTGACAAAATGCGTCATGCCGAAGCGCTCGCCCCATTCCTTCCTGGAGCTGTTGATGTCGACGCCGATAATCATGTCGGCGCCTGCCATCCTCAGTCCCTGGATGACGTTGAGGCCGATGCCGCCCAGCCCGAAGACGATGGCCGTTGCACCAGACTCGACATTCGCTGTGTTCAGCACCGCGCCAACGCCGGTCGTCACGCCGCAGCCGATGTAGCAGATCTTGTCAAAGGGGGCCTTGTCGTTGACCTTGGCCAGCGCGATCTCCGGCAGCACGGTGTAGTTCGAGAAGGTGGAGCAGCCCATGTAGTGGTGCACCTTCTGCCCCTTGTAGGAGAAGCGCGAGGTGCCGTCCGGCATCACGCCCTGGCCCTGAGTGGCGCGGATCGCCGTGCACAGGTTGGTCTTGCGCGACAGGCATGAGGGGCACTGTCGGCATTCCGGCGTATAGAGCGGGATGACATGGTCGCCCGGCTTCAGCGTGGTCACGCCGGCGCCCACTTCCACCACGACGCCCGCGCCCTCATGCCCGAGGATGACTGGGAACAGGCCCTCCGAATCGGCACCCGACAGGGTGAACTCGTCGGTGTGGCAGACGCCCGTCGCCCTGATCTCGACCAGCACCTCGCCGGCCTTCGGGCCTTCCAGGTCGACCTCGACGATTTCCAGCGGCTTTCCAGCCTGAAAGGCAACGGCGGCGCGCGTCTTCATGGGGATCATCCTTACTCTAGCCAGCTCTGGTGCAAGCACATATCGCGGCGGGACGCCCAAGGCCAGAGGGAGTGAACCGGTCCCAAGGGCGCTCCGGCGTCTTCGATCCGCGGCCAGTCATGGGAGCGTATGGAAAGGTGGAGGTTTTCGGCCTAGGGTCGCGGGCCGTGGCATAGGGTGTTTGTTGATGAGAGGTTTCGTTTACTTGCTGGTGGGCATCGCCGCCGTAGCGGCGGCCGCGTTCGGCGTCCGGCATTATGGCATCGACGTCGCGGCGCTCACCGGGCTCGGCGGACCGGTAAAGACCCAGGCATCAGGCGGCGACGCGGCCAAGGGCCAGGCGGGCGGGCGCCCCAATCGCGGACCCGCAGCCGTTGAGACAGCAAAGAGCGGCTCGGCAAAGTTGAGTGACGACGTTTCGGCGATCGGCACGCTGCTGTCCGATGAAAGCGTCGCCATCGCCCCTGAAACCAGCGGGCGGGTGGCCAGCATCACCTTTGCAGATGGCTCCACGGTCGAGAAGGGCGCGGCCCTGTTCCAGTTCGACTCCGACCTGGCCCGGTCCGACCTCGCCGAGGCCAAGGCGCGGCTGCAACTGGCCGAGGCGAGCTTTGCGCGCAACCAGAAGCTCCGGCAGTCCGGCAACGTGGCGCAGAGCGCCTATGACGAGGCGCTGTCGGCGCGCGACGTGGCGCGGGCCACCGTCGAGGCATCGCAAGTGCGGCTCGACAAGCTCACCATCTCAGCGCCCTTTTCCGGTACGCTCGGCTTTCGCACCGTGTCCGAGGGAGCCTATGTGACGGCCGGAACGGCGCTTGTTCAGCTCGACAAGACCGACCGGCTGCAGGTGAGCTTTTCCGTGCCCGAGCTCCAGGAGCAGGTCGTGCAGGCGGCGAAAGCCGTCAGTTTCACGGTCGACGCCTTGCCCGGTCAGACGTTCACGGCGGAGATTTCCGCACTCAACCCGGTAATCAACGTCAACGGGCGGGCACTTCAGGTGCGCGCGCTGTTCAACAACGCCCAAGGCAAGCTCCGGCCGGGGCTGCTCGTGCGCGTCACCGTCAAGGGGCCGGAGCGCATGGGCGTGCTGGTGCCGGAGTCCGCCATCGTGCAGCGCGCCGGCGGGGCCGTGGTCTTTACCATTGCGGACGGCAAGGTTTCCGAAGTGAAGGTGAAGCTCGGCAAGCGCCTCGATGGCAAGGTCGAGGTGGTGGACGGTCTCAGGGACGGTGACACGGTGGTGACCGCCGGCAACGCCCAGCTCTCCAGCGGCGCCAAGGTCGAGGTGGTGCCGCCCGCCGCGACGGCCGAGTAATCCCCATGGGGTTCACCGAACTCTGCATCCGGCGCCCGGTCTTCGCCACCGTGCTGAGCCTCGTGCTGCTGCTGGCCGGGCTGATGTCCTTCTCACGGCTCACGGTGCGGGAATATCCCAAGATCGACCAGCCACAGGTCTCGGTCCAGACGGACTATCCCGGCGCTTCCGCCGAGGTCGTCGAGTCTCAGGTGACCCAGGTTCTGGAAGGCTCGCTCGCCGGCATCGAGGGCATCGACACGCTCGAATCAACCTCACGCGCCGAGCAGAGCCGCATCACCGTCACCTTCCGCTCGAGCGTCAACATCGACGCCGCAACGAGCGACGTGCGCGACCGGGTGAGCCGCGTCAGGCGGCAGCTTCCCGGCGAGATCAGCGAGCCCAACATCGCCAAGGTCGAGGCCGACGCGCAGCCGATCATGTATCTCGTGATGCAGTCGGACAGCATGGATGCCGCGGCCTTGACCGACTATGTCGACCGCAACATCGTCAACCGCTTCAAGAACCTCGACGGCGTGGCCGATGCGGCGATCAACGGGGCGCGCATCTATGCGATGCGGGTGTGGATCGACCCCGCGCGGCTTGCCGGGCAGGCCCTGACCGTGCAGGACGTCGAGACCGCCATCCGCAGCCAGAACGTCGAGATCCCGGCAGGCCGCATCGAGAGCCGCGACCGCGAATTCACGGTGTTGTCCCGGACGTCGCTGGGAACGGCAGAGGAATTCGCCAGCATCGTGCTGAAGCAGGCAGGCGGGCTGCAAGTGCGGCTGGGTGACGTGGCGCGCGTCGAACTCGGCACGGCGGATGTGCGCCGCGAGAGCCGCTACAATGGCGCCACGGCCATCTCCATCGGCATCGTCAAGACGGCGGTGGCCAACCCGCTTGACGTGGCACGCGAGGTGAAGGCGCTGCTGCCGCGGCTGAATTCGGAACTGCCCAAGGGCACCTCGATCTCCATCGGCTTCGACTCGACGGTGTTCATCGACCGCTCGATCCAGAACGTCTTCCACACCATTCTCGAGGCCATTGGCCTCGTGCTGCTGATCATCCTGTTCTTCCTGCATTCCTTCCGCGCGGCGCTGATTCCCATCGTGACGATCCCGGTGTCGCTCGTCGCCACCTTCGCCATCATGTATGCCACGGGCCTCACCGTGAACACGCTGACCCTGCTCGCCATGGTGCTGGCCATCGGCCTTGTGGTCGATGACGCCATCGTGGTGCTCGAGAACATCTACCGGCACATCGAGGAGGGCATGAAGCCCTTCGATGCAGCCATCAAGGGCGCGCGCGAGATCGGCTTCGCGGTCGTCGCCATGACGCTGACGCTGGCCGCCGTCTATGCGCCGATCGCCTTCACGCCCGGACGCACCGGGCGACTGTTCCTTGAATTTGCTGTGACGCTGGCGGGGGCCGTCATCGTCTCGGGCTTCGTGGCCCTCACGCTGACGCCGATGATGTGCTCGAAGCTGCTCAAGCATTCCGAGCGCCGCAACATCTTCGCGCGGATCATCGAAGGGTTGCTCGACGGGCTCGAGCGTGGCTATCGCGGTGCGCTGTCGCTGGCGCTGACGCTGCGCTGGCTGGTGCTGTTGCTGGCGCTGGGCGTGGGCATTGCCGGCGGCTGGCTGTTCACGCAGATGAAGTCCGAGCTTTCGCCCACCGAGGATCGCGGAACCATCATCATCAACGCCAGCGCGCCGGAGGGCGCGAGCTTCGCTTACACCAGCCGCTATGCCTCGCAGGCGGAGGAGCTGCTGGCGCAGGTGCCGGAGCTGCAATCCTACCTGATGATCGTCGGGCCGGGGGACGTCACGCAGTTCCTGTCCTTCGCGCGCCTCAAGGACTGGTCGGAGCGCCATGTCTCGCAGCAGCAGATCGTGCAGGGCCTGTCACCCAAGCTGCGCAAGATCGCCGGCGTGCAGGCCTTCGCGACGAACCCCGCATCGCTCGGCGTGCGCGGCTTCGGCAAGCCCTTCCAGTTCGTGATCCAGTCGTCGGCCTCCTATGCCGAATTGAACACGCTGGCGCAGAAGCTGGTTGAGAAGCTGAAGGACAATCCGGGCCTTGCCGATCTCGACACCGACATGCGCCTCAACAAGCCGGAGGTCGACGTCGAGATTGACCGCAGCCGCGTGGCCGACCTGGGGCTCGACATCGCGGTGATCGGGCGCACCCTGGAAACACTGCTGGGCGGGCGCAACGTGACGACCTTCCAGATCGGCTCGCAGCAATATGACGTGACGGTGGCGCTGCCTGCAGCCCAGCGCACCTCGCCCGAGACGCTGGCCAACATCTTCGTCAAGGGCAAGAACGGCGAGATGGTGCAGCTGTCCAACATCGTGACGGCCAAGGTGGGTGTGGCCCCGCGTGACCTGCGCCGCTTCAACCAGCTGCGCGCCATCACGATCCAGGCCAACCTCGCGCCAGGTTACACCCTGGGCGAGGCGATCAAGGACGTGCAGCTGGCCGCCTCCGAGGTTCTGCCCCCCGGCACGCTGACGGACCTCACGGGACAGGCGCGCGAATATCGCGATGCAAGCTCCAACCTCTTCCTCGTCTTCGCGCTGGCGCTGGCCTTCATCTATCTCGTGCTGTCGGCACAGTTCGAGAGCTTCCGCGATCCCATCATGATCATGGTCTCGGTGCCGCTGTCGATGACGGGCGCACTCGGCGCACTCTATCTCACCGGCGGCACGCTGAATGTCTATTCGCAGATCGGACTCGTGACCCTTATCGGCCTCATCACCAAGCACGGCATCCTGATCGTCGACTTTGCCAACAAGCTGCAGCTTGAAGGGACGGAGCATCGTACGGCGATCATCGAGGCGGCGCGGCTCCGCCTCAGGCCCATCCTGATGACCACGGCGGCGATGATCCTCGGCGCCATTCCACTGGCCCTGGCGACGGGTGCGGGGGCGGAAAGCCGCCAGCAGATCGGCTGGGTGATCGTCGGCGGCATGAGCCTCGGCACGTTGCTCACGCTGTTCGTGGTGCCGTGTGTCTATGCGGTGATGGGCTGGCGGCCGAAGAAGGACGCGGCACAGCAGGCTGGCACGCCGCTCGCAGCTGAGTAGCAGTTGCTTCTCCCGTCCGAAGGATGGGAAAAGGTGGCCGACAGGCCGGATGAGGGCTGGTACAACAACGGGACTCGCGGAGAGAGGCCCTCATCCCCCCCTTCGAAGACCTTCTCCCATTGCGGCGCAACGGGAGAAGGGGCTGGCACTTCACCCCTCGCGGTTCTCACCCTCGTCGGGCTCGTCCTCCTCAACCGGAATTGCATAGTTGCCGCCGAACCAGCGGTTCAGGTCGATCTGGGCGCAGCGCGATGAGCAGAAGGGATGGTACTTCTGCAGCGATGTCTTCTGGCAGATGGGGCAGGGACGCTTCGGGCGAAGCCGCACCGGCTCGGTCATCTCAGACCTCCGATTGTGGCGCCGTCATCCAGCTGTGGAACACCGGGTAGCCGGCTCCTTCGAGGAGACTGACCGTCTCATAGAGTGGCAGGCCCACCACGGCAGAATGGGATCCGCTGAGCAGACGCACGAAGGCCTCGGCGCGACCCTGGATGGCATAGCCACCGGCCTTGCCGCGCCACTCGTTGGACGCCATGTAGCTGTCCACGTCCTCGCGTGACAGGCGCTTGAAACGCACCTTGGTCTCGACACAGCGCGTCGATATCTTGTTGCCTGGGGCGATGAGGCAGACGGTGGAATAAACCCAGTGCGAGCGGCCCGAGAGCAGCGACAGGCAGTCGCGCGCCTCGTCCAGCGTCTCGGCCTTGGGCAGGATGCGGCGGCCGAGGCCGACGACCGTGTCCGCCCCCAGCACGAAGGTGTTGTGGCCCAACTCCTTCACCAGCGGCATCTCGAGGGCGCGCTGGGCCTTCTCCCGCGCGAGGCGGATCGACAGCGCGCGTGGCGTCTCGCGCTTGTGGGGAAGTTCGTCGATGTCAGAGGGGTTGAGGAGGTCGGGCGTCAGACCGACACGCTCCAGCAACTGCAGCCGGCGCGGCGAGGCGCTCGCCAGCACCAGCTTGACGGGGGCCTGCGCGCCCTTGGCTTTACTTGAAGCGATAATTGATGCGGCCCTTCGTCAGGTCATAGGGCGTCATCTCGACCATCACGCGGTCGCCGGCCAGCACGCGAATGCGGTTCTTGCGCATCTTGCCGGCAGTGTGGGCGATGATCTCGTGATTGTTGTCGAGCTTCACGCGGAACGTCGCGTTGGGAAGAAGTTCGGTCACGGTACCTTCGAATTCGAGCAGTTCTTCCTTGGCCATGTGGCTCCTTGGGTAGTGGGGTTCAGAAATTCGCGCGGAAAATGGACCTGTTCACCCGTAAAATCAAGCCTGACGGGCCTAAATCGCACCTGTGTCCATGAGATAGAGCAGAACCGAGGCGCTGACCGCCGCCAATGCCGTTCCCAGTGCTATGGCGCCTGAAACCGCCGCGGTCGCCTCGTTGTTACGCTGCGAGAACAGAAAGGCGTTGGCTCCCGTCGGCATGGCGGCGAACAGCACCGCCACATGGCCCCACAGCGGCGGGATCGACACCACGTAGTGCACCAGCAGGAAGACGAGAACGGGCATCAGCACCATCTTGAGGCCGATCAGCGTGAACATGCCGCTCCACGACCCCTTCAGGGAATAGCCCGCCAGCGAGACGCCCAGTGCAAACAGTGCTGTGGGAACGGAGGCATCCGCCAGCATGCCGAGCATCGTGCCGAAGACCGGGTGCAGGCCCCAGCCGGTAAACCGCCACAGGCTGCCGGCAACGAGGCCCAGCACGATGCCATTGGTGGCGAGGTGCTTGAACAGTTCCTTCGCCGTCCGGCCGATTGAAAATCCCCCCGTGGTCTGGAACAGGGCCCGGTGCAGCATGGCGGTGAACCACAGGATGGGGGCATGGATCGACAGGATCATGCCGAGCGGAATCGCCACCTGCTGGCCGAAATGCGAAAGCGCGAGCGGCGTGCCGAGGAGCGCCAGGTTGCCGAAGCCTGCCGCCATGGAGGCCGCCGCCCCGCCCGAGACATTGAGCGAGGGCACAAGGCGCGAGACCAGCCCCGCCGTGATCCAGGTGATGAACAACCCACCGAAGAAGGCGATCCACAGTTCCCAGGGCGCGCCCTGCTGGGCACCCATGCTGGCCACCGTCTTGAAGAGGAGTGCCGGGATGGCAACATTGAAGACGAAGAGCGAGAGCCCGCGGCCCGCCGCCGCGTCGAAGACCTTGGCCTTGGTGAAGCCGTAGCCCAGCACGATCATGCCGAAGACCGGCAGTACAGTGGTGAGGATCGCCTCCACTAGTGCGTCGTTCGAATGGAACCGGGTGTGCGCGCCCGCACCCCCAACATTCCGTCATCCCGGCCTTCGCCGGGATGACGGAATTCTCTTTTGCCCCGACCTTCCACGTTGCGATGGCTTATCAGAGCCAGGGCTGACTCTGTGCCTGCTTCGTCTCGAAGCTGTCGATGGAAGAGGACTTCTCGAGGCTGAGGCCGATGTCGTCGAGGCCGTTGAGCAGGCAATGCTTGCGGAACGGGTCGAGGTCGAACTTGATGGTGCCGCCGTCGGGACCGCGGATCTCCTGGTTCGGCAGGTCGATGGTCATGGTGGCATTGGCGCCGCGCTCGGCATCGTCCATCAGCTTCTTCAGGTCTTCCGGGCTGACCTTGATCGGCAGGATGCCGTTCTTGAAGGAGTTGTTGTAGAAGATGTCGGCGAAGGACGTGGAGATGACGCAGCGGATGCCGAAGTCGAGCAGCGCCCAGGGCGCATGCTCACGCGACGAGCCGCAGCCAAAATTGTCGCCCGCCACCAGGATCTCCGCCTTGCGGTAGGCGGGCTTGTTGAGCACGAAATCCGGCACTTCGACGCCATCCTGGGTGAAGCGCATCTCGAAGAACAGCGACTTGCCGAGGCCCGTGCGCTTGATGGTCTTCAGGAACTGCTTGGGGATGATCATGTCGGTGTCGATGTTGACGATGTTCAGCGGAGCGGCGACACCGGTGAGCGTTTCGAACTTCTGCATAGCGTTGATCCTCAGGCAGCTTGTGGGAGGTCGGTGCCGAGGGTTTCCTCCGCGCCGATCATGATGTTGAGATTCTGCACGGCGGCGCCGGAAGCGCCCTTGCCGAGATTGTCGTAGATGGCCATCAGCAGTACCTGCCCGCGCGCATCGTTGGCGAAGACGTGGAGGCGCATGCGGTTGGTGTTGTTCAGCGTCTCGGGGGTGATGTGCGCAGCGCGTTCGATGGGCTCGAAATGCGCGACCTCGATGAAGGGCTGGTTGGCATAGGCCAGCGACAGGCAGTCGCGGATGTCCTGGCCCTTCACCTTCTTCTGGAGAAGCTCCGCAAACACCGGCACGCAGCCCATCATGCCCTGCGCATAGTTGCCGACCGCGGGCTGGAAGATGGGCGCATGGGCGATCTCGGCATAGACCTGCATCTCGGGCAGGTGCTTGTGAGAGAAGCCGAGGCCATAGGGATAATAGGGAATGGCGGCAGCCCCCTTCGCCTCATAGTCCTCGATCATTTTCTTGCCGCCGCCCGAATAGCCGGACACGGCGTTGTAGGTGACGGGATAGTCCGCCGACATGATGCCGGCATTCACCAGCGGGCGGACCAGCGCGATCAGCCCCTGCGGGTAGCAGCCGGGGTTGGCGACGCGCGTGGCACCGGCAATTTTCTGGCGGTGGAGAGCGGATATCTCCGGCATGCCATAGGCCCAGCCCTCGGCCACGCGGAAGGCGGTCGAGGCATCGATGACGCGGATCTTTGAGGAGGGCTCGATCATCGCCACGGCGTCCTTCGCCGCGTCGTCGGGCAGGCAGAGGATGGCGACGTCGACGGAGTTGAGGAGCTCGCGGCGGGCGCTCGGGTCCTTGCGGCGCTCCGGGTCGATCGAAACGAGCGTCACGTCCGAGCGGTTCTGCAACCGCTCGCGGATCTGGAGTCCGGTGGTTCCGGCCTCGCCATCGATGAAAATGCTGGTCATGGGCCGTTCCTATAGAGGGGAAGGGCAGGGGCTGCAACATGGCGCCCGGGTTTCGCCCGACTAGGGGGTGCGGTCCTCGATGGCATACATGTCGTCGTCGGAGAGGCCGAAATGGTGGCCGATTTCGTGCACCAGCACGTGGGTGACCACGGCGCCCAGGGTTTCCTCGTGTTCCGCCCAATAGTCGAGCATGGCGCGTCGGTAGAGGAAGATCATGTTGGGCATGCGCCCGGTTTCCGGGACAGCCCCGTCATGGGCGAGGCCTATACCCTGGAACAGGCCGAGCAGGTCGAAGGGCCCGGCGTCCATGTCGTGTTGCACCTCTTCCGTGGGGAAGTCGGTGACAGTGATGATCACCTCGCCGCACAGGGTGCGAAAACCGTCGGGGAGACTGCTGAAAGCCGCCGCCGCCAAGTCTTCGATGTCGCTGATGGAGGGGGCGGAGAGTCCGGCCAGCCGGTGTTCCGCCATGGTGGAGAAATTATTCGCAGCTGCTGGCGCAGCTGGCCGCCGAACCGGTCATCGCCTGCACGGTGGTGAGGCCGGCGAGGCCGCCGGTGACGAGCGTCAGAAACACGAGGCCCAGGAAAATGCGGCGCAGGAACTTTGCGTCCGCCTGAACAGTTGAAGTAGCCACTTGAAACCCCCACTCGAATATTGGCGCCGCCCTTGACGTTGGCATCACCCTATCGCCACGCCGGTGACATAAGGCTTAACGAAAAGTTCAGCAATCGTTAATGATCTGCGTCACACACGTGACAGGATCATTAAGCATCCCCGTTGAATTGCAGTCCCTGCCGGGGTTTTCCCCGTGCCGGAACGCCTGTTGGATCTAGGCCCTAGCTGAGCCGGCGATTGTTCGCAAATGAACTTTCCCGGCCCGAAATTTTCAATGGCCAATCAAGGACAAGGCCGGGGTGCCCGTTTGAAACGCCAACGGCCCCGCGGGTAAAGCGGGGCCGTTCAGCAGAATCACCTAGGCGATGTTCAGGCGCCCTTGCGCACGTCCACGAAGCGCCCCGCCAGTGCGGCAGCGGCGGCCATCTCGGGCGATAGCAGGTGGGTGCGGCCCTTGTAGCCCTGGCGGCCCTCGAAGTTGCGGTTGGAGGTGGAGGCGCAGCGCTGGCCGGGCTTCAACTGGTCCGGGTTCATGCCGAGGCACATGGAGCAGCCGGGCTCGCGCCATTCGAAGCCGGCGGCCCTGAAGATCTTGTCGAGGCCCTCGGCCTCGGCCTGTTCCTTCACGAGGCCGGAGCCCGGCACGATCATCGCATAGGCCAGGCGGTCCGACACCTTCTTGCCCTCGACGACCTTGGCGACGTTGCGCAGGTCCTCGATGCGGCCATTGGTGCAGGAGCCGATCCACACGACATCGAGCTCGACGTCGGTCATCTTCGTTCCCGGCTTGAGGCCCATGTATTCCAGCGCCCGCCACTTGGACTGGCGCTTGCCATCATCGGCGATCTCGTCAGGGTTCGGGATGGTGCCGTCGATGGTGATGACGTCCTCAGGGCTGGTGCCCCAGGAGACGAGTGGCGGCAGGCTGGCCGCATCAAGCGTGATGATGCGGTCGAAATGCGCGCCCTCGTCGGTCTTCAGCGTTTTCCAGTAGGCGACGGCCTTGTCCCAGGCCTCGCCCTTGGGCGCCATGGGGCGGCCCTTGAGGTATTCATAGGCCTTCTCGTCCGGCGCGATCATGCCGGCGCGCGCGCCACCCTCGATGGTCATGTTGCAGACCGTCATGCGGCCTTCCATGGAGAGGTCGCGGATCGCCTCACCGGCAAATTCGATGACCGAGCCCGTACCGCCTGCCGTGCCGATCTGGCCGATCACGGCAAGGATGATGTCCTTGGCGGTCGAATGCTTCGGCAGCTTGCCGTCTACCTGGACGAGCATGTTCTTGGCCTTCTTCTGGATCAGCGTCTGGGTGGCGAGCACATGCTCGACTTCCGACGTGCCGATACCATGGGCCAGCGCGCCAAAGGCGCCGTGGGTCGAGGTGTGGCTGTCGCCGCAGACGATCGTCGTGCCCGGCAGCGTGAAGCCCTGCTCGGGGCCGACCACGTGGACGATGCCCTGGCGCTTGTCGAGCTCGTTGAAATACTTGATGCCGAATTCGGCGGCGTTCTTGGCCAGCGTCTCGACCTGGATGCGGCTTTCGTCTTCCGCGATGCCCTTGGAGCGGTCGGTGGTCGGCACGTTATGATCGACCACGGCAAGCGTCTTCTCCGGCGCGCGCACCTTGCGACCGGCCATGCGCAAGCCCTCGAAAGCCTGCGGGCTCGTCACCTCGTGCACC